>NZ_PPPT01000026.1 GCF_006483445.1 Bradyrhizobium guangdongense | reverse complement strand
CGAGGAACGGCGCGGGATCTGGAACGTGCTCGATCACCTGGCGGCAGGCGATGACGTCGAATGTCCGCTCGCCGAGCGAAGCCGCCGGAAACATGCTGTTGTGGAACTGGACTTGCGTGCCCGCAAAGCGCTCCGCCGTCACGGCACGGCTCGGCTCCACCAGGTGGACCTCGCGCGCATGCGGCGCGAGCGCCAGCGACAGCGCGCCGCCGCCGCCGCCGACCTCGAGCACCGATGGTCGCGGAGCCGCATGGCGCAAAATGGTCTCGGCAACGCCCTCCACCGCACGCAGCATGGACGGGCTGACCGGCTCGTTGGTGAGCACGAAGCTCGAATAGAGCTCGTCGGCACCATCGGTGTCGAACGCGGCGTTGTAGAGATGGCCGCATTGCGCGCAGGCGACGATCGCGAGCCTGCCGAAGCCAAACCGGCTCTTCGCCTTGTCGGCGGGACGGAACGGATAGAGCGGCGCGTCATCGACGGACCACACCGGCCGGGCCTCAACAGCGCCGCAGACGACGCAATGGGCGAGCCCCCTCATCCGCTGGTCGGAAGCTCGAAGGGCAGGCGCGGCGCGATCTTGTTCAGCAGCAAGAGCTCCTCGACGTGTTCGACGTCTTCAGGCGTCGCGATCACGTAGCCCTCGATCACTGTGTGCAGCGCGCATCCGAACTCAAGCATTTGCGCGTAGATCTTGCGCCGCCGCTCGCTCCGCTGGGGCAGCATGTGGATGCTGCACATGACGATGCCGTCATAGCCGGCAAGGCCCTTTACCATGCCGTCGAGTACGAGATAGGAGTTCGGAAAATTGTTCTCGTTGGCGGGCAGGATGAACTGCATTCCCTTGCGTGCGCAGTAGTCGCGTAGCGCCAGCGATTGCAGCGGAACGGGAATGCGATACTCGCCAAAGCCGCGCGAGGTGACGTAGCCGCGAAACCCTTGTCTGTTCGCTTGCCGGTTGCCCGACATCGCCTACTCCCTGAAGCCGCCGGGCTGGCGATAGGCCATGCCGAGGCGCGTCGTCGGCCGTACAGTGATCGGCAAATAGAACTGGCCCAGCGCCTTTTCCGGACTGTCATAGGGGGTGAACAGGCCGGTGAAGCGGCAGTTCAGTGACCAGCGCGTGGTCGCCTCGTCATTGACGACGTTGCCGTGCAAAAAGTTCGGGCAGAAGATGAGAACCTTGCCATAGGGGATGTCGAGCCAGATCAGGTCGCGCTTGATCTCCTCGTAAAGCGCGCGCATGCCTCCGTCGGAGAACTCCGCGAGCCGCGCGATTACGGCCTCAGATTTCGGCCGCGGCAGGATGAACATCGACTTCGTCGCCTTGACGTCGACCAGGGGCAACCACTGCACGACCTGATAGGGCGTCTCGCCGCTGAACACGTCGGCGTGCAGATCGAGCAGCGATGTCTTGTCGCCCGGCATCTGGATCGAAAAGTTGATCCGGTTCTGCATCGCGAGTTCGTTGCCGACCAGCGTCTCCAGCATGGCGCGGCCAAGCCGGAAATAGGTCGGACGGAACCACGCTCGCGAGTTGATCTCGTGATAGAGGCCGAGCCGGACGGCGTTGAGCTTCTCGACCGGAAGAACCTGGTGAATGCCGTCGAGGAACGCGCCGTCGTCGGTCGGGCCGGGCTGGTCGATCGCCTTTGCCGCGGCGGTGACGATCTCCCGGCGCAACTGGTCGAGCGCAGGGCGATCGCAGACGTCGCAGATCACGTAGCCCTGCGACAGGAAGTCCTCGATCAGCGATGGACTGACGTTTTGGCCATGCGGTCCGAGATCAAAAGCATCGACCAGCGGCATGCGTATCGTCCAATTATCGCGAGGACGGGACAGGCCCGATTCCCCACGGTTTCACCTCGCGAATAGCTGTTTTGCCGCCCCGGCGCAACCGTCGGCCCTGCGGGCAGAGACGGCGTTGACAAGGGCCGTCCCGGTGGCAAACTCGCCGCTTCTTGCGACCCCGCGCGCTTCGCGCGTCCAGTCCGGGCCGACGCTGCAAACCTGATGACTACGTCGGTGCATTTTCATTTCTCAACGGTGGTCTGGGGCCCCTGGCACGTTGGGGCGTTCCTCGACGTCAATCTCCCGAGCCTGCTTGCAGAGGGCAACCTGCCGGCCTTTGCCGCCCGGCATCGGGTGACCTATCGCATCTTCACCTCGGCCGGGGACGTCGCGCGGATCACGGCGTCGCCCGGCTTCAAGCGGTTGCAGACGCTGGTGTCGGTCGAGCTGGTCGAGTGCCCCGTCCAGAATGCGGTGAGTCCGATTGCCATGCATCATTTGCTGTGGCGCCGCAGCATCGATGATGCGCGCGCTGCCGGTGCGATGATCCTGTTCGTTCCGCCTGATGTGATCTGGGCCAACGGTTCCTTCGCCCATGTCGCCGACCTCGTGACTCGCGGCAAGCGGGCGATCTTCATGACCTATGTCCGGGTCACGCAGGAAAGCTGCGTGCCCGAGGTCCGCCGGCGCTTTGCTTCATCGGAATCCCCGACGATCGAGGCCAGCCCGCGCGAGCTCGTCGATGTCGCCATGCGGCACATCCATCCGCTGACACTGACCTATATGCGCCACAGCACCAATTTTCCGGTGCATCCGGAGTTCATCCTCTGGTCCGTACCGGACGAGGGGATCCTGATGCGGGTCCTGGTGCGCGAGATGTTCGCCTACGATCCGTCCATGGTCGATCTCAACCAGCAGGCGCTGGTCGCCCACAAGCTCGATCCGGACCTCGTTCACTACGTCACCGATTCCGATGATTTGTTCGCGCTGAGCCTGACACCCGCGAACAAGGACATCGAATGGTACGCCAGGCCGCAGGTTCTGGACGTGCGCAAGGTCGCGAGCTGGTGGCTGCACTATGACAGCCCGATCAACGACGTTGCCGCCTCCGGGCGTTTCTACATTCACGCCAAGCCGCGAACCCCCGCGAAATGGCGCCGCGCCGAGCAGCAGTCCGACATGCTGGTCCAACGCCTGACCGGAACCCGCGAGGGACTTCGCCTGCTCGCTGTCATGGACCGGCCCGACCTGCAGCGCGCGAGACAAGTCCTGGCCGCGGCGTTGCTCGAGACCAAACTCACCCGGATGCTTCGCGCGAGCGGACCCTGGACGCTGCTCATTCCGCGCAACGGTGCGATCCTGCGGTGGCTGCTCGATGGAGGCGACGGGCTGATGCAGCCGGGCAAGGCGCGGCATCTGACGCAACACATTCTCGGCCATCTCGTCATGGGCCGCGTGCAGTTGCGCGCAGGTGAGGACGCGGTGCTCAAGACCGCGAGTGGCGTGTCGCGTCAGTTGACCTGGAATGACGGCAACGCCGAGATCGACGGCATTGCCGTGGCGACGCCCGGCTTCGAGCTCGGACGCCACCGAAGCTATCTCATCGACGCGGTGCTGCCGGCCACTGGCGGCGGTTAGCGCTTCACCATTTCGTCGCTTTGGTCTGCAGGCTCGGATGCGAGACCAGGCAATGCCAGATTACGGCTTGAAAAGCTTCGGCATGCGGCGTCACACGCGTCTCCTCGACGGTCGGGATGACGACGACGACGTCGCCGCGCTCCTTGGTGTAGCCACCGTCGCGGCCGACGATGCCGAGCACGCGGGTGCCGCGCGCCTTGGCCTCGTCCACGGCCGCGACGATGTTCGGGCTCACATTGCGCGCAGCGTTGCCGCCGCCGACCGACAGGACGAACAGCGCGTCCTTGGCGTTGAGCCGGCTGACCTTGAGCCACTCCGAAAACACCGTGTGCCAGCCTTCGTCGTTCACGCGCGCCGACAGCTCGGACACGTTGTCGGTCGGCGCATAGGCCTCGATGCCGCACAATTTGCGGAAGTCGTTGACGGCATGGCCGCAATTGGCGGCGCTGCCGCCGACGCCGATCAGGAACAGCCGTCCGCCGCGTTCGCGCAGGCGAACCAGCTCGGTGCAGAGCTCTTCGATGATCTCGGGCGACAGGCGGTCGGCGATTTCACGGAGCTCCGCGAGGTATTGCGCTGCGTGACTCAATTCGTTTCCTCCGCCGCTCGTCCGGCATTCAAGACCGCATTATAGCTCGCCGAGAAGCTCGCGATAGGTCGCGGCATAGGCGGACAACATGCGATCGGTGGAAAAGCGGGTCTTAATGAGGTGCCGCTTCGCGGCCGCGCGCTCCGGGGCGTGCAGCTGCGATGCGGCCGCGCCGATTGCTTCGGCCAACCGGGCCGAATCCCGAATCGGTACGATCGAATCGACGAGGCCGAGTTCCCCGACATTGCCGACCGCGGTGGAAACTACGGGCAATCCGACCGCCGACGCCTCGAGGATCGCAAGCGGCAGCGCCTCGCCGAAGGCTGAGGACACCACCAGCAGATCGGCTGCATTGAGGATCGCGTTGATGTCGTGCCGTTCCCCGAGCATCAGCACCGCGTCATCGAGGCCGAACTGCTGTACCATCTCGCGCAACGCCGGATTGTCGCGATCGCAGCCCGAGCCGACCAGCAGCATGCGAAGCTCTGGAGCCGTCGTGCGCGCCTGCGCGATCGCGGCGAGCAGGGTGGCATGGTCCTTTTGCGGTGAGAAGCGAGCGAGGCTGCAGGCGACGAATTCAGCGTCGGCAAAGCCCAGCGCGCGCCGGCTGTCGCGGCGCAGCTTTGCTTCGGGGAAGAGCGCGGTGGTGTCGACGCCGTTCTCGATCAGTCGACCCTTGCGCGCGGCATAACCGACGGCTTCGTGGATGTCCTTGGCGGACTTTGAACAGTAAGCAATCAGGTTCGGCACGATTTGGGAGAGGCCGGCGCCGGCGCGGTTGATCAGCCGGGTGCGCAGCCGCGTTCCGCTTTGCGACAGGTCGGTGTTGTGGATCGACCACAGCACGGGTGCGCGGCGGCGCAGGACGATCGACAGGAGGTTGGCGTGATACATCCAGCTATGGATCAGGGACGGGCGCACCTGATCGGCGACCATCGTCAATCGTCCAACCGCCCCGAAGTCCCACCGCGTCCGGTCCATCTTTAGGGTCGTCAGATCGGCCCCGCCGAGGTCGAAGAATGGCGGCTCATCCAGCAGCGTGACGACATGGTGGCGATAGTCGCCACCCATTTGCGTGACGACATCAGACAAGATCCGTTCGGCGCCGCCCTGCTGCAGCGACGGAATGATGTGAAGGACTGGTCTTTTCTGGTCAGTCAAGATCTGCCCCTGCAGGGATCGACACGTCCGGTTCGAAGGGGCGGACCTGTTGCGTCGCTTGAGCCCCCGGAACCCACTCTGTATATTGCCGGGGAGGGCGGGTTTGCATCAAGTATCAGGTCCCAGGTGACACAAGGCGGCAGCAGTCTCAGGCGCGTTGCAGGCAGGATTGCGAAGGTCAGCCTGATCGTCGTCCTCAATACGCTCGCACTCTTCGTCATCGCCAACATCGCGGCCGATTACTATCTGAATCGCGATCAGCCGGCCGTGTCGGACGAGCAGCGGCGGCGGATGGCGGGCGATGCCGCGATTGCCAGATATGGCATGGAGGTGTTCAAGCGCGTCTATCCGGACAAGACGGAAGGCGAGATCCGTCAATTGCTGCACGATCAGCCGGAGCTGCCGAACGCCTACGAGCCCTTCGTGGACTTCCGCAGTGCCGCGATCTCGACCTCGACGATCAATATTCACCAGGCGGGTTTTCGGATCGGCGGCAAGGATCAGGCGCCGTGGCCGCTCGATCGTAACGCCATCAACGTCTTCGTGTTCGGGGGATCGACGACGGTCGGGTCGGGCGTCGACGATGGGAAGACCATTCCTGCAGCACTTCAGGCGATCCTGCGCGACAGGACCGGGCGGGCGATCAACGTCTACAATTTCGGCGTGGGCGCCTATTTCTCGTCGCAGGAGGTCACTTATTTCCAGAACCAGCTCCGCTACGGCTACGTTCCCGACATGGTGGTGTTCATCGACGGTCTGAACGACTTTCATTTCTGGGACGGGGACCCCGCAACGGCGAAGAACTACCGGCAGAGCTTCTACCTGATGATGAGCATGAGCCGGCAACTGGGCCGCGAGCAGGGCGTCGCCTGGCATGTCGTCGAGCTCGCGAAGTCGCTTCCGCTCGTCAGGCTCGCCCGCAAGATCGGTGCGGAGTCCACCAAGACTTCGGCCGTGTCTACGTCCACCAAGCAAACAGCATGGATATCTCAGGCCAACGCCGCGCCTGCCGGCGACGACCTCTATGCCAAGACCTACAAGGACAGCTTTGACATCACCGATCCCGTCAGGATCGAAGCCGTGATGGCGCGCTATCTCACCAACAAGGATATTGCGCAGGGCATCGCCACCCAGTTCGGCATCGATGCCGTGTTCGCCTGGCAGCCGGTGCCGCTCTACAAATACGATCTCGCCCAACATCCGTTCCGGGTCGAGGACGAGCATCGGCGCAGCCGTTACGGCTATCCGGCCATGGCGCGCCTGGCCGCGACGCGCGACCTGGGCCCGGGTTTCGTCTGGTGCGCCGACGCGCTGCAGGACGTCAAGCACGCGGTCTATGTCGACCAGGTCCATTACAACGATGAGGGCAATCGCCTCGTCGCGGCCTGCATCGCCGACAAGATCACCGCTTCGGGCGCGATCGAGCGCATCGGCAGGCGCAAGCCGGCACAGGTCGCGGCGGCGGCGCGGCAGCAGCTCGCGGCGCTGGTCGAGACCGCCCCGGTCGAGATTCGTACGACGGCGCGGCTGTTCGGAACGCAGGCCCAGACCGACAGCCTCGATATCTCCAGGCCCGTGAGCGAATGGGACGAGATCGGTGCAGGCGGCGTGCAGCTCACCGACGCATCGGCCGGCTTCGGGGTGGTCTCCCAGGAGTTTCCGCTCGACCATGAATCGGCCGATCGCACCTTCCAGGTCTCCGTGCGCATCAAGCCATTCACTTCGGACTATACCGGGCTCGTGATGCTCTGCTTCGGCGGTGCCAAGCAGGAGAGTTCCGTGGTGTTCTTCAATCCGAAGACCATGGGCGTCATCGGGGCGAGCGGCCATCACCTTTTGACGACGGAGCCCGACGGCTGGGAACGCCTGGCCTTGACCGGGAGCTGCAAGGATGCCGGGAACGACAAGCTCAAGGTCATGCTGTTTCCGGCGCATGGAACGGCGGAGAATCGCGGCGCCGTCATCTTCGGCGGTGGCGAGATCAGGCGCGTCGTCGCCGCGCAGGCTGGCGACAATGTCAGGTAGGCCGGCCGTACAATGAAGAAGAGATCCGGGGGCCTGGCGGAAGTGCTGCTCCTGACCGGATCTCTCCTGCTTGCGTGCCTCATGGGGGAGGCCGCTTTCAGATTGGCCCTCGGTGATCGTGTCTTCGAGCGGGTCAACTTCCGCAGCGTCGCAATCGGCGGCGCCAATCAGGGCGCGTCGGCCTATGACGCCGAGCTCGGCTGGGTCTTGCGCCCGGGCCTGAAGTCGGCGGGCTTCAACACGCTGCCCTACGGCATTCGCTCCAACGGCAATGACGCGACCGAGCTGCGGTCGGGCGGCGTCCTTGCCGTCGGCGATTCCTTCACCGCAGGCTCGGAGGTTCACGATCATCAGACCTGGCCGGCGCAGCTCGAGAGCCTGATCGGCCAACCCGTCATGAATGGCGGCGTCGGCGGCTATGGCACCGATCAGATCGTCATGCAGGCCGAGAGATTGCTGCCCGTCGTTCGCCCGCGGGTGCTGCTGGTCGGATTCCTGTCCCAGGATGTCCTGCGCAGCGGATTTTCGGTCTACGGCGCACCAAAACCTTACTACACGATCGAGGACGACAGGCTGATCCTGAACAACACGCCGGTCCCTGGTCTGGCGCCGGTTCGGGACAACAAGTTCGCCGAGTTCGTCAAAGACATCGCCGGCTACTCGCTTGCGGTTCATCGCACCATGATGGCGGTTGCGCGCGACGTCTGGCTCGCGACGCCGCGTCAGGTCTATGTTCGCGTCTCCAACGACCCCATCGACGTGACCTGCCGGCTGTTGCAACGGTTGAAGCGGCAGGCGGATGCATCAGGCATCCGCATGCTCCTCGTGATGCAGTATGGCAGCGGCGCCATCCAGACTTGGACCGCGCCGAGCGACGATGCGGTTCCGGTCAATGCCTGTGCGCGGACGATGGGCATTCAGGTGGTCGACGAATTCGCCAGCCTGAAGGCCGTGTACGAGCAGGATCGCGACGCGCTGCGGAATTACTATGTGATGACCGGCGATGCCTTCGGACACATGTCGGCGCGCGGCAATGCGCATGTTGCGGCCCTCATCGCCGATGCGCTGAAGCAGCCGGCTGCTTCGGGACGCGCGCAGGACTACACGCCGGATCGGCTCGTGCCCGGCGACGGGACCAATCTCATCGCGCGCTCGGAGTCGCTCAGGAGCGTCGTCGCCGGCGCGGCCTTCGCCGCGCTGACACCGACAGAGGCCAGCGTCGATGGTCACGCGGTCTATCGCCTTGCCGCCACGGGTGCCACGTCCGAGCACTATGTGTCACTCAAACCGGTGCAGGCCGCGGCGGGCGGTTTCACCGTGTCGATGTACGCGAAGCCGGATGCCGCGTCGTGCCTGCGCGTCGTGCTCTTCGATCGCGCGCAGCAGGGCATGCTCGCCGACTTCGATTTTGCCGAGGTATCCGCGAGGCCCAATCCGGTCGGGACTGCGTCCGCGCGTCGTGCCGGGATCGCGGCCGCGGGCGGCGGCTGGTACCGGATCTGGCTGAGCGCGCGCCTTCCCGGGGACGATCCGCAGATCCTGCTGCAGCTCACTGACAAGGACTGCAAGGAGAGTTTCTTGCCGAACCGCGAAGCGGTGCTGCTGCGCGCACTCCAGATCGAGCGCGGCCAGTCGGCCTCGCCCTACCGTCCGACGTCAGGGCCCGGCAGCCCGGGCTTCGTGCCTGGCGATGGCAAGAATCGCATCGCGCACGCCGATGCGCTCGAGACAATCGTCGGGCAAAGTCCGATCGCGACGCTGGCCGCGATTGAAGGCTCCTCGCCACGCGCCTGGCGCCTCGCGGCGGCGGGCCCGGCCGGCGAGCACTATGTCGGCATCGGCGAGATATCGGCGGAGGCGGGGCCCTACACGTTGTCGCTGGAGGTGAAGGCCGCGGGCACCAGCCGTCTTCGCCTGCAGATCCTCGATGGCACGATCGGCACGATCGGCGATTTCGATCTGGCGGAGGGTGGCGCGCTGCTGACGCAGATCGACGCAACGCGTTTCGGCGATGTCGATATCCGTCCGGTGAGCGGCGAGTGGCGGCGGCTGACGCTGACGGCGCCGTTGACGACGGGGCGGGCACACATCCTGTTGCAGGTGATGGACCGCGACGGAGCCGGCGCGTTTGCCCCTTCGGGCCAAGCGGTCGAGTTGCGCAAGCTGCGGCTGGAACGCGGCCACGCCGCATCGAACTGACGCGTTCAGCGCCAGATCTCGAGCGGAACGGGATAGTCGCGACCGCCTTCCTTGATTTGCGTCGCCATCACCATGGCCTGCTCGAGGCAATCGTCGACGTCGAGGCCGTAGCGATAGCTGCCGGCGCGGCCGACCGAGTAGACGTTGTCGGGCATAAGTTCGAGATATTTGCGCGCCAGTTCCTGGTCGGCCTTGAATGGAAGCGGATAGTGCTTGCCGTTGAGCGAGGGGATTTCCATGCCGACGAGGCTGGTCGGCGATTTGTGATGCGTGAACTTCTTGTACTCGACGAGGCGCGTGAACGGCTCGTCGTTGGCGTAGTAGAGGAAATAGACGTGCTCGGGGAATACGTGCTCGGTCGGAAACACGATCTTGTGGAAGTCGCGCCCGATGAAGCGCAGCTCGCCGTAGCATCGCTCGAACAGCTCGTCCGGCGAGACCGTGCTGACGATCAAATCGTAGCTCTTCTTCTCGCCCTTGATCCAGACGGTGCGGTTCGGAATGTCGTAGCGCTCGATCCGGGTCGAGAGCAGCACGTTGACGCCAACAGTCGCGATGTCGAAATAGCGGTTGTAGCCGTCGGCGGCGTAAGGGTAGGCGGAGATCGCGGTGTCCCAGGCCGCGCGCGGCCCGCTCTTGATCGTGACGCCCTTCGGCGACCAGTTGAAGGTGTCGATCTCGCTGTTGTCGTCGACCAGCCACATCTTCTTGTTGTACTTGTCGATGAACTTTTCATAGAGCGTCCGGCCGACCGAGCCGATCCAGTACTCCTCGAGGTTCTTCGCCGCGGCGACGCCGGTCGCGGCCTGCCGTTCGGCCGCGATCTTGTCGCGATCCGGCATGCGCGCGATGTCGTCCTCGTGGATCGGATAGTTGTAGAACGCGTTGTCGCGTTCGACATAGGTGACGAATTGATGCTCGGCGCAGGAGCGCAGCGGACAGATCGCGTTCATGTAGTCGTAGACGCGCCGGTTCTGCGTCAGGAAATGCCGCGGGCCGAACGTGTAGGGGTGGCCGCCGTAATGGAAGGTGCGCAGGCCGGCGCCGAGGAAAGGGGCGGCCTCGACGAGGGTGACGTTCCAGCCGCCGAGTTGCATGAGTTGATGGGATGCGGCGCAACCCGCAACGCCGCCGCCGATAACGAGTGCAGTCTTCATGGACGGGAACCCTGCGACTCGATTCTGGTCGCTGTTTGTTCATCCTATGCCGTCGCCGGTGCGGTCCGTCAATACGGCCGGCAAAAGCCGCCCAAGATGTCAAGTAACCAATTCACAAAGCAGTAGAAATTGAGGTGTTGGCGCGCCGTTTCCTTCGTCTCGAATTGGGCTATGATGGCTATGCCCGCAAGCAAAGCCGCGTGCCCTCTCCGGGCGGCGGATGCGGCCCTCCCAGTCGAGTGGATAGGTCTTGTCGCTACTTGCCAACACTGCGCCGACACGCCGTCAGCAATTGATGGTGCTCGAAGATGATCCGGTCACCGGCCAGATGATCGCGGCCTACTTTTCCGAGCACGCTTTCGACGTCACGGTCGTCGAGAGCTGCAAGCGTTGCCGCGAGCTCATGCGCAACCAGGCGCCCGATCTCCTGTTCATCGACGTCCAGCTCCCCGACGGCGACGGCATCGAGCTCGCGCAGGAGATCCGCGCGGCGAGCCCGGTCGGCATCATCTTCGTGACGCGGCGGGGCTCGGATGCGGATCGCATTCGCGGGCTGGAGGCTGCCGGCGATCACTACGTCACCAAGCCGATCGACCTGCGCGATCTGCTGGCGCGGTCGCGCTCGCTGTTGCGTCGGCGCACGATCGACGCTCCGGCACCGGCCGCCGGCTCGACCATCCGCTTTCGCGACTGGACCATCGATCTCGTGCGCCGCGAACTGACCGCGCCGGAGGACGTGCAGATCAATCTGACGCGCGGCGAGTTCGATCTGCTGGCTGCGCTGGTCGATGCACGCGGGCGTGCGCTGACCCGTGAATATCTGATCGAGGTCATTAGCAACCGCCACGCCGAGGTGGATATCCGCACGGTCGACGCGCTGGTGGCGCGGCTGCGCCGCAAGCTGGTCAGCCGCAGCGAGCGTCCTGTGATCGCGACGGTGACCGGCGTCGGCTACAAGCTCGTGCTGGACGAGTGACTATACTCTAGGACGGCTGAAGCAGGCGCCCCAGCTCTTGCAACGAGGCCTCGACGAGGCCCGTCAATTCCTGCGCGACCGCCCGGCACTCCACGCCGGACATCGACGTCACCGACAGCTCGATCTCGCTGCAGCGTTCGGACAGGCGCACGAGGCCGAGCGCGCTCGAGGCGCTGCCGAGCTGATGCACGGATCGTGCGAGCTGTCTGCGATCGACCGCGTCCGCGGCTGTCGCGATCTCGCCGATCAGCGTCGCGCCGGTGCGCTCCAAGAGGCCGTGCAACTTCGCGATCTGTGCGGCGCCCAGCAGCTCGGTCTGGTCGCGGAGATAGTCTTGGTCGATCAACGCGTCTGCCGCAGGACGTGCCGGCGCCGGCGTCTCGTGGCGATCGCTCTCGATCGTATCCCGCAAATGGTTCAGCAGAAGGGGCTTGCCGAGGATCTCCGTGATCCCTGCGCCCGCCAGCCGATCGCGCGCGGCCTTCGAGACGTCGGCGGTCAGCGCGATGATCCGCGGCACCGGCTGCAATTGAAGCTTCCGAAGCTCGGTCGCCGTCGCTACGCCGTCCATATCGGGCATGTGCAGATCCAGCAGGATGACGTCGAACGGCTCGTTCGCAGCGAGCGCGACCGCGGCGGCGCCACTGCGCGCGATCGTCGGACGATGGCCGAGCCGTCGCAGCATCGCTTCGCCGATCTCGCGATTGACGGGATCGTCGTCAACCACCAGGACGCGCAGCGAGCGGGGCGGCTCATGCGCAACGCGCGCCGCGGCGCCGTGTTCGGCCGGTGCAAGCGGCACCGTGAGGCGGAACGTGGCGCCTGCACCGGCAGCACTCTCCACCGTCAGATCGCCGCCCATCAGACGGGTGAGGCGGCGCGCGATCGCCAGCCCAAGGCCGGTTCCGCCGAACCGCCGGGCGATGCTGTCGTCCGCCTGCACGAAATCCTCGAAGATGCGCTCGTGCATGTCGGGCGCAATGCCGATCCCGGTATCGGCAACGGCGAAGCGGAGCAGCAGCGCGCCTTGATGCGGCTCGACGGCGGCCGTCAGGTCGATGGTGCCTTTCGGGGTGAATTTCACCGCGTTGCCGATCAGGTTGAGCAGCACGCGGTTGAGCCTGACGGGATCGCCATGCACATAGGTGTCCACGGTGACGTCGCAGGTGAGGTTGAACGCGAGCCCCTTGGCCTGCGCCTGCGGCCGCATCAGCTCGGCGGCGGCCTCGACGAGCTGGTCGAGACGGAAATCGCGCTGCTCCAGCGCCTCGGTGCTGGCTTCGAGGCGGGCATATTCCAGGATCGCGTCGACCAGTGCGATCAGGGTTTCGCCTGAGGTCGCCGCGGTCCCAAGCGAGCGCCGCTGCGTCTCCGAGAGGCTGCCGTCGTCGAGCAGTTGCAGCACGCCCATGACGCCGTTCAGCGGCGTGCGCAGCTCGTGGCTGACGACGGCGAGAAAACGCGATTTGGTTTCGTTGGCGTGCACGGCGGCGCGGCGTGCGCGCTCGGCCGCGCTGTGCTCGGCGAGCGCCTGGTCGCGGGCCTTTTCGAGCTCGGCGGTGCGCTCGGTCACCTTGCGTTCGAGTGTCGCGTAGGACTCGCGCAGATGCGCGGCCATCCGGTTGAACTGGTCGCCGAGCCCCTCCAGCTCGTCGCCGGTCTTGATCGCGAGCCGCTGCTCGAGATCGCCGCTGCCGATGCGCCTTGCGCCTTGCGTCAACATCCTGATCGGAACGACCATGCGGCGGCTGAGCAGGAGTGCGGCGAGGACCGCAAATCCCAGCAGCACGACGAGCAGGAACGCCGAACGCCCGATCGAGGCGTAGATCGGCGCATAGGCCTCGCTGAGCGGCAATTCGACGAACACCAGCCAGCCGAGCGGTGCGACCGTCGCATAGGTCGAGAGCACCTGCTGGTGCGACAGATCCTCCTTCACTGTGCCGCCCGCGGGCGGCGCCATGCCGGCAAGCGCGTTTCTGACGTCCGGATCGGCGGAGAGATCGGTCTGGCGTAGCGCCGGCCAGAGATCCGGATGCGCGATCAACTGCCCCTTGCGGTCGA
Organism: Bradyrhizobium guangdongense; assembly: GCF_006483445.1. Classification (GTDB taxonomy): domain Bacteria; phylum Pseudomonadota; class Alphaproteobacteria; order Rhizobiales; family Xanthobacteraceae; genus Bradyrhizobium; species Bradyrhizobium guangdongense_A. The sequence goes on along the minus strand of NZ_PPPT01000026.1, from coordinate 17,001 downwards.
CGACATAGGCCTTGCCGGTGTTGCCGACCTTGATCCGGGAGACCAGGTCCCAGATGAAGCGCAGATTGACCTCGGCGATTGCGACCTCGGGTTCGCTTCCGCTGCCGGCAACGGCGAGCGTCATGAACGGCTCGGTCTCGCCGACGAAATACACCGGTCCGTAATAGACGCCGCTTGCCCGTGCCACGAGCAAGGCCGTGGAGGCCGAGAGATCCTCATTGCTGCCGATCCTGTCCGCGACGCGGCGCGAGACGCGGACCTGCTCGCGGCCGCGCGGATCGATCTGGGCGATTTCGGCGATGGCAGGCGACAGGCGCAACAGGCGGATCGCGTTCAGGCGGTTGTCTTCGCGCGCCGACAGGTCCGGGGGCAGGCGCGACATCCAGCGGAGCTGGCTCTCGATCTGGCCGATGAACTGTCCGATCTGGATCGCCGCCGATGCCGCCTGCTCGCGCTGGGTGGCGGCCAGAAGCTGCTTCTGCTCGCGGTACGAGAACCAGACGTCGAGCGTGGTGTTGACGGCGAGCGCGGCGAAAGCAAGCGCCACGAAGGAGTAGAGATACTTTCGGAACAGCCGGCCGGGAGGCGGGGTCGCACGTCCCTGGTCGTTCGTCTCGCTCACTCGCGGATCTCGTCGGCGCGCGCGAGCAGGCTGGCGGGCAGCCTCAAGCCGAGCGTGTCGGCAACCTTGCGATTGATGAGCAGCTCGTATCTCCGCGGCGATTGCACCGGCAGATCGCCGGCCTTGGTGCCGCGCAGGATGAGATCGACGTAGTCGGCGGAGCGGATCTCGAGCGAGGCGCCGTAGCTCATCAGCCCGCCGGCGTCGATGAAGTAGTGGAAGGGATAAATCATCGGCACGCGATATTTCGCCGCTGCGCCAATGATGGCCTGACGGTTGATCACCAGGAACGGGTCGACCAGCGCGATCATTCCACCCGCCGGCGCGCCGGCATGGCTGCGGATGGCCTCGTCGATCGCGTCAGCCTCTGTGACGGGTACGGGTGTGACCGCGACGCCGGTTGCCGCCGCTTCGCTCTGGATCGAGTCGAGGTAGAAGCGGCCCGCGCGCGGCGTGGATTTTGGATTGAACAGCGCGCCGACGCGCTCGATCTGCGGCGCAGCCTCGCGCAAGAGCTCCAGCCATTTGCCGCCCATTTCGGGTGTGCTGCTGGTAAAGCCCGTGACGTTGCCGCCGGGACGCGTCAGGCTTTCGACGAAACCGTTGCCGACGGGATCGTTGGCGGTCGCGAATATAATCGGGACCGTCTTGGTCGCGGCCATCATCGCCGCGGTCTCGACCGTCGAGGAGGTCAGGATCACGTCGGGATTGAGGTCGAGCAATTCCTTGATCGCGGCCGCCCTGTTCTCCGGTCCGCCAAAGCTCGACCGGACCTCGTAGCGGATATTGACCCCTTCGACCCAGCCGCGTTGCTGCATGCCCTGGATCAGCGCATTCGTCCGCGAGCTCTCGGCCTCCGACCCCCTCCGCGTCAATGGGTCCGACATGGGTAGCCCGACCAGCGAGCCGATGATGCGCATCCGCTCCGATGATGCGCCCAGTGAGAAGCCGGCCGCCGCCGCAGTGCCGGCGAGGCGGATGAAGGTGCGGCGATCGAGCATTGCTGCGGGCACTTTTCGCGTGAACGGCGCGGTCATGGAATGGCCTCCCCCTTCACATTTGGAAACTATCGCCCCCGGCGGCCCGCTCATAATCATGCGCGAAGCCTCGGCCCATAAGCGATTTGAGACCCGAATTCCATGGCTTGCACGATGACTTCTCAGCGGGTGCATAGCGTGAAAGCCGGTCGATCACAAATGACGAAATTAGGCAAATGTGAACCTCTATTCGCAGCCTTCCTGACCCGAATACCGTATCCGTATGTCGCTGCATGTTGCTAACGATTCACGGGCTTTTGTCCGATTTTCCGTGGCGCTGCAGCAATTGTGTGTGGTCCCAACGGCTGCTCTTTCGAGAGCCAACCGTTGCTCGATTTTCGCCTTTCGACCTCGGTCGACGACTCTTTTTTGAAGGTTTGAGATGCGCAGACTTTATTCCCTGTTGGCCGCGAGCGGCCTTTTGACGTCCCTTCTGGTCAGCCCGGCGATCGCCCAGGGGGCTGCAAATCAAGGACCCGCTAGTCAGGGCACGAATCAAGGCGCAACGAAGCAGAAGGCTGCACCCGCTCCGAAGGCGGCTGCGGCCGGCACCAGCGCCGGTGCGAGCTCGGCGCCATCAGCGACAGAAGCTCCGAGCGGCGAGGACAAGGCGGGTAAGGCCATCGACGGCTTCCGCTCCGCCAAGTTCGGCACCAGCGAAGCCGATGTCCGCGCCGCGATGGTCAAGGATTTTGCCGTGAAGCCTGAGGCGATCAGGGCCCAGGACAATCCCTCCGAGCTGACGCACAGTCTGTTGCTCTCCGTGCCGGAGCTGCTGCCGAACGGCGGCACGGCCGAGCTGTCCTACGTGTTCGGCTACAAGTCCAAGTCGCTGATCCAGGTCGGCGCGGTCTGGTCCAAGGGGACCGATGCGGCGATGACGCCGGAAAAACTGTTCTCCAACGCCAACATCCTGCGCGCCCATTTCCTCAACGAAGGCTTCAAGCCCGACTCCATCGCCGTCAACATGCCTGTCAACGGCGGCATCGTGATGTTCCGCGGCAGCGATGCAAAGGACCGGTCGGTGATCCTGCTGCTCCAGGGGACCTTCGAGAACAAGGAGAACAATCAGCGCGTGCTGACGCCGACCGGCCTCTTGCTGTTCTACGTCGCCGACGCCAAGAGCCCGGACATCTTCAAGCTGCCGCCCGGTCAATTCTGACGACGAGGCTTTTGGAATGCGCGGGCCGTTTGCAAAACGAGACGAGGGTGGCCTGACGCTGCTGCGCGGCGTCTCTCTGCTGTGCGCCATGGAGATGGTGTTTCTGCCCGTCTTCAGCGTCCGCCTGCAGGCGCAGACGGCCAACGTGATCGTTCCGGACGGACGCACCGGCACCAGCCTGCAGACGTCAGGCAACGTCACCAACGTCACGACGTCGACGATCTCCGGCGCCAACGCCTTCAACTCGTTCTCGCAGTTCAGCGTCGGCCAGGGCAACACCGTCAATCTGCAACTGCCGACGGGCACCCAAAACCTCGTCAACATCGTTCGCGACGCGCCCGTTTACGTCAACGGCACGCTCAACTCCTACATGAACGGCCAGATCGGCGGGAACGTCTACTTCGCCGACCCCAAGGGCTTTGTCGTCGGCCGCAGCGGCGTGGTGAATGTCGGCAGTCTCAACGTGTCGACGCCGACGCGCGAATTCACCGACAGCCTCATCAGTGCGCAGGGACAGATCAACGGCTCGGCCGTCGGCAATCTGATGGCCGGCTCGTTCCCGGTCTCGCCGGACGGCAACATCCGGATTTTTGGCCGCATCAACGCCCAGGACGGCGTCCGCCTGACCGGGCAGAACGTCCTCGTCGGCGGTGGTGCAAATCAGCGCGATATCGCCAATCTCGATCACGCCGCAAAATTCGCCGCCTCGGTCAATTCCAAGGGCCTGCGCAGCGCGGCCGCGATCACCGTGCGCAACGGCTCGATCCATATCGGCGCCGCCAACAACGCGACGGTCAATGGACGCCTCACTGCGCGCAGCAAGACCACGACGCCGAGCACCATCACCGTCGATGCCGGCAAGAACATCGATATCGGCAAGAACGCGAGGCTCAGCGCGGCGAGCAAGACGGGCGACGCCGGCGACATCCGCCTCAAGGCCGCCGAGAACCTGACCGTCAAGGGCGGCGCCCGGTTCAACGCCAGCTCGAAGACCGGCAATGCCGGCCTTGTCGAGTTGAGCGCATACGGCAACATCGACATCGGCCAAGGCATCAAGGTCAACGTAGCCGCGCCGAACGGCAAGGCGGGCACGCTGCTGATCGATCCGACCGATGTGGTCGTCGGTGATGCTGCCCAGGGCGACACCGGCGTAACGCTGTCGAACAGCTCTGTCGCGGCTGCGCTCTCGGGGCTCAGCGCCGGCGCCAATTACCTCATCCAGGCTGATAATTCTGTCACGCTGGCCGCGCACGCGGTGATCGATGCCCGCCGTCTCGACGGCTCCGGCCACTCGACCGGCAACGCCAACAGCGTCACCATCGACGCGCCGAACATCGACATCAAGAATGGTGCGCAGATCCTGGCCCAGGCGGTCAATTTCGGCGGAACCACCTACGCGGACGGCAATGTGACACTGACGGCGACGTCGAGCCAGACCTTGTTGTCCGGCCACGCCTACGCGACCACAGGCATCACCGTCGATGGCAAGATCACCGGCGGCGCGATAACGATCGGCGCGACGTCGACGGCCACGGCGAGCTTTACCAGCTCGATCGCCTCCACATTCGCACTGGTCGGCGAGTCCGTGCCGGGGATGATCCTCGGCCTCAACGGCGGCTACGTGGCAGCGACCGCAACCGCGAACGTTGCCATCAACGGCCATGCCAACATCTCGGGCAGCGGCGACGTTTCGATCAGCGCGCACGGCTCGGAGAGAGCCGAAGATCCCGTCATCGCCTCGACGCTGCTGGGAGTGTCGCCTGTTGGCGCCGCGGTCGTGGTCGGCAACATCGCCGGCAACGTATCCACCAACGTGGCCAACAACGCGCAGATCAGCGCCGGTGGCTACATGAACATCAAGGCCACCAACGACGCCAACATGAATGTCGCCGCGGTCTCGCTGACCTCGAGCGCGATTCTCGTGGCGACGGTGGCCTATTCGACGGCATCGGTGACGACGACCGCGAACGTCGAGACCGGCGCCAGGCTGAGCGTTGGAACCGGCGGGTCGGCGGGCGGCCTTGCAGTGCGCGCGCTGAACAACAACAGCTTCACGACAGGGGCGACCTCGGTCGGGCTGGATAACCCGGCGCTGAACGGGGGTGTTGGCGGCGCCGTTGCGATCAGCAACGTCAACACGTCGGCGGTCGCGACGATGGGCGCTTCACTTGGCACCGGCACGTCGAACCGGATGAACGGTGCGCTGACGGTGGAGGCGACCTCCAACACCACCTCGAACTCGACCATGTCCTCGACCATCATCGGCACGCCGGCGCTGATCGCCGGCCTGCAGGGCGCTGCGGTCGTGGGCACGATGAATCCGGGTCTGTTCTCGCAACAGCTCAGCACGCTGTTCACAGCCGATCTGAACCTGAAGGCGGCCGCGGCCCTGACGATTGCGCGCAGCACCGAGAGTGCGACGGCGGCGATTGCACAAAATCCCAGCGGCGGCGCACCGTCGATCTATACATCGGGCAACGTCGCCGTCATCAGCAACGTGATCGACGTCGGGGTGCGCAGCATCGCGACGGCCTCGGCGATCACCTCGAGCCCGGTTGATGGTCAGTCGTCTGCCGTCGCGGCCGCGGTCGCGTGGGGCGATTTCACGCACAATTCCAACGCCTATGTCGGCGGCGGAACGCTGATCAACGCGCCGGAGATCGGAATCTCCGCAAACACCTACATGCCGATCACGAATACCTGGCTGCAGTGGAACGGGCTGACTGACGTTCTACGGCATCTCAACGGCAATCTCGGCGTCGGCGGCAGCATTTTGACCAGCTACGCCAACGCGACTGCGGATGCCGGCGACACCGTCGGCATCGCGGGCTCGCTGAACAATTTCATGGTCCACAACAACACCACCGCGTGGGTTGCGACCGGCGCCAGCCTGACGTCGACGTGCTCGATCGCAACCTGCGGCACCGGCGCCTGGACGGCCCCACTGGACACTGGCGCGACGCAGGCCTTCGACGCAGCTCTTTCGATCAACGCGAATTCGTATTCGGCCTCGATCGACGCGGCGGGCAATGTCGGTACGCTCGGCCTGCTTCCGGGCAACACGTCGGGCGGCTCGTCGCTGGGCGGCGCGCTCAATCTGGTGCAGTTCTGGAACAACACCATCGCCGGCGTCGCGTCCGGCGCCTCGGTCGGCGCGACCGACAACATTTCCGTCACCGCATCGACGACCGACCAGTTCTTCGGCGTCGCCCCGACGTCCGGCAAGGCGGCCGGCGCGCTGGCGCTGAACGGCATCACGTCGATCGCGCTTGTGAACAACACCACGCATGCATCGATCGGGATGGGCGCCAACGTGTCGGCGCCGACGGTCAATCTGCTCGCGCAGCAGGATCTGTCGATGCTGTCGGTTGCAGGCGCCGTCTCAGTCGGCGGCAATTCGGCGGTCGGCCTTGCGGTTGCCTATCTCGGCGCGACCACCGATACCTCGGCCTATGTCGGCGACAATCACGCGGATATCCGCCCGGGTCCGTTCAGTGCCAACGATCCGTTCTCCGGGACCGGCGGTGGAAACGGCACAATCGCCAGCGACAAGCTGACGATATCAGCGACGACCTCAGGCCGTATCACCGCAGCGTCGATTGCGGCCGCGATCTCGGAGCCTTCGGTCTCTGACTTCGGCACCAAGGCGAGCGCGGTCGGCGCAGCTGCAACGGGTGGACTGAGCGGGATTGGGACCGCGCTGACCAAGATCAGTTCGTCGTCGGGCGCCTCCGGCGACGGCATGACGGTTGACATCGCCGGCAGTTCGTCCGTCAGCGACACCAATCTGGCGACAAGTGCCTCGATCACTGGCGTCACCGTCAATCGCTATACGACCAATGGCCTGACGGCCAGCACGGTGGTGCAGGCGCTCAACAATACGATCCTCGACAACGGGTCAGGCGGTGCTGCCGCCAACCTGGCTGGATCCTCGGGATCTTCGAGCGTGGCCGTTGACGGCACCATTGCCGCGGCGATCTCGAACAACAGCACGACGGCCTTCATCAAGAACAGCACGATCAACAATCAGCAGTCCGTGACCGTGCAGGCGCTGAGCGGCGGATCGGAAATGGCCGTGGCCATTGGTCTGGCTGCCGCCCCACGCTCCAACGCGGCCTCGATCGCGCTGTCGGTCGGCATCATCACCGACAGCACCAACGCCTATGTCGAGAATTCGACCGTCACGGGCGTCTCGACCGGCGTCAATCGCGCCCTCGAGGTCGACGCCTATCAGACCACCAACATCGCGGTGGGTGGCGGTTCGTTGTATGTGTCGGGCGGCCAGGCCGGGTTTGGCGTTGCCATGACTTACGCCTCGATCGGCGATCCGACGGGCGGCAAGGCCACCGACGCGCATATCAAGTCGACCTCGATCAGCAATTACGATTCGCTGCTCGTGATGGCCGACAACGCCGCCGTCATCGCCTCCGGCGCGGCGTCGGGCGGGGCAGGGTCAAACGGTCTCTCCGGCGCCATCGTCGTCAACGAGATCACGCCGACCACGACGGCCTATATCAGCAGCAGCTCGACGGTTAACATCAACGTCGGTAGCGTGAGGGTGCTGGCGGACAGCGGCGCGGTGTCGGCGCTGGATACGGCGCTCGGAAACCTGGTCAAGAAGAAGAACAACAATCTTCTCGCCTCGGACACCTGCACGGCCGCCGGCGGCATGGGCACGCAGAACTGCATCGACTTCAGCGCGGCTGCGCTCAACGACGGCACGGGTAACGGCCCGGGTGGCAGCATCATCTCCGTTGCGGGCCTCATCCAGGCCGGCAAGAACAATGTAGGCGCCTCGCTCATCTACGATACGATCGCGACGACGCATTCGGCCTATATCGCCAACGTGCTGATGTCGACCGGCGGCAATGTCAGCGTGAGCGCGGTCGATTCTTCGAAAATCCAGTCGGTCACGCTCGGCTTTGGCCTTGCTACCGGACAGTTTGCCGGCGTTGGTGGCATGACGATCAGCAGCATCGCCAATACCGTTTCGGCTTCCATCGGCAACAACCTGTCCAGTGCGTCGCAATCGGGCGTTACGGGCCGCAACATCTCCGTCACCGCGACCGATAATTCCAGCATCACCGGGACCGCCGCCGTCGTGGGCGCCTCGACCCAGGGCAGCGCTGCGGGCCTGGCGCTCGTCTACAGCAGCATCGCCAACGATGTCAGCGCCGGCGTCACCGGCTCCAGGTTGACTGCATCGGGCAGCGTTGCCGTCAACGCGAACTCGAACGCCAGCATCTCGACTGTCGCCGTCGGCGTCGCGATGTCCTCGCAGGTGGGGCTGGCAGGGTCGGTCGCCACCAATCTGCTGGGGACCAACGTCACCTCCAGCATCACGGCTGCCGGGACCAACGGCATCAACGGCTCCGACGTCATCGCGACCAACAATGTCGGCGTGATCGCAGGGAATAACGACAAGGCGGCGGTGTTCGCCGGCGCGTTGTCGATCAGCAAGGGCGCGGGCGGCGGCGCTGGCTCGCTCGTGACCAACAAGATCACCGGGACCACTGCGGCCTATATCAGCGGGGCGAACACGCTGGTCGATGCGCGCGGAACCAGTACGACCGATACGCTGTCGGTCAACAACGGCACGCTTGTTCACGCCTTCGATCTCGGCACGGCCCAGGCTCCGACCGACAGCACGCCTGACCTCTCCGAGAACCAGGACACCGTGCGCGGCCTTGCCGTCGTCGCAAGCTCGCACCAAGCGGTCGTGGCCAATGTCGCGTCGCTGGCGGCGAGCAGCGGCATCGCCATCATGATCAACCCCATCACCAATGTGATGAGCGGTGGCACCCGGGCCTATATCGACAGCGCAGCCATCGATACGCGCCTGACATCTTCGACGCTGGCGCCGCAGATCGAGGTGGCCGCGTCGAGCTTCTCCTATTCCGGCACCTTCGGCGCCGGCATCATCCCGCCCACCGGCAATGGCGGCGGCGGCGCCACCATCATCTCGACGACGATGTCGCGCGATACCTTTGCCTACATCACCAATGCCACGGTCGGCGGCGTCCAGTCGTCGAACCCGACGGTCGGCGCGGTAACCGTGAAGGCCAATGCCGCGCAGGATGCATCCTCGATCGCCGTCGGCTTCAACACCGGGTCGGTCGGGCTGAACGTCTTCCAGGCGACGACGGAAGCCTATGTCGACGGCGGCGCGCTGACGGCCGCGTCACTGACTGTGAATGCCAACAATGACACCGGCATCTTCTCCGCGAACGGTTCGGGTGCCTATGGCAGCCAGGCCGCGATCGGCGCGGCCTTCCTGGTCCAGGTCTCCTCGAACCGGACGGAGGCCTATGTCGGCGACGAGTTCCACTATCAGGGCACTGGCGCCGCGCACACGACCGCGCTCAATCTGAGCGGCGCGCTCGACGTCGAGGCCAAGACCAAGAACCGCTTCGAGGCCTATGCGATCGGCGGCGCGCTCTCGACGGGCACAGCGGCGATCGCCGGCATGGCGAACATCGAGATCGCCAACAACACCACGATCGCCGGTGTCTACGACACCACGCTGCAGTCGCCGACGGGCTCCGCGGCCGGTGCGGTCACCATCAACGCGACCGAGGACGTGGCGATCAAGGAGATCGCCGGTGCCCTCGCGATCGGCGCCAGCGGCGCGGGCGTCGGTGTCGGTGCTGCAGCCAACGTCATCGTCTTCAAGAGCCAGACCATTGCGGAAAGCCGCAACAGCGACCTCAATTCGTTGGGCGCGATCAATGTCGGCGCGCTCAGCACCAAGGAAGTGCTGTCCTACGCGGTGACGGCCGGCATCGGCGGCAGCGTCGGTATCGGTGCGACCGTCGGCGTCATCATCATCGGCACCAACACCGCCGATCCGGACACGCAGGGACAGCAGACCGGCCAGCTCAATCAGAACGGCAACGGCACGATTGCATCGGTGAATTCGCGGACCAGCACCAATCATGGCAGCGATGCGGTCGCGAGCGGAACCTCCGGCAATCCGAGCTCGGCGAATGCCAGCTCGACCTACGATGTCTCGACGGTCCTGACCGGCGGCAATGACGGGGTCACCGCGCAGATCGCGGGCGGCAATGTCACTGGCACGGAGGTCAATGTCGGCGCGACCAGCGCCAATGCAGCCAAGATGTACCTGCTCGGTGCGGGCTTTGCGAAGAATGTCGGTATCGGCGCAGGCATCGGTTACACCAGCGTCAACAGCAGCGTGCTCGCGAACCTGAGCGCAATCGTCGCCGCGCCCACCGTCAACGTCGCGGCGCAGGTCAAGGACGCCACCACCGGCCCCTATGCTGGCAAGACCATCGACACCGAAGCGATCGCTGGCGGTGCGGCGCTGTACTTCGGCGCACAGGCCGCCGTCGCGTTCGGCAATGTCACCAACACCGTGACGGCCCAGCTCGGCGGCAGTGTCATCGGCACCGGCGGCGATGGCGTTGCCGTCATGGCGATGGATTCATCGACGCAGGTCGTGTTCACGGGCGGCGTCACCGGCGGTGCTGCGGCCGTCGGCGCATCGGTCGCCACGGCCGGACGGTCGAGCTCGGTCGCGGCAAAGGTTCTGGACGGCACCACGATCGATACCAAGACGCTCGCGGTCGGCGCATCCGGCGCCGGCACCTTGTCCACGACGGCAACGGCGCTCGGCGGCGGTATCCTCGCAGGCGTCGGTGCCGATGCCGAGTCGAAGGAGAATTCGACCGTGCTGGCCGAGATCGGCGCCAGTGCCTCGATCACGACGTCCGCGACCGGCGTCGGCACGATGGTGACCGCATCGATCAAGCCTAATCTGTCGAGCGAGGCGATCGGCGTCTCGGTCGGCGGCGGCGCGGTCGGCGTCGCCATCGCCCAGTCGGTGGTCGGAGCCACGGTCACCGCCGATGTCGGCGACAACGCCGTCTTCTCGGGCGGTGCGCTCGGCATCACGGCCATGGCGCTGGTCCCGACCAGCGGCACGACGACCTGGGCCAAGGCGCTCGCAGGCGGCGGTGGCTCGCTGATCGGCGCGCAGGGCAGCTTCGCTCGCGCCTCCCAGAACACGACGGTCAGCGCGTATGGCGGGACCGGGATCACGCTTCCCAATGGTGACGTGGCCATTGCAGCCCAGAACGACAGCGCCCAATACGCCGAGGCGACTGGCCTTTCGACCGGCTTCCTGGCGCTGGGTGCGACGGTCGCGCAGACGTCGTCGAGCGCGCACACCTACGCCTATCTGGGCGCGCCTGCGGATATGGACGCGACCCATCTGAACCATACCGACTACACCGGCATCCTCCAGATCACGGCCACCGGCACGGATGCCAACGTCTCCAACGCGACGGTCGGCGCAGGCGGCACCTATGCCGGCGCGGCCGCGGTCGCCACGACCAGCTCGACCGCCGTGACCAACGCGCGGTTCGACGGAGGCGCGACCGATGACACGCTCTATTTCGGCGGTCTCAGCGTCAAGGCCAAGCACACCACCAATTACGCCGCCAGCGGCGATGCCTATCAGGCGTCCACGGCCGGCGTCTCCGCCGGCAAGGCGCAGAACGATGTCACCTCGACCACCACGGCCGAGATCGGCACGCATCTGATCATCAACACGGATGGCGGCAACATCGTCGTCATCTCCAACGACATCGTCAACCAGGCCGGCGGCGGCGCGCGATCGGGCTCCGGCGGTTCGTTCTCGGGCGCGGCCGCGCTGAGCGATTCCCACGTCACCCAGTACGTCACCACTAATATCGGCGCCGGGACCATCCTGAGCCTCAACGGCGATCCGCGAACGGCGACGGGCGTGATCGACATCGAGGCCTACAACACGCTGAACACCCAGGACACGGCGAGCCTGGCCACTGCCAGCTTCTTCGCCGGCGGCGGCGCCGCATCCAACATGACGGCGAACGCCACGCTCGCGGTCAACATCAATGCCCGCGAGCTGTTCAGCGTCGGCAAGATCTTCGTCGGCACGGCTGCGAAGATGGCGGCATCCAACAATGCCAATGCCAGTCTCTACGGCGCGATCGCAGGCGTCGGCGCCAGCACCAACACCTGGGTCCACGCCAATCAGGTCGTCAATGTCAGCGGCAGCACGACGATCGAAGCCTGGCGCGACATCAATATCTATGCGGGCATCTCCGGCGACGGCATCACCTTCAGCACCGTCCAGGCGACCGCGACGACGGTCGTCTACAACAACACCGCCATTCCGATCTCGGCGCTGTACCGTGGCACGGCCAACGCCGGCAGCGACTCGAGCCTCACGCTTGCCGATAGCTCGCGGGTGCTCGGCGTCCGCGACATCTACCTCGGCGCAACGCAAGGGCAGGTCACCGCGGCCGGCAACGGCAGCAATTACAATCCGTATCTGGACATCTTCAGCGCCAAGAACAGCGACAACCACAGCCACACCAGCGGAAGCGGCGACGTCGCGCTCAACGGCCTCGTGGTGGCCGGCATCAACAACGACGTGACGATCACGATCGATCTCGGTGCAAGCGCGCCGGTCTTGAGCACGTCGAGCCCGTACTCGACGCTGTCATCCACGCTCGAATATGTCGCCGACGTCGATCATTTCAGCCCGGTGAAGAGCTGGAACCACCAGACCGTCCAGTACACCACCGTCGGCGGCTTCAATCCCTACCAGAACATCGTCAACCAGCTCGTCACGCTGACCGGCCTGACCGACACGCAGATCCGGACCCAGCTTTCGACGTCGACGTCAGCGCATCCCGCCACGATGGCGCCGTCCGGCGCCGACCCGACCGGCGACGTCCAGCGTCAGATCAACGCGTTGATCCAGCAGGCGCCCTATACCTCGGATGCCGGCGGCAACGCCTTTGCGTTCGGCGACATCCTGGTGTCGGCCGGCAATGTCTCGATCCTGGCGCAGAAGCTGACCGGAAACAGCCTCGCCGGCCATACGGCGCCGTCCGTCACCGCGCTGGGTTCGGCGAAGATCAAGGTCGAGAACCGTGGCCTCGACTTCATGGATTTTGCGAACCTCACCGTCACCAACGTGACCGGCGGGAGCATCACCTATCGGCAGATCGACCATGTCGATCCGGATTCGCACTCCAACGTCACCTTCACCGCCACGCCGAGCGCGACGCCGATCATCGACATCTCGGCGACCTACAACCGCGTCGATCCCAGCACCGGGCTCGGCGTCGACGACAACGGCAACCAGCTCACCCGCAAGCCCGACATCTATTTCGACGGCATCGTCACCAACGAGAACGGCCTGCTCAAGATCACCAGCCAGCTCGGCAGCGTCGTCGCGTCGCAGTCGCTCAATGCCGCGACCATCCAGATGGTGGCGCCCAACGGCTCGTTCATCTTCCTCGGCGGCATCGGCAGCTTCTACAACTCCAACCACGATGTCACCTCGCAATGGGCCGGCGTCCAGTACAAGCCGGCCGCCAACGACACGCTGACGGCGGTGATGGCGGCGGCGACCTATCTCGGCGCCTATGGCGACTACGCGACCAGCCCGCATATCGCAGCAGGCGGCAACCACCCGTATTTCTATTATTGCTGCGTTGATGGTAACTCCGGCGTTCAGCAAACGGCCGCCAACAGCACGATCTTCACCGCGCGCATGCTGATGACCTATTACGACGGCCTGTCGCTCTATTCGGCGATCTTCCTGCCGATGGGATCCGGCGCGCCTGGCAACGGCAACCCCAATGCCGGCAGCGTCGGCAGCACCGCCACGCTCGCGATCATGGAAGGGCCGACGGTCCAGACGATCTCGACCGCGCCGTGGGAGAAAAGGACCTATGACGGTCAGGGCGTGTACACCGACAGCGGTCCGTACAAGACGCCGTTCAACTGCTCGGGATGCTCGGCCTACTTCCAGGTCGTCAATATCCAGAATGATGTGATCACGCCGAGGACCGCGTCCTCGAACGCGAGCACGAACTGGAGCTCGACCACGCCCTCGGGGTACCAAAACCCCGCGAACGCGCCCTTCATCCTCGGCCAGGCGATTATCATCTCGGCGGGGGTCATCAACGTCAACGGCCTGATCCAGAGCGGCACGAGCAGCAATTACTCGGTCGACATCGGCGGCGGTGCGTTGTCAGCCATCAACCAGCTCAAGGGCAACGCTGCGAACTTCGCCCAGGCGCAGGCCAACGCGCGGAACGGCAGCTATTACGACATCACGGCGGCTGCGACGCCGCTGGTCTCCAGCGATATCAAGATCGGCGTGAAGTACAACGCGCTCACCGACCAGATTCTCGTGAACGGCGTGGTGCAGGGCTCCGGCGGCTACGTCTACCTGAACGGCAAGATCATCTCGACCTCGACCGACGGCACCGCCCAGGGCACCATCGCGGTCAAGGGTGGCGCGGGCACGATCACGGTCAACAACTCGACCGGGCTTGGGCTCGTCACCAACACCATCAACACGGGCGTCAGCGCGCCCAGCGTGATCCAGATCGTCGATCAGCTCCAGCAGCAGACGACGTGGTACGTCTACAATCCGTCCGCGTCGGGCAGCCAGCAGGTGTCGACGTATCGAACCAACAGCGTCAATGCGAGCGCGTACAACCCTGCGATGCTGACCGGCCTCAGCGGCACGGCGGGCATCCAGTACGCCGTGAAGCCCAACATGTTCTACCAGTGGGTCGACACGGCGACGCTCGATCGCCCGACCACCAGCACGCAGTTCGACTATGGCTGGCACTACACGCCGAATTCGTCCGGAGACAACTGGACCCGCACCGTCAGCCTGGTCGAGAACGTGATGCAGGCCACGGGCGGGGGCGGCAATACCGGCCAACTGCAGACCGCCAACTTCCAGGAAGTCATCACCGCGACCGGCGGCTATCACGGTGGCGGCGGCAACACCCATCCCGAGAAGTGCTGCGGTGCGGACGCCCAGTACAACTGGTATCAGCAGATCTACGATCACCTGACCCTGACGCTGACCAACACGGTCAAGGCCTCGAACCCGATCAACATCCAGTTCAGCGGCGGCGGCGTGAGCACGGTTAACGTCAGCTCGAACTCCGGCATCGTCGTCAACGGCCCGATCAACAACCTCTCGGGCGATACGACGGTTACGGCCACCGGCGCCAATTCGGCCATCACATCGGGTGCGGCCGCCAACAACCCGATGATCTCGGGCAGGAACGTGACGCTGTCGGCGGATGGCGGCATCGGCACGCGCGGCACGAACGGCGTTCCCGTCCAGGTGCAGGTCTATGGCGGCAGCCTGAAGGCCGATACGATCGACCACGACATCGCGATTGCGGCTATCGGCTCGCTATCAATCGACCACGTGAAGGTGACTGCAGCCGGCGCCACGCCGCAGGGCAGCGTTTCCATCTCGGCAACCGGCGACATCAACGCGGCGGCCGCCTACAACGTCGCCACCCCCGTGGTGATCGGCAAGAACATCGAGATCAACTCCAGCGCCGGTGCGATCGGCGCGACGAGCAGCGTCGTCAACGGTGCGACCACGCTCACCAACATCAAGCCGCTGGTGATCCAGGCGACGGGCACCACGCAAGTTGACGGCACCGTCGATGGCGGCGTTCTCGACAGCGCGTCGGCCACCGGCACCTATATCGTGCAGTCCAGGGGCGATTTGCGCATCGGCACGGTCTCGTCGAACGGCGGCCCGGTGTTCCTGGCGGCGGCCGGCTCCGACGGCAACCAGGCCAGCATCCTGAGCGGCCGGGCGGCGGTGGGTATCAGCGCTGCGGAAACCGCGCATCTGCAGAGCGTCTGGAATAACCTCAATCTGCTCAACGGCAACGCCGCCACCGCCGCCGTCAACAGCTACCAGTCCATGGTGACGGCGGCCTATAACGACTACTTCCAGCTCAAGAACATTGCGTTTGCGAACGGCACCTACAATCCGACCGCGGTGGGCCAGACCGTGCTGCGGGCGCAGGTGGCTGCCAAGCTCGGCATCGATCCCGCGGACGTCACGACGACGCAGATGAAGGTCGAGGCCACGACGCGGTTCCTGAAGGATCAGTTCCTGCTCGGCAAGATCTCCACCGCCGAGCTCAAGAGCGGGCTGACGACCTTGCTCGGAAGCGCACCTGCGGACACGCTGGCGACCGTGTTCGGCGCCACGCTCTCCTCGGGCCTGTTCACGAGCCTGTTCCAGGGCGTGGCGGCCGCCGACCAGCGCCTGCCGACCAACGCCGCGCTGCAGACGGCGCTCAACACCTACAATGCGACCTACAGCTACACGCTGGCGTCGAGCGAGCGGGTCTACGGCATCATCACCGCGGGCTCGAACTGGACGCAGGACCAGCTCTCCTACGTGGTCTCCTCGTCCGCCGTCGGCGCGACGCCGCCGCCGATCTCCGACAACGTCGTGGCCAATATCAGCGCCAGCCAGATCATGCTCTACGCGCCGCATGGCTCGATCGGCAATTCGGCAGCGCCTCAGACCTTCACCTTCACCAGCGTCGATTCCTCGTCGTTGTCGGCGTCGCAGAAGGCATTGCTGGCGTCCGCCGGCCCCGGTCAGCTTACGGTCGGCGCGGTCACTGACGCGACCACCCATGTCACGACCTACACGGTCAGCCTGTCGCAGCAGAACCTGGTCGTCCTCGACAACCCGACGGCGATCTCCGCCAAGGCGCAGTCGAATATCTATCTCGGCAGCAAGAACAGCCTCACGCTCGGCGGCGTTACCGCGAGCTACGGCCCCGTGACGGCGGCGCAGGCCAACGGCATCGAGGTGACCGGCCGCGGCGACGTCAAGCTCGACGCCGTGACCAGCATCTCCGCCGCCGCCGGCGTGACCGGCGTGCCGGTGATCTCGGGTGATATCGGCAACCTGACCCTGATCGCCGAGCACGGCAATATCGGTGCCCCCGGGACCGCCGGAAGCAATCCCGCGACCAACCCGAACGCGATCCAGATCGCTTTCGCCGATCCGGCCAACGACCAGCTCGACCAGGTCTCGTCGGGGCAGGGCGTCTATGTGAAGCAGACCACCGGCGACCTCGTTCTCGGCAACATCGCCGCCGGCAACGACATCCAGCTCGCGGCGACCGGCAGCATCTACGCCGAGCAGGGCTTTACCGACCGCTCGGCGATCCACATCCTGGGCGCCAACCTCGACCTGCGGGCCGGCGGCCACATCGGCTTCAACGGCTCGACCTTCCAGCCGTTGCAGGTGAATATCTCCGGCACAGTGACCGGCTCGGCGGTCGGCGATCTCAGCCTCCTCGCGG
>NZ_PPPT01000268.1 GCF_006483445.1 Bradyrhizobium guangdongense | reverse complement strand
GCCTTGCGCAGGCCGTCGGACATGGCAGCGACCGCGTCGGGATCGCGCGGCGCATTCTCCAGTTTCGAAAGCCGGTCGAAAAGCTCGTCAACGAGCTGGCGTTCCTGCGGCGTCATCTTGTCTCTCCATCGCGCCAATCAAGCGCGCCGAAGATGTAAGGTTCCAATGTGGCGTCAACAGAGGCGGCCGGATTAAATTTCGGTATGCGACAAGGTGCGCGGGACCTTGTTTCGGCCCGTTCATCCCAGTGTCATGTTGTTTTCCGCGAGCAGGCGCGCAAATCCGTCGCCGGCCAAATAAGCATGCTCACGCTCGCGCACGTCCGTCATCGGATCGAGGCTCCGCAAGACGTCGTCGACGAAGCCGGGATGGCACATCACGAGGCCGCCTTCCGGCAGGCCTGCGATGAACGTCCGCATCAACTCGCCGAAGTCGGCGTTGCGGGTGAAGTCGTAGGCGCCGGCGAAGGCGGGATTGACCGAAAGGTTAGCTGCCGTCGCGCGCTTGCGGAATTGCGCGCTCAGGACATCGAGCACCACCGCTTTCGGCGACGCGAGCCGCCTCGCCAAAGGCAGGTTACGCCCGCCCTGACGCACCCAGGCATTTGGCGCGGCCTCGCGGACCGCGTCGATAAAACCATCGCGGATCTGCGGATAGAGCTGGGTGTGCTGATGGCCGTCGACGAAATCGGGTGCGCGCCCGAAGGCCTGGGCGAAGGCCGCGAGCTGGGTGGCGATCTCGGCGCGAAAGATCTCGCGGTCGAGCCGGCGCGCCAGGCCCGCGCGCAGCAGCTTTGGAAAGTCGAAGAACATGTCGCCGTCGAGCGGGCGGAAATACATGGTGACGGGGCGGAATGGCGCGGTCAGCGTCACATGCAGGCCGATCGCGCAGCGCGGGCTGGTCTTCGCTGCGGCCTCTAGCGCGTCGATCTCGCTGCGGTCGATCGCGGGGCCGACCATCATCACGGATGTGGCGTTGAGGCGGCCGCGTTCGATGAGGTCGCGGATGCCGCTGTTGACGCCGGGGCTGATGCCGTAATCGTCGGCGCAGAGCCAGATCGGCCGCGGCGTCGCCGCCGCGTTCATTCGGCTGCCGTCCGGCTGGACGCATCGTCCGCCTTGTCGGCCTCGAACTGCTTCTCGCTGTGCTCGGCGACGAAATAGATCGGTCGTGCCTTCAGCTCGGACAGGATCTTGCCGATATATTCGCCGACGATGCCGATCATGATGAGCTGCACGCCGCCGATCGTCATCAGCCCGATCACCAGCGAGGGATAGCCCGGTACCTGCTTGCCGGTCGTGAAGACTTCCCACAGGATGGAGAGGCCGAACAGGAAGGCGCCGCCGGCGAGGATCACACCCAGCAGGCTGGCAAAGCGCAGGGGCGCCACCGAGAACGAGGTCAGGCCCTCGATCGACAGGCCGAGCAGCCGCGTGGCGTTGAACGTGGTCACGCCATGGGAGCGCGGGGCCGGCTCATAGTCGACGCGGATCTGGCGGAAGCCGATCCAGCTCGCGAGCCCCTTGAAGAAGCGGTTGCGTTCGGGAAGCTGCCGGAGTGCGGCGACAGCGCGCGGCGACAGCAGGCGGAAGTCGCCGGCGTCCTCCGGGATCTTCTGCCGTGCGCCCCAATTGATCAGCGCGTAGAAGCCGTGCACGGCCTGGCGCCGCAGGAACGACTCGTTGTCGCGATGGGCTTTTGCCGTATAGACGACGTCGTAGCCGTCCTCGATCCAGTGCTTGACGAGCTGCTCGACCAGTGCGGGCGGATGCTGGCCGTCGCCGTCCATGAACATCACGGCGCCGCGCCTGGCGTGGTCGAGGCCCGCCATCAGCGCGGCCTCCTTGCCAAAATTGCGCGACAGCGAGACGACCTGCACGTCGATCGCCTCGGCGGGCAACGCGCGCGCGATCGACAGCGTCGTGTCCGCACTGCCGTCGTCGACATAGACGACCTCGCAAGCCAGGCGATAACGCTGCCGCAGGGTCTTTGCGAGCTCGCACAGCCGCTGGTGCAGCGAGGCGAGCCCACCAGCCTCGTTGTAGACGGGGACGACAATCGACAGCCCCTTGGCCGCGGCGCTCGCGGCTGTGGTCGTCAGGCTGGAAACGTCAGTGCCCAAATTCATCGATTCAAGTCCAGGTCATCCGTTGAACAGCATATGGTAGCTGCTGCCACCTGTCGCTACGCTGAACGGCTCCACGGGGGCTTACTGCCCCAGGAACGCCTCGAGCCTGGCGAATAGCGGGTTCTCGCGGTCGAACACGTAGTCGAGCGACACCACCGACACCGTCTCGGCGCCATGATCGCGCAGGAAGCTGCCGAGCGCATAGAGCTTTGACGGCGGGCAGTGCAGCGTCAGCATGCCTGACGATGTCGGCCCCCCGAACGGGGCGACCACGCCGAACCGGCTGTGGGCTTCCGCGAGCAAGGCGGTATCGCATTCCCGGAAGCGGGTCCGGACCTCGCGGTATTTATTGGCCCGCGCCCGCGCCGCGATGTGATCCAGGATCACGCGCGCGGCTTCGCGGGCACCAGGCGACCAGTCGGCGTCTTTCGAGGCGACCAGATTGGCCTGGCTGCGCAGCATCACACCGTCATCCAATACCTTCAGCCCGTTGGCGGCGAGCGTCGCGCCTGTCGTGGTAATGTCGACGATCAGCTCGGCAGTGCCGACCGCCGGCGCGCCCTCGGTCGCGCCGGCACTCTCGACGATGCGGTAGTCGACGATGCCGTGGCTCGAGAAGAACGCGCGGGTCAGGTTGATGTATTTGGTCGCGACCCGCATCCGGTGGTGATGCTGTTCGCGAAAACCCGTCGTGACGTCGTCGAGATCGGCCATGGTGCGGACGTCGATCCAGGCCTGCGGGACCGCGACGACCACATTGGCACTGCCGAAGCCGAGCCCGTCGATCAGCAAAACCTTCTTGTCGGCATTCGGAATGCTCTCGCGCACCAGGTCTTCGCCGGTGACGCCGAGATGCACCATGCCGCGCGCCAATTGCGAGGCGATCTCGCTCGCGGACAGATAAGCGATCTCGACATTGTCCATGCCTGCGATGGTGCCGCGATAGTCGCGGGCACCCCCGGGCTTCGACAGCGTCAGTCCCGCACGCGCGAAAAAGGCTTCGGCGTTTTCCTGCAGGCGGCCTTTTGAGGGAACGGCCAGAACGAACGGCGCGCTCATGATCTTACGCTCCCACCTTGCGGCCGATCCGGGCCAGCGCATCGACCCAGACCGAGAAGCCGACCGCGGGGATCGGGGAGGTCGCGCCGAGCTGGGTCATCAGCCCGTCATAGCGGCCGCCGGCCACCAGCGGCTCGACGCCGTTGCCCCTGTGGTGCACCTCGAATTCGAAGCCGGTGTAATAGTCGAGCCCGCGGCCGAACGAGGTCGAGAAGCGCGTCTCCTTCACGTCGATGCCGCGTGCCGCCATGAAGCCGACCCGGCTTTCGAGCTGGTCGATCGCCGCATTGATGTTGAGCCTGGTCTCGGCGGCGAGCGCGCGCAACTCGGCGACCGCATCGTCCGGATTGCCTGAAATGGCGAGGAAGCGCTTCAGCACGTTGAGCGCCTCACGCGGCAGCGCGCCGCCCTTCAGCGTCGATTGCTCGAGGAAGCGGTCGGCGATCTCGGCCGTGGTGCGTCCGCCGACATTGGTGGTGCCGGCGATCGACATCAGATCGGTGACGAGCGCGAGCGCGGCCTTGCGGTCGGAGCCGGCGAGCGCTGCGAGCACGCCCTCATATTCGTTGCGGGTTGCAGATGTCGCGACCGTGAGCCGCTCCAGATCCTGCTCCAGACTGATCTTGCGGTTGAAGTCCTTGATCAGCCGGCGGCGCCACACCGGGAAGAGATCGAGCGCATCGATCAGGGCGTTGAACAGCGCCACGTCGCCGGTGCGGATCTCGACATCGTTCACGCCAAACGCAGAGGTCGCTTCCAGCGCCAGCGCCAGCATCTCGGCGTCGGCGGCGGCACGGTCCTGCCGGCCGAAGGATTCGATGCCGGCCTGAAGGAACTCGCTGGGGCGGCCGCCGCGGTAACGAAACACCGGACCGAGATAGCTGAACCCGGCCGGCTGGCCGGCCTGGCCGGAGGCGAGGTAGTCGCGGGCGACCGGAATGGTCAGGTCCGGGCGCAGGCAAAGCTCTTCGCCTGTGAGGTCGGTGGTGAGATAGAGGCTCTTGCGGATGTCCTCGCCGGAGAGGTCGAGGAACGGCTCGGCCGGCTGCAGGATCGCGGGCTCGGCCCTGACGTAACCGGCCTGCGCGAACGACAACAGCAGCGTATCCGCCCAGGCGGCGGAGCCGGCAGCATTTTGGGTGGCAGGCGCGGTCATCACGAGGTCCGGTTTCCCGGCGGAACCGGGGGAGGGAGGGCTTGTTGGCGCTGCCCTTAGCATGGCCCGTGGGAGGTTTCGACCTCCAAAGGATCAATCGCTTAACGGTCGGCCAACACGTTTTTGTCGCCCCAATCGCCGAGCGCCGCCTGCACCAGCGCCAGTGCGGCCACCGCGGCCGTGTCAGCACGCAGGATCCGCGGGCCCAGTGCCAGCCGCAGGATGTGCGGCTGGCGGAGCAGCAGCGCGCGCTCCTCCTCGGCAAAGCCGCCCTCGGGCCCGATCAACACGTCAATGCCATCAGCCGCCTCGCGCGCGCCCCGCAGGGCGGCGATCGGGTTGTCGCTATCAGCCGCCTCGTCGCAAAACACCAGCAGGCGCTGTGCGCCGCGCTGGCCGAGATAGCGGTCCAGGGCCAGGGGCTCTGCCACCGCGGCGAGGCTCAGGATGCCGCATTGCTCGGCGGCCTCGACGACGTTGGCGCGCATCCTGAGCCTCGCCGC
>NZ_PPPT01000267.1 GCF_006483445.1 Bradyrhizobium guangdongense | reverse complement strand
TGCCGGTGGTTTTCAAGACGTCGTCGCGGACGAAGCGGAAGGCCTTGCCGAGGTCGAGCCCCGGAGTCGGGAGGCGCTCGACCAGCGCCGCCGCGAACGGACTGTTTTTGGAATCGCCATCGGAGGCCGTCGAGCCCGCCTTCGCGGCAAACGCAATCATCGTGTTCGGGCTGGTCGGCTCGATCTTGGCAAGACCCCGTCCGATCGCGCGCGAGGCGATTGTCCGCTTCATCGTCTTGGCGAAGGGATTGTCGCGGCAGGCATCGAGAATGATCAGGCGGAGCTGCTTTGCCGGTTCGACCGCGAACAGCGCGCGGTCCAGAGCAATGGTTTCGTCGAGCACGTCGCTATCGGTCTCCAGCGTCGCGTCCGTAGGGATCAGATAATTTACGCCGTCCAGTTCAATGCCGTGACCGGCGTAATACACCACGGCGATTTCGGCATCCCTGGTCTTGCCGCCAAACTCACGGAGCGCCTTCCGCATCTCCGAGACGTTGAGGTCGAGCTTGATATCGACGTTGTCGAACCCGGCCTTCCTGAACATGCCGCCGACCAGGGTGGCGTCGTTCGCCGGGTTGGTGAGCCGGGCCACGTTCTTGTAGGCGGAATTGCCGATCACCAGCGCCACGCGCCGTTCGGCCATCGCCGGTCCGCATCCGAGCCACACGGCAAAGACGATCAAGAAAAACCGAAGCGCGCCCATTACAGCCCCAAATCAAACGTAAGCAGCGTATTCACAGCCTGCTGAAAGGCAAGCGGACGGTATGTGACTAGGGTCACAATCTGGAATAAACCTTAAGCCAATGCGTCTTTGCCGGCTTAGTTGCAGACTTCGGTGTTGAAATTGGTGTGGCCCGTGTTTTTTGTTTCAAGGTGACAGCCGGGACGAACTGAACGGCAGCCCATCGTGTTGCAAACGAACTGCCCCGTTGCCTGCGGCTTCGCGGGAGCAGCCTCACCCTGCTTCCGCTCGCTGTCCCGCGGTTTGGCATCCTCGCGGGTCGCGACCGGCTTCTTGTCCTGCACCTTCTCGCATTCATTGTCATCGTTGACGCGATAGCTCGCACGGCACGCGATCTTCACGCAAGCGTCGCCGTCCGCCCTGAAGCCATGGTCGCAGACCAGCGGGCAGACGCGGCCTTGCTTGCTCTTGATCGCATCGAGGGCGTCGAAGCTTGCCAGCCTGGTGTCGAGCTTGGTCCCGGCATGCTTGTTGAACAGGGTCAGCGAGCGCTGCGCGGCGGCGCTCCAGTCGCCGTCGGCAGCACCCGTCAGACATCCGACGCGACGGAGTTCTGACTGCACCAGCTTGGCGGTCTCCTGCGGCGAGAGAGCAGGCGCCGTCTCGGTTGGAGCGACGGCAGCGACCTTGTCGTTCGCGATCTTGTCCGCGAGCGCCTTCTCGGCGGCCTGCTTGTCGGCCAACGCCTTGGCGACAGCGGCCTCGGCATCCTTCCTGCGCTGCTCGGCAGCGGCCGCCTTGGCTTCCTCGATCTGTTTGGCCTTCTCGGCGGCGATGCGGGCGGTCTCTGCAGCCTTGGCGGCGGCGGCCGCCTTCTCCTGCTCGGCTTTGTTGGCGCGTTCGGCCGCGAGCCGCGCCTTTTCGTCTTCAGCCTGTCGCGCCTTCGCCGCAGCGGCTGCGCGCGCCTCTT
>NZ_PPPT01000266.1 GCF_006483445.1 Bradyrhizobium guangdongense | reverse complement strand
CGTGGATGCCCGGGACAAGCCCGGGCATGACGAGTTTCGTCTCTAGGCCGGCCGATCCGGCACATTGGCCTGCGCAAACGTCGCCATGCCGTTGTGCAGGGCGCATGCGAGCCGCACCAGCGGCAGGGCAATTGCTGCGCCGGAGCCTTCGCCGAGCCTGAGATCGAGACTGACCAGCGGTTGTGCGTTCAGCGCACGCAGCACCAGGCGGTGCCCCTGCTCTGCCGATTGATGCGAGGACAACAGATAAGGCTGGCACGACGGATTGAGGCGCACCGCCGCGAGCGCCGCCACCGAGACGATGAAGCCATCGACCAGAACCGGAATGCGCCGCTGCGCGGCCGCGATGATCGCGCCTGATATCGCCGCGATTTCGAGACCGCCGACCGCGCACAGGATCTTTTCGGCGGATGCGCCCTTGAGTTCATGACGCGCCAACGCCGCCTCGATCAGCCTCGCTTTGCGAGCCCGGCCGGCAGCATCGACACCGGTCCCGGTGCCCGCGATCTCGTCCGCACTCACGCCGAGCATCGCCGAAGCGATGGCTGCAGACGTCGTGGTGTTGCCGATCCCCATCTCGCCGAAGATGAGAAGATCGGGCGCGCCAGCCTCGGCGCGCAGCACGGCACGCTTGCCGCAGTCGAAGGCGAACGCAAATTCTTCGGGCGTGAGCGCCGCTTCCAAGCTGAAATCGCGGGTGCCGCAACGCGGCTTGTCCGTAACGATGCCTGGCAGCGGCGCTGCCGCCAGCGTGCCGGCATCCACGACCTCGAGGCTCGCCCCCAATTCGCGCGCCAGCACGGAGATCGCGGCTCCGCCCGTCGCAAAATTGGCCAGCATCGCGATCGTCACCTCCTGCGGATAGGCCGAGACACCCTGCGCAACGATGCCGTGATCGCCGGCAAAGATGACGATCGGCACCCGCTCCGCGCGCGGCTTTTCCGTCTCCTGCAGACCCGCGAGATCGACCGCAACCTGCTCCAGCCTGCCGAGCGCGCCGGCTGGCTTCGTGAGCTGCGCCTGCCGCACCAGCGCCGCCTCGCGATGAACGGTTGAAGCGCCGGGGCATTGTTGGGTCACCCAATCAGGGAGCATGTCGTTCTGCCTTTGTGACGTTGCGGCCTCACGGCCTGCGCTTGAGAATGTAGCTGTCCATGATCCAGCCATGGCGTTCGCGTGCGGCCTCGCGGGCCGCGACGATGCGCGGACCTGCTTCGGCTAACGCGCCGGATATCAAAATCTCGTCGGGCATGCCGAGATAGGCCCCCCACCAGATCTGGTACCCTTCGGGCTCCAGGGTCTGAAAGGCCGTGCCGCCATCGAGCATCACCACGACGGTGTCGATACCTGCGGGCCAACTACCTTCGCGCAGCCGCCGCCCGGTCGTGACCAAAAACGGTTCACCGATATCGTTGAGCGGAAGCGCATGCGCCGCACACAGGGCCTGGATCGATGTGATGCCGGGAACGACCTCGATGGCCGGCAGCGGATCGAGCCGGCGTGCGATGCGCAGCGAGGAATCGTAGAGCGACGGATCGCCCCAGATCAGCAGCGCGACGCGCCCGGCACCGCCGACATGCGATGCGATCTCCCTCGACCAGGTCGCAGCGATCGCGTCGTGCCAGTCGTCAACGCCCCTGCGATAATCCGCTTCGGCGGAATCGCGCACCGGCAGATCGAATTCCGCGATGCGCGTCGCAGGACTGGTCAGCACGTCAGCGCAGATCGTCCGACGCAGCTCGGCGAGGTCGGACTTTGTCGCTCCCTTGCGCGGAATGAGGACCAGATCGGCGGCATTGATCGCGCTGATCGCGGCCAGCGTGAGCTGGCCGGGATCGCCGCAGCCGATGCCTATGAGGGAGAGCGTCAACATAGACTGGACGAAGGGCGGCCGTTGCGACCGCCCCTCAGCCACTTCGCTACGCTGCGTGATGCAGGCGCGGCGTGACCATACCGTCGGCCGTGATACCGCGCAGTGACTTTGCCAGCGCGAGCACGGCGAGATCGGCCAGCGGCTCGATCACGATGACCAGCGCGTAGGATCCGGCAAACGTCGCGATGTTGGCGAGATTGGTCGCACCAAAGCCCTGGCCATAGATCGCCCAGAACGCGACCCACGCCACGATGCCCGACTGATAGGCAGTGGAGATCGCCAGCGTCTGACGATACTGCAGGTCCACATAGGCGGTGTTGCGCGGAATGATCCGCTCGGCGAGCGCCTTAATCGCGAACAGCGGCACCAGCAGCGTCGTCACGTTCATGCCGTATTGCGGCAGGTCGATCGGCGAGAAGAACACGCCCTGCAGCAAAAGGCCGAACGCCAGCCCTAGCGCCGCGGGCGCAGCGCCGAACAAGAGAAACAGCGTCGAGCCGAGGATGAAGTGCACCTCGGACACCCCGACACGGAAGTGCGGCAGGATCTCGAAGAACGAGAACACCAGCGCGGTGGTCACCACCGTGCGCACGACCAGGGACGCAACGCCCTGTTCTCTGATGGTATCGACCGCGAGCTTGAGGGCAACGCCGCCTGCGGCAATGCCGGTCGCATAGCTGAGCGCGAGTTTTGCACCCGTCACGATTTCCGGTTCGATATGCATGGCTTCAGGTCCTTCCTGCCGTCATCGACGGCCTTGGCTTCCAAGATTTTGGGAGAGTGTATCGCGGCCTCATGACGGATGATCTCCGGCCAGAGGACCGAACAGGATGATGGCCGCGGTCGTTGCCCCGCCACCGCGTGCGAGCTGCTCGGCGAGCTCGGCAATCGTCGTGCGCACCACCCGCTGGTCGGGACGTCCCAACGATTCCGCGTACAGCGCAGGCGTCATGGGCGCGAGGCCGTGCTCGATCAGTTTTGCGGCAAGCAATGGAAACGTGCGGCGGCCCATATAGACCACGGTGGTCGCGTCCGCATCCGCCAGCGCCGCCCAGTTCAGATCGGTGGGCAACTCGCCGGTGACGTCGGCGCCGGTGATGAACTGGACCCGGCGTGAGGTGTGCCGTCGCGTCAGGGGAATGCCGGCCTGCGCCGCCGCAGCACTGGCCGAGGTGACGCCGGGAATGATCTCGTAGGTAATGCGCGCCTCACGCAGCGTCTCGATCTCTTCTTCGAGGCGGCCAAAGATGCCGGCATCGCCCGACTTCAGGCGTACGACGCGCGCACCGGTTGCGGCGTAGTCGACCAGCAGGCGGTTGACGTGCTGCTGCTTGGTGGAGGGACGGCCGGCGCGTTTTCCCACCGCGACGAGATTGGCATCGCTGCGCGCGAGATCGAGGATCGCACCCGAAGCCAGATCGTCATAGAGCACAACGTCGGCCTCGCGCAGCCGCGCCGCCCCCTTCAGCGTCAGGAGCTCGGGATCGCCGGGACCGGCGGAAATGAAAGTGACAAAACCGCTCACCGGTCCTCCGCAATCAGATGGAAGAAGGTACCAGTTGCGCGGCCGCGCCGCGAGCCCGTTTCGGCGACGATCGCACCGGTCGCGTCGCGCACCACGGCAAGCGCCGTGTCCGGCTGGGCAAGGATCGTGGAATAATGAAACTCGTGGCCGCGCAGGCGCGCGCCTGTGGCGTGACCGGGCATCGGCTCAGCAAGCTCCGCAAGACGGTAACCCAGATGCATGCGGCGTTTGGCAAAGCTGGTTTCGAGGCCGAGCAGGCCAACCATTTCGTGCCGCACGCCTTCCGCGTCGGTCAGGGCGGTGCCGAGCGCCATATAGCCCCCGCATTCGCCATGCACGGCCTTCGTCTCGGCAAAGGCGCGCAAGCTCCGGCGAAACCGCGTGTTGGCCGCGAGCCGGCCGGCGTGCAGTTCGGGATAGCCGCCGGGCAGCCAGCAGACGTCGGCGCCTGCGTCGGGCCCCTCGTCGGCGAGCGGCGAGAACGGCACGATCTCGGCTCCGGCAGCGCGCCAAGCCTCACACATGTGCGGATAGACGAAGGAGAAAGCCGCATCACGTGCGAGCGCGATGCGTTGCCCCGGTGGCGTGACGCTGGGCGTGCTCGACATCTCCGGCGGCGACCACGCCGCGGCGGACCGCAAGATGGCATCGAGGTCGACATGTTCGGTGACGAAGCGCGCGGCTTCGGCAATGAGACCGCCGACCTCCCCCTGCTCTTCGGCCTGCACCAGGCCGAGGTGCCGCTTGGGCAAGGCAATCTCGGCATGGCGCGGCAGCGCGCCGAACACGGCGATATCAGCATCAGCCATGGCGCGGCGCACGAGGTCCTCGTGCCGCGGACTCGCGACGCGATTGAGCACGACGCCCGCAAGGCGTACGCCTTTCCGAAAATCGCGCAAGCCTGCGGCGATAGCGGCGGCGGTCTGCGCCTGGCCGGAGGGATCGATCACCAAAAGCACCGGCCAGCCCATCATCTCGGCGATGTCGGCGCTCGCGCCGGTGCCGGCGCGCCCGCGCGCGGCGACGCCGTCGAACAGGCCCATGGAGCCTTCGGCGAGGACAAGATCGGAATCAACGCCACGCCGGACGAGGGCCGCAAGGGTGGCCTCGTCCATCGCCCAACTATCGAGATTGACGGAGGCACGTCCGGTGGCGACGGCGTGAAAGGCGGGATCGATATAGTCGGGGCCGCTCTTGAAGCATTGCACGCTTAGCCCGCGATCGCGGCAGGCGCGCGCGAGCGCCAGCGTCAGCGTCGTCTTGCCGACGCCGGAGGCCGGCGCCGAGATCACGAGCCCCGCGGTCACTTGGTCGTCTCCGGAAAGCGTGGCGTTGCCCCGACCGGGCGATAGCGGCGATCGTAGTCCGCGGCATAAAGTCGGCTCTCGGCAAATTCCTGTGAGCCCAGCGTGCGGCCGACCAGAATAAGCGCGGTGCGTTCGAGCTCGGCACCGACGGCGGCGTCGAGCGTCGCGAGTGTCGCGCGGACGATGCGCTGGTCGGGCCAGCTCGCGCGCCAGACGATCGCGACCGGACAGTCGGCGCCATAATGGGGCGTCAGCTCCGCGACGACCTTGTCGAGCAGATGGATCGACAGGTGGATTGCGAGCACGGCACCCGTTGCGGCAAAGGCCGCGAGCGTTTCGCCCTCCGGCATCGCGCTGGCGCGGCCCGGCGTGCGCGTCAGCACCACCGATTGGGCGAGGCCCGGCAGCGTCAACTCGGCCTCCAGCGCGGCGGCCGCGGCGGAAAACGAGGGAACGCCAGGCGTAACGTCATAGGGAATGCCGAGCGCGCGCAGGCGGCGCAATTGCTCGCCCATCGCCGACCAGATCGAGAGATCGCCGGAATGCAACCGCGCGACGTCCTTGCCGTCCGCATGTGCGGCGGCGATCTCGGCAATGATCTCATCGAGCGACAACGGTGCGGTGTTGACGATGCGCGCGCCGAGCGGGCAATACGCCAGCACACCCTCGGGCACCAGCGAGCCGGCATAGAGGCATACGGGACAGGCCGCGATCAGATCGCGGCCGCGCAGGGTCAGCAGATCGGCCGCGCCCGGTCCGGCGCCGATAAAATGCACCGTCATTCGCCGTCTCCTTCCGCAATCGCCGCGGTCGCGGTTCGGTCCGTCGAGACGGCCCGCGTCGAGACCAGCCGCGCGTCGCGGCCGGCCGCCGCAAGTGCTGCGGCCTCGGCCACGGATCCCGTGCCGAATGCTTCGTTGATGCGCCCGGATTGGGTTGGCGTCGCGATGCCGGTCAACACATCGGCGGGAATAGCCCTGATCGGCAGGCCGAGCTCGCCTGCGAGCCGCGTCAGCGCGTCGCCATCCGCCTTGTCGCTGACGGTCGCGACGGCTGCGAGGCCATCGGCGCCGCCGGCGGCGATCAGCGCCTCGCGCAACGCAGCCACCGTCACGTCGCGCTTGAATCCGAAACCCGCGACCTTCATTTGACAGCACTCCACTGCACCACCGGCCGCACCGCCTCCCACGACCGGTAGCGACCGAGCGGCGCGGCGTGGGCAATGTCGACGCGCATCAATTCGCCGCCATGACGCCGGTGCAGGTCGGCGAGCAGCGTTTCGGTCTCGAGCGTCACGCTATGCGCCACCAGCCGCGCCCCGCTCGCGATGCGCGACCAGACGACATCGAACAGCGTGACATCGAGGCCGCCGCCCACGAACACCGCGTCCGGTGCCGCGAGACCGGCGAGCGCATCGGGTGCCGTTCCCTCGATCACCGTGATGCGATGCGTGAGACCAAAAGTCTCGGCATTACGCCGGATGTTTTCGGTGCGGTCTGCGCGCGCCTCGATCGCGGTCGCCGTTCCCCCGCACAGGGACCACTCCACGGAGATCGAGCCTGAGCCCGCGCCGATGTCCCACAGGCTTTCGCCGGCGTGCGGCGACAGCGCGGACAGCGCCAGCGCCCGCATCGGACGCTTGGTGATCTGTCCGTCATGCGCAAAGAGATCGTCCGCAAGCCCGGAGCTGCGCGAGAGCCCCTGTGCGCCCCTCGCCTCCAGCGCGACCGCGACGAGTTTATCGTCGGGGTCGGCCACGTAGCTCTCGGTAGGATGCTGCCGGACGGACTCGCGTGGTCCGCCAAGCGCCGCGAGACTCCACATCGACGATGCGCCCCAGCCACGCTCCGTCAACCAGGTCGCGAGATCGCCGGCCGCCTTGCCGCCGCGCACAAGGCAGATGATCCGTGCGCCACGGGCCAGATGCGGCACCAGGCGTTCAAATGGCGCGACGTGGAGGCCGAGGCAGATGATGTTCTCCAGCCGCCAGCCCAGCCGCGCCGCGGCAAGCGAGAATACGGACGGTGCCGAATGCGCCGTCCATTCGCCCGGCGCAAGTCTTTCCGCCAGCATCGCGCCAACGCCGTGCCAGAATGGATCGCCGGAGGCGAGCACTGCTGTCGGTCGACCGCGATTGCTCAGCACGCTCTCGGCATCGAACGGCACCAACCATGGCCGGCCGCGCCCGGCAACACCGGCGAGCGCCAGATGCCGTTCGCCGCCAAAGACGGTTTCGGCATCTGCAAGCGCCTTTCGGCTTGCTTCGGATAGCCCCGCAAGGCCATCTTCGCCGATGCCGATGATGGTCAACCAGGGACTAGCCATGCGCGCCCTCATTCTGGGCGGAACGCGCGATGCCAATCTGCTCGCAGACGCGATCGCGCGCGCTGAAATCGACGCCGTCTATTCTTACGGTGGACGCACCCGCGCGCCGGCCGATCAGCCTTTGCCGACCCGCATCGGCGGCTTTGGTGGCCCCGACGGCCTCGCCAACTACATTCGCGCGACCGGTATCACGCATGTGGTCGACGCGACGCATCCCTTCGCGGCCGAGATGAGCCGCAATGCCGTTGTCGCCTGCACGGAGACCAAAACGCCGCTGCTTGCGCTCGAACGCGCGCCATGGGTTCGGACATCCGGAGACAAGTGGATCGATGTCGCCGACATTGACGCGGCGGTGGCTGCCTTGCCGGAAGCCAAGGCGCGCGTGTTCCTCGCCGTCGGCCGCCAGCACATCGCGCCGTTCGGCAAGAGGCCGCAGCATGCCTACACGCTGCGATTCGTCGATCCGCCGGAAGGTCCCTTGCCGTTCGAGGCCGACGTCATCGTGTCGCGCGGGCCGTTCACTTACGAAGCCGAGCTCGAGATGATGCGCAGGCGCGGCATCGCCTGGATCGTTGCCCGCAATTCGGGTGGTGACGGCGCGCGCGCCAAGATCGACGCCGCGCGAACGCTCGGCCTGCCCGTCATCCTGCTGTCGCGGCCAAAGTTGCCCGAGCGATTGCGGGTGGAACGCGTTGACGAGGTCATGCATTGGCTCGGTCATCGGGCCTGCCTCGGCGCATAGACGAAGCGGCCGACGCGGCGCGTCGACGAATTGCCGACGATGACAAGCGTCCGCATGTCGGCCATCTCGGGCCGCGCATCGCGCAATGTAACGGTTTCGATCCGCTCCTCGGGCGTGGTGACCGCGCGCGCAAAGGTCACGAGCCGTTCGCCGCAGCCGGCCTCGTTCAAGATCTGCAAGGCACGCGCAAACCCTTCCGGCCGGCTCGCCGAGCGCGGGTTGTACATCGCGATCGCGAAATCGGCCTCGGCGGCGAACCGCAGGCGTTTTTCGATCACAGCCCACGGCTTGAGATTGTCGGACAGATTGATCGCGCAAAAATCATGACCGAGCGGCGCGCCGGCGCGCGCGGCCGCCGCCAGCATCGCGGTCACGCCGGGCAACACGCGGATGGCAAGCGACTGCCACTCCGGCTTGTCCTCGAGCGCCTCGAACACGGCCGAAGCCATCGCAAACACGCCGGGATCGCCCGAGGATACCACGACGACGTCGCGGCCTTCGGACGCCAGCCGCAATGCCTCGCCAGCGCGCTGCAGCTCGACGCGATTGTCGGAGGGGTGCAGCGTCAGCCCGTCGCGCGGTTGCACGCGTGCGACATAGGGGCCGTAGCCGACGATGTCGGTCGCGGCCGCAAGCGCAGCGGTGACTTCCGGCGTTACCATCGCGGCGTCGCCTGGCCCCAGTCCCGCGATGGTCAGCGTGCCCGTCATTCGGCGGCCTCGCTGCGTCCCTGCCCGTGCACCAGCACGATCGCAAAATAGGGACAATCGGCGGCGTCCAATTCGGCCAGCCGCGCGACGCGCTCGCCGGGCATGGTGCCGCGCTCGACCAGCCACGCATCGGCGAGCCGGCCGGCCGAGGTAAGCGCGCGGCGAACCTTTGCCAGGTTGCGCCCGGTCTTCATGACGACGAGCGCGTCGGAATTGCGCATGCGCCGTTCCAGCTCATCCTCGGCGAGCGTGCCCATCAGCACCGTCGTGACGTCGTCGCCGAGCGCGATCGGTTTGCCCACGGCATTCCAGCAGCCGGCCATGCCCGGAATGCCCGCGATCACCTCGATCGCGACGCGGCCCTGCAGGCGGGTGTGCAGATGCATGAAGGAGCCGTAAAAGTAGGGATCGCCCTCGCAGAGCACGACGACGTCGACCGCGCGGGCAAGGCGCGCAAGTCGTTCCGTCCATTCGTCATAGAAACCCGCGAGCAGCCTGACGTAATCCGGGTGATCGAAGGCGATCTCGGTCGTGACAGGATATTCCATGGGATATTCGGTCACGTCGGCCGTCAGCATCCCCTCGACAATGCGCCGCGCCTGGCCGGGACGTCCCTTCTTACGGAAGTAGGCGACGTGCTGGGCTCCGCGCACTGTACGATCAGCACGCACACTCATGAGATCCGGATCGCCTGGCCCAAGGCCGCAGCAGATGATGCGGCCCATCTATTCGCTCCAGCTCGCGAGCGCGTTGACGGCAGCAACCGTGATCGCGGAACCACCAAGCCGGCCTTTGACAGTGAGTGCCGGCGCCGGTGGATTTTCCATCAAGGCCGCCTTGGACTCGGCCGCGCCGACGAAGCCGACGGGACAACCGATGATCGCGGCAGGTCGCGGACAGTTTTGGTTCTCCAGCATGTTGAGCAGATGAAACAGCGCGGTCGGGGCATTGCCGATTGCGACGATCGCGCCTTCGAGACGCGGCCGCCACAGTTCGAGCGCCGCCGCGGACCGGGTGTTGCGCATGGAGGTCGCGAGATCGGGCACCGCGGGATCGCCGAGCGTGCAGATTACGGCATTGCCGGCCGGCAGCCGCGCGCGGGTAATTCCTTCCGAGACCATGCGTGCATCGCAAAGGATCGGCGCGCCCTTCTGCAGCGCTGCGCGCGCGGCCGCCGCCATGCCGGGCGTGAAGCGGATGTTGGCCTCCAGCCCGACCATGCCGGCCGCGTGGATCATGCGCACCACCACCGGCTCCTCATCCGGCGCGAAGCGACCGAGATCCGCCTCGGCCCGGATGGTGGCAAAGGATTTTTTGTAGATGGCAGCGCCGTCGGTTTCGTAAACATGCGGCATCAGTGCCCTCCGACGATCGAGGGACTGGCGAGGAGCTCCGCAGCGCTCAGCCCACGCCGGACCGGCGCATCGCGCGTCGTTCCCTTGCTGACGAGGTCATATCCGGCAGCGGTCGCAACCAGCGTAATCGTCGCCGGACCCGAATGTGCGCAGCCCTTTGCGCAACCGGAGACATGAAGGTTGGCGTCGAGCGCAAGCCGTGGCGCGAGCGCGGCCGCCAACTCGCGGGTATCGGCATGCGCCTCGCGGCAGCGCGGCGCGCCACTGCAGGCGGTCGCGCGGAGCAAGGGATCATCGGGCCGCGTGATCAAGTCGTTGTGACGGGGCATCGCGCCCAGCCCTTCTGCCAGCACCATCCGCCACGGCGTGGTGCGCAGCGTGGGCGCGAGACCGGAGAGATGATGAAGTGCGGAAGGTGTCAGTTGTCCAAAGGCTGCACCGACGAGCGCGCCTTGGGGATAAAGGCCGGGCAACATACCGGCCATCACCGGTGCAGGTTGGGCATGGCCACGCAACGCATCAGGCAAGCGCACGACAGCGCGAAGATGCGCCGCCATCCGCCCTCGCCCGCCGCTGGCCCCGCCCGAGGCAACAAACCACCCCGCCAGCGCGAGTGCCGCCGCGACGGCCTGGTCCCGCGAAACCGGGCGACCAAACTCGGCGCCATCCGCGCGCACGATCAGGTTTCCGGCGCGATCACGCTCGATCCGCACATCGGCTGACGCAGTAGCAAGCGCGCGCTCCTCACCGTCATCGATCGCAAAGCCGAACTTGGTCGGCAGGTCGAGGGCGCAATCGGCGAGCGCCTGTTCGAGTTCGGCCGCCAGCGAAGGCGTGTCGTCGCCATCGCGCCAGAACGGCGACACCAGCACGTTGCGCCGTCGTTCGGTCTCGGGATCAGGATCGAGCAATCCCAATTGAGAAAGACCTTCGATCAGCGCCTGGTGTCCGTCATCCCTGACGCCGCGAATCTGCAGATTCGCACGGCTGGTCAGATCGATCAGCCCATTGCCATGGCGCTCGGCGAGATCGGCAATGCCGGCCGCCTGCTGTGCCGAGAGCCGGCCGCCATAGGGGCGAATGCGGACCACCAGCCCGTCGCCCGAGAGCATCGGCCGCAAGGCGCCGGGACACCACCCCTTGATCGCGACTTCGTTCATGAAGCCTCTTTCAGCGCCGCCGCAATCGAGTTGCGGCGCGTCTTCCAGAGCGAGGCCTCATGCAATCGGGTGAAGCAAGTCTCCATCGCGGCCAACGCCGCCGGGTTGTTCCGCACCATGAACGCCCGGACGTCGTCGGCACCGAGCGTCGCGTCAAAATAGAGGTCGAACAGATGCGGCGGCACGACGCCGGCAAGATGCGCGAACGCCGCCATATGCTCCAGTGTCGCCGCGATCTCGGCCGCGCCGCGAAACCCGTGGCGCATCATGCCGGCGATCCAGGCGGGATTGGTCGCCCGCGCCCGCACCACGCGCGCGATCTCCTCAGGCAGTGCGCGCGCACGCGGCTGATCGGGGCGCGTCGTATCAAGATGATAGAGTGTGGGCACGGCGACGCCGAGCCGCGCGGCCGCGGCGGCGACACCGGCTTCATGCGCGGCATAGTCCGCGGCCAGCAGCAGATCGGTCTCGGGCAGGTCCTGGGTGTGGACGAACGTGTCTGATGAGGCTAGCCGCGCCTCGATGCCGGCGCGGTCAGCCTGGATCGCGCCGTCGGCCGAGAGCGCCCAGGACGACGCCGACAGCCAGGCTTCGCCGGCGGCATCGCGCGAGGCCTGCGTGAAGTCATCGGGCACCGACGCGGCGCCGACACCATATTGTCCGGGACGCGGCCCGAATACACGGGCGGCGCGGTGGCGATAGGGATTTTCCTCACCCTCGCCTTCGCGCGCAGACAAGGCTTCGGCCGCCGCCTCGAACAATTGCGCAAGCGTTGAAAAGACGTCGCGGAACAGGCCGGAGACGCGCAAGGTGACGTCGATGCGGGGACGGCCGAGCTCGGCCGGCGCGACGATGTCAAAACCTGTCACGCGCCCCGAGCCGTGGTCCCAGCGCGGCGCGATACCGGCCAGATGCAGCGCCATCGCAAAATCCTCGCCCGCCGTGCGCATGGTCGAGGAACCCCAGAGATCGACGACGATGCCCTTCGGCCAGTCGCCGTGATCCTGCAAGTGACGGCGCAAAAGTTCTTCCGCGAGCTTGATGCCCTGCGCATGTGCCGACGGTGTCGGCACCGCGCGCGGATCGACGGCAAAGAGATTGCGCCCTGTCGGCAGCACGTCCTGCCGCCCGCGCCAGGGCGAGCCCGAAGGTCCCGGCGCGACGCGACGTCCGGCGAGCGCATCGAGCAGCGCACTCTTCTCCGCCTCTCCACATGCGCCGCGGCCGAACACGTGCAGACCATCACCGAACTGGCTTTCCTTGAGATCGCAGACGAAGCGATCGATCCGTGGAATGGCCTCCGCAGGTGCCGCCGATGCGTCGAGACCGAGATCGTCTTCCAGACCAGCGGCGCGCGCTTCGTCACGGATAGCTGCGATCAACCGCTGGCGGCGCGCGGGATCGAGGCCGTCGGCGGTCGAATATTCATCGAGCAGCCGTTCCAGCCGGCGCAGGCTCTCCGGCACTGCGGCCTCGACCAATGGCGGCGGCAGATGGCCGATCGTCACGGCACCGATCCGCCGCTTGGCTTGGGCAGCCTCGCCGGGATCGTTGACGATGAAGGGATAGATAACGGGCATGTTGCCGGTCAACACATCCGGCCAGCAAGCCTGTGACAGCGCGACGGATTTTCCGGGCAGCCATTCCAGCGTGCCATGCGCGCCCATGTGGATGACGGCATCGATGCCCTGATGCCGCAGCCACAAATAGAACGCGACATAGCCGTGACGCGGCGTGCGCGCGAGATCGTGATAGTCGGCATGGCGATGCCCGACCTCGCCGCGCTCCGGCTGAACCGCGATGATCGCGTTGCCGGACCGGATCGCAGCGAAATGAAATTCGCCGTCACGACAAGCCGGGTCATCCTCAGGCGCACCCCAGGCGCTTTCGAGATCGTCCTGCAACTGACGAGGAAGCCGGGACAGCCCCGCACGATAATCGCCGACGCTCCAGGTCAACTGCCGCTGCAACAAGGCATCGCCGAGCGCATCAGCCGCTTCGACCTCGAAACCGACATCGCCGAGATCGGCCAGCAGCGCCTCGACGGAGGCGAGCGCGTCGAGCCCGACCGCATGCGCAATCTGGTGCACGCGGCCGGGATAGTTCGAGAGCACGACCGCCAACCGCTTCTCGCTTGCAGGTTTTGTCGCAAGACGATGCCAGGCGGCGACCTTGGCCGCGACCGCGTCGACGCGCTCAGCGTCGGGCAGATGGGCAAGATGCGCAAACTGAAGATCGGGATCGCGCGCGCCTGATGACTTGAAGCTGACCACGCCGGCAAACAGACGGCCGTCTACTTCCGGCAGCACCACATGCATAGCGAGGTCGCCGGGCGAGAGACCACGCAGCGACGATGCCCAATCGTCACGGCGCGCCGTGGACAACGCGACCTGGAAGACCGGGCAGGATGCAGCGTCGAACGGCGTCCTGCCATCGTTGCCGATAGCGGAGAACGCGGTGACGTTCACAATCGCCGCCGGCGGATACACCTCCACATGCGCCCGCAGCCAATCCGAAACACCAGGTGCCTTCAGCGACGTCACGAAGACACCATAGGTGTCAAAGCCCCTGTGCCGCAGCGCTGCGATCAACGCGTCGACGGGCCCCGTGTCGGCAGCCGTGAGATAGGAGCGATAGAAGGTAATGAGCGCGCGAGGTCGGCCGTCGAAATTCGGTGCAGCCGCGACGCCACGGGCCGGGTCGTAGAAGCCGATCTCGGGGACATCTAGCTCGCCAGCAACAGGTCCCGCATATAGTCCCGACGCCAGCGCGAGCTGCGCGATGGCGGCTTGCGCCGCCACGGGGCCGCCCTTGTCGCAGAGCGCCTTGAGTCGCCGCAGCGTCGAGACCGGCAGGGTCGACAGCGCATCCAGCCCCTCGTCGTCGCGGCCATCAGCCGGCAGCACGGCCAGCACAGTGCTGCGGTCCTTCGCCAGTTGGCGTAGGGCTGCGAGCCCATATGGCCAATAGGACTCACCGCCGATCAACCGGACCAGAATGCCGCGCGCCTGAAACAACGTCCGCTCGATATAAGTGTCGACCGACAGCGGATGGCGCAGCTCGGCAAGATTGGCGAGGCGCAGCGACGGCAGGTTATGCCGCCCTCGCCGCCAGCCCGCAGCAAAGGCCGCGAGATCGCTGTCCGAAAACGAGAGCACGACGAGATCGGCCGCATCCTGACCGATGTCCCGTGGCGTTGCGGTCTCCTCCAGACCGTGGCTCTCGCGGAAGACGACGTGCATCAGAGACCGAGTCCCGTCCTGATCGCGGCTTCGTCGATATCGCCGTGCTCGCCGATCACGACCAGCTTGGATTGCCGCGCACGCGTGCCCCAGGGGCGATCGAATTGATGCCGCACGCGCTCACCGACCGACTGCAACAGCAACCGCATCGGCTTGCCTTCGACTGCGATGTAGCCCTTGGCGCGCAGCACATTCTGCTCGCGCGCCAACCGCTGTACCGAGGCGACAAGCGCATCGATATCGGTGACCTCAGGGAGATCGATCACGACGGAGTTGAAGTCGTTGTGCTCGTGCTCGTCCTCGCCGTCGTGATGCGACGGACGCGCGGCGAGATCGTCCTCAGCGGCGGCCTCGAGGCCGAGGATCACGCGCAAATCGACCACGCCTTCGGTCACCGGCAGCATCGGCACCCGACGCGGCATCTCGGCCTCGATCGCAGCCTTGGCCGCTTCGAGTCCGGACGAGCCGGCGAGATCGGCCTTGGTGAGCAGCACGATATCGGCGCAGGCGATCTGGTCCTCAAAGACCTCCGACAGCGGCGTCTCGTGATCGAGATTGTCGTCGGCCGCGCGCTGGGCTTCGACGGCATCCGGATCCGGCGCGAAGCGGCCCGCGGCCACGGCTTCCGCATCGGCGAGCGCGATCACCCCATCGACAGTGATCCGCGAGCGGATTTCCGGCCAATCGAACGCTTTCAGCAACGGTTTCGGCAGCGCCAGGCCCGAGGTCTCGATCACGATGTGATCGGGCCTCACGGGACGCGCGAGCAGTTGCTCCATCGCCGGAATGAAGTCGTCGGCCACGGTGCAGCAGATACAGCCATTGGCGAGCTCGACGATGTTTTCCTCCGGACAATTGGCGTCCGCGCAGGATTTCAGGATCTCGCCGTCAACGCCCTCGCTGCCGAACTCGTTGACGAGCACCGCGAGCTTCTTGCCATTCGCATTGGTGATGAGATGCCGGATCAGCGTGGTCTTGCCCGATCCGAGAAAGCCGGTGACGACGGTGACGGGAACTTTGGCGAGCGAGCTCATTCGGCGGCCTCTGGAACTGCGGCAATGGGCGGGATGCGGGCGAGCGATTGCTTGCGAAAGATTTCCGGGCGCGAGCGCCATGGCACGATGCCGTCGGGTGCCCCGGCATAGGCCGATGCACCGGCCAGCACGTCCTTCGCATGGGCCTCGGACAGCCGGCCATAGACATAGGACCAGCGGCCGGGCGCGCTCAGCGCGACCGAGCAGCCCTGGCTGCATGCGGACAGGCATTCGACGGGAACGACATTGACGCCTTCGGGCACGCCGACGTCGAGGATCGCGGTGTGCAGGCGTTTGCCGGGCGCGATCTCGCCCTCAGCCAGTGTCTGACCGGCCTTGCAGGTAATGCAGACGTGAAGTGTAACAGTCATCGCCCATCCAAAGAAAACAACGGGAGGCGATGAGGTGTACGAACCGATTTGGCATAGGTTCGCTTCCCCGTCGCGGAACACCCCGTCCGCCGGTCCAAAACGTTTTGCGCTGGCAGGTCTCCCGGCTTGCGGAGCAGGACTTTTGTCCCTCGATCCCCGCCTTCCCAACCCCCAAGGGGATCAGTGGCTTTGGGCATCTCTCCGGTCACGGTCGCGGGGGCGGCTGCTTTTCGAACTCGAATCTTTGGGATTCGAGGCCTTTCGCATTCCCTCTTCGCCTGTCATAGGACAGGAACCAACGCAGGCTCACCATTTGCCCATGGCCGCCGCTTGTCAAGCCAAAGGACCACGTCAGATGATGTCTGAACAGGACGCCGCCGAGGACGCCGACAGCGTCGCTTCCGACACGCGTCACGCCGCGAAAATGGCCAAGAAGAAGGTCGCCCGCGACAAGATCATGGCGACCAAGAGCGGCGAGAAGGGCCTGATCATCGTCCACACCGGCGCCGGCAAGGGAAAATCATCCTCCGCCTTCGGCATGATCGTGCGCTGTGTCGCGCATGGCCTTCCCTGTGCCGTCGTGCAGTTCATCAAGGGCGCCTGGGACACCGGCGAACGGCGCCTGCTCACCGGGCACTTCGGCGAGCTCTGCCAGTTCCACGCGATGGGCGAAGGCTTTACCTGGGAAACGCAGGACCGAGCCCGCGATATCGCTGCAGCCAAGGCCGGCTGGGAGAAGGCAAAGGAGCTGATCCTAGATCCGTCCTTGCGCATGGTTGTGCTCGACGAGATCAACATCGCGCTGCGCTACGATTATCTGGAGATTGCCGAGGTCGTCGAATTCCTGCGGAATCACAAGCCGCCGATGACGCATGTCGTGCTCACCGGTCGCAACGCTAAGGACGAGCTGATTGAGATCGCCGACCTCGTCACCGAGATGACGCTGGTGAAGCATCCGTTCCGCTCCGGCATCAAGGCGCAGGCGGGCGTCGAGTTCTAGAAGACTGCAACGATGGCGCGCGCAATGATGATCCAGGGTGCCGGCTCCGACGTCGGCAAATCGCTCGTCGTCGCGGGGCTGGCGCGCGTCGCGAAGCGCCGCGGCCTGCGCGTGCTGCCGTTCAAGCCGCAGAACATGTCCAACAATGCGGCCGTCACCGTCGATGGCGGCGAGATCGGCCGCGCGCAGGCCTTGCAGGCGCTTGCCGCCGGCGTCGATGCGCATACCGACATGAACCCGGTGCTCTTGAAGCCGGAGACCGATGTCGGCGCGCAAATCATCGTGCACGGCAAGCGCATCGCCACGGCCCGCGCCCGCGAATACGCCTCGCTGAAGCCATCGCTGATGGGCGCGGTGCTGGAGAGCTTTGAGCGGCTGAAGCAGCGCGCCGATCTCGTGCTGGTGGAAGGCGCCGGCAGCCCCGCCGAGGTGAATTTGCGCAAATCCGACATCGCCAATATGGGCTTTGCGCGACGGGCCGACGTCCCCGTCGTGCTGATCGGCGACATCGACCGCGGCGGCGTGATCGCGCAGCTCGTCGGCATCAAGACCGTGATCGACCCCGACGATGCCGCGATGATTCAGGGGTTCGTCATCAACAAGTTTCGCGGCGATCCCACGCTTTTCGACGACGGCTATCGGACGATCGAGGCCATGACGTCGTGGCGCGGCTTTGGCGTGCTGCCCTATTTCACCCGCGCGATCGAGCTTCCGGCCGAAGACGCGCTGGGCTTGGCCGACGCGCGAAAACCCGGCCAATGCAAGATCGCGTTCCTCGCGCTATCGCGGATCGCGAATTTTGACGATCTCGATCCGCTCAAGCTCGAACCCGGTGTCGATCTCGTCATGGTCCGTCCCGGCGAAGCTATTCCTGGCGACTGCAGGCTCGTCATCATCCCCGGCTCGAAATCGACCCGCGGCGACCTCGCCTTCCTGCGCGCGCAGGGATGGGACATCGATCTCTTCGCGCATCACCGCCGCGGCGGCCACGTGCTCGGCGTTTGCGGCGGCTATCAGATGCTCGGCCGCAGCGTGGCCGACCCCGAAGGCATCGAAGGAGCCGCCGGCGAGACGGACGGACTCGGGCTTCTGGACGTGGCGACCGTGATGACCGAGCAGAAGACGCTGACTCGCGTGACCGCGCAGCACGTAGCGTCGAAGCAGCCGATCGATGCCTATGAGATCCACATCGGTCGCACCGAGGGGCCTGACCGCAATCGCCCCTTCGCCATGCTCGATGGCGCGCCGGAAGGCGCCATCTCACGCGATGGCCGCATCTCAGGCAGCTATCTGCACGGCCTGTTTGCATCCGACGATTTCCGTCGCGCTTTCCTCGCGCAGCTCGACATTCCCGTGACGGACCAGCGCTACGGCGCGCGCGTCGAGGATGCGCTCGACGCGCTGGCCGATCACATCGAGGCCCATCTCGATGTCGACGGACTGTTTGCGCTGGCGCGCTAACGCGATAGCGCCTCGGTCAATCGCGACCACTCGCTATCTTCGCCCGGCAAGCCCAGTCGCACCCACCCCGGCTGCTGGCTGAAAACGCGCGACCAGATGCGGCTATACGCGAGCCTCTCCTGCGCAGCGACCGCATCGCCGACATCGTAGAGCCGAAACAACGCCGTGCCGCCTACGCGTTGCCAACCTCGCGACTTGGCAGCGGTGTCGAGCCGCAGACAGTCATCCCGGAGTCGCGCAATGGTCGCCTTTGCCCAGGCACGATCCAGCAACGCGCGTCGTCCGACAGCGATCGCTGCACCCGACACCGGCCAAGGTCCCGACATCGCCGACAATGCGGCGATGTCATCTTCCCCTCCGAGCACGAAACCGAGCCGCAGTCCGGCAAGGCCATAGAACTTGCCGAACGAGCGCAGGATCAGGAGGCCCCGCCTCCCCGCCTCCGCGGCGAGCGACAGTTCCGGTACCGCGTCGGCAAAGCTTTCGTCGATGACGAGGCGGCCGACGCGCGGCAGCAGCGCAAGCAATGCCGCCTTATCATGCTGCCGGCCGTCCGGATTGTTGGGACTGACCACGACGGCGAGGTCTGCGCCGGCGAGCGCATCGGGATTGGCGACTTCCGTCACCTCCCAGCCCGCAGCCGAAAACGCGGCCGCATACTCATTATATGTGGGCGCGAGCACACGGGCCCGGCCGGGTGGCGCGAGGCGCGGCAGTAGCTGGATCGCGGCCTGCGCGCCCGCCGTGGCGAGGATTGGAGCCTGGGTCGCATAGGCCTGCCGGGCGGCATCATGCAGCGTCTCGATATCGGATCGCGACGGCAGCGCGCTCCATGCATGCTGACCGATTTCACCGACTGGATAAGGCAGCCGGTTGATGCCGGTCGACAGGTCGATCCAATCTTCGAGCCTTCCGCCAAAGCGCTGAACTGCCAGGTCTGGATTGCCACCGTGCTCGCGCATCACCTGCTCCGTCACGCCAGCGCCAGTGCAACGAGCAGGCCGCCGAGCACCAACATCGCACGGATGTAGAGCCGCAGGCCTTGCCGGAGATCGGCGGCCCGGGGATCGCGCGCAGTTTCGTTCAGCCAGGGTTCCGCGGTGACGCGGCCATGATAGCTGCGCGGCCCGCTGAGGCGCACGCCGAGCGCACCGGCCATCGCGGCTTCCGGCCAGCCCGCATTGACGGAACGATGACGGTTCGCGTCACGCACCATGCAAGTCAGCGCTTCCTTGATGTGTTGGGAGACCAGCCCGAAGAGAAACCCGGTGAGACGCGCCGGGATGAAATTGGCGACGTCGTCGATGCGGGCCGCCGCCCAGCCGAAATAGAGATGACGCTCGGAGCGGTGGCCAATCATGGAGTCCAGCGTGTTGATCGCCTTGTAACCAAAAATGCCGGGTAGCCCGAGCAGCGCGCCCCAAAACACCGGCGCGACGATGCCGTCAGAAGCGTTCTCGGCGAGGCTTTCGGTCGCGGCCCGCGCGATCCCCGCTTCGTCCAGCGTCGCGGGGTCGCGGCCGACGATCTGCGCGACCGCGATACGCGCGGCGTCGATGTCGCCTGATTGCAGCGGCGTCGCCACCATATTGACGTGATCATAGAGCGAGCGCAGCGCGACCATGGGCCACGCAAGGAGCCCGACGAACAATATGTTGCTCCATCCCGATGGCAGCACGCCCTGCAGGATCCAGCCGATGCCGGCACAGATCGCGATCACCAGCAGCGCGGCGGCGAGGCCCGCGAGACGCCGGATCAAAGACGTATCCGTCGATCTGTTCCAGTTGCGATCGAGGTAACCGATCAGTCCGCCGATCCACGTGACGGGGTGGCTGATCCGCGCAAACAGTACGGCGGGCCAGCCCAACAGGGCGTCCACCATCATTGCGACTGCCATGGCTCCCGCAAAACCCACACGACCTCTCCTGCCTGCTCTGATGCGCAAGAATTGCGGCCGAGCGCAAGCCCCCTTGGACGCGAATTCGGCTTTGTCTTTGCCGACGATTGATGGTTAGTGCGGGATTTGAGCGGAGGCCGCATGGCGATTGTCTTGATCACGGGAGGTGCACGGTCCGGAAAAAGCCGGCGCGCGGAAATGCGCGCCCGTGCTACTCCCGGCCGTCCCGTCTATATCGCGACCGCCGAGCCACTCGATGCCGAGATGGATGCGCGGATCGCGCAGCACAGGGCGCGCCGCGGCAATGACTGGATCGAGCGCGAGGCGCCGCTCGACCTCGTGCAGGCGCTGGAGGACACCGACGGCGGCGGCGCCCGCCTCGTCGATTGCCTCACGCTGTGGCTCTCGAACCTGCTCCATGCCGGACGCAACTGGTCGGACGAAACTACGCTGCTGACCGACGCACTCGGCCAACAACGCAGCCCCGTCATTCTCGTGACCAACGAGGTCGGACTCGGCATCGTGCCCGACAATGCGCTGGCGCGCGCCTTTCGCGACGCGGCCGGCCTGTTGAACCAGCGCGTCGCCGAAGTCGCCGACGAAGTCGAGTTCGTGGTGGCGGGACTGCCGATGAAGGTCAAGTGATGCTTCACGCCGAGCAACTCCACCGTCTCGTCAGGGATTTACGGATCGGCGTGTCCTTTGCCACGATCCTCCCCTTCGGCCCCTCGACGCCGGTCGAAGACGGCGAGATGATCCGGGCAAGCTGGTCGCTGCCGGTCGCGGGATTGGTCGTCGGGCTCATTGGCGCAGCCGTCTACGGCATTGCCCATTCGGTCGGCCTGACGCCCGGCCCCGCCGCGATGCTGGCGCTCGCGAGCACGATCTTCGTGACCGGCGCGCTGCATGAGGACGGGCTTGCCGATACGGCCGACGGATTGGGCGGCGGGCGAACGCGCGAGCGCAAGCTCGAGATCATGCGCGACAGCCGCATCGGCACGTATGGGGCCTGTGCGCTGGTCATCTCGATGATCCTACGCTGGAGCGCGCTTGCAACGATCGCCGCGCCGCGATCGGTGATGATTGCGCTCCTGCTTGCGCACGCGGCCTCCCGCGCCGGCTTGCCGACCTTTTCTGCC
The DNA here is from genome assembly GCF_006483445.1 of Bradyrhizobium guangdongense. Classification (GTDB taxonomy): domain Bacteria; phylum Pseudomonadota; class Alphaproteobacteria; order Rhizobiales; family Xanthobacteraceae; genus Bradyrhizobium; species Bradyrhizobium guangdongense_A. The sequence continues at coordinate 3,360 of NZ_PPPT01000266.1, read as the reverse complement.
TTCGTGCCGCCGGCGCGAAAGGACGGCCTCTCGGCCAGCGCCGGTCAACCGACGCCACAATACGCCGCCATCGCGCTCGGCGTCGGCGCAATCGTGCTCGCGCTCGGTTTCGGACCCGCCAAGGCAATTGTCGCCGTGATCGTCCTCGCGGCGATCGGACTGATAATGGCGCGGCTCTCCGTCAAGCAGATCGGCGGGCAGACCGGCGACATCCTGGGCGCATTCGAACAGCTTGCCGAGACGGCCGTGCTGCTGATGGCAGCCGCTATCCTCCAGTCGAGCGCGCAGCTCTGATGACCGCGTTCGACGATCGGTTTCGCCGACACTTGCGCGAACTCTTCATCTGGCGACGCGACGTGCGGCGCTTTCGCACCGATCCGTTGCCCGAAGGCGCGTTGGAACGATTGATCGACGTCGCCTGCCTATCGCCGTCGGTCGGCTTGAGCCAGCCCTGGCGTTTCGTCATCGTCGAGGACACCGCAAGGCGGAGCGCCGTGATCGAGGATTTCAAGGCCTGCAACGCCGATGCGTTGTCATCCTATTCGGGCGACCGCGCCGTGCGCTATGCGTCGCTCAAGCTGTCAGGCCTTATGGAAGCCCCGGTTCATCTCGCCGTCTTCGCCGACAAGACCAGTGAGATCGGCCACGGCCTCGGACGCGCGACGATGCCGGAGACGACGGAGTACTCCGTGGTCGCGGCGATCACGGCGATGTGGCTCGCGGCGCGCACAGACGGCATTGGTCTCGGCTGGGTCTCGATCCTGACGCCGGCGCGGATGCACGACATTCTCGACGTGCCGGCGCCCTGGAAGTTCATCGGCTATTTCTGCCTCGGCTATCCCCTGGAGGACTGCGACCGTCCAGAGCTCGAGCGCGCCGATTGGGAGCATCGGCGCGCTGCGGCGGAATTCACGATCCGGCGCTAGACGCCGGTCAACGCCTGCGCGATGTCGGCGACGAGGTCGGACGGGTGCTCGATGCCGATCGACAGCCGGATCGTGGAATCGAGCACGCCGATGCGTTTGCGAATGTCGGCAGGAACGCCGGAATGCGTCATGGTCGCGGGCAGGCTCGCCAACGACTCCGTGCCGCCAAGGCTCACCGCGAGCTTGAATATCTGCAGCGAATTGAGAAATTTTTCCGCAGCCGCCCGACCGCCGATGATGTCGAACGAAAACGTCGAGCCCGCGCCGCTGCATTGTTTTGCGAACACCCGCCCCGCCGGCGACTCCGGGTCGTGATGCGCGAGGTAGTGCACCTTCGCGACCTTGGCATGGTCGCGCAAGAAGTCCGCGACGACGCGCGCATTCTGGTCGGCCTTCTCCATGCGCAGGCTCAGCGTTTCCAGCGAGCGACTGAGCATCCAGCAGGTGTGCGGTTCGAGCTGCGTGCCGATGGCACCGCGCAGCGCCTTGACGTCCTTCATCAGCGCCTTCGAACCGAGCGCGGCGCCCGCGATCAGGTCGGAATGGCCGCCGACATATTTTGTCAGCGAGTACAGCGAGAGATCGGCGCCGTGCTCGATCGGCCGCTGAAACACCGGACCGAGCAGCGTATTGTCGCAGGCGATGACCGGCGTGTGTCCCTGTGTCTTGCCGATCATGTCGGCGATACGCCGGGTGAGCGCAATATCGACCAGGCCGTTGGTAGGGTTGGCCGGCGTCTCGATGAAGATCATCGCCACGCGTCCTTTGCGCATGGCCTCCTCGGCCGCTGCCGTAACGACGGCCTCGTCGAGACCGTCGGCAAAGCCGACCGCGCCGATGTTGAAGCCGGTCAGGGTCTTCGTGAACAGCGTCTCCGTCCCGCCATAGAGCGGCTGGGAATGCAGGATCACATCGCCGGGCCGCGTGAATGCGAGGATCGTGGTCGAGATCGCCGACATGCCGGACGAGAACAGCGCACAAGCCTCCGTGCGCTCGTAGATCGAGAGCCGGTCCTCGACGATCTCGCTGTTCGGATGGTTGAAGCGGGAATAAACGAGGCCCGCCCCCATCCCCTCAGGCGGTTCGCGCCTGCCCGAAACGAAATCGAAAAAGTCCTTGCCGTCCTCCGCGGTCCTGAACACGAAGGTCGAGGTCAGGAACACCGGCGGCTTGACGGCTCCTTCCGACAATTGCGGATCGTAGCCGTAGTTCAGCATCAGGGTTTCCGGATGCAGCGTGTGATTGCCGATCTTGGTCTTTGACGGGAACGGTTTCACCACGGCGTGTCTCCTTGGCTTGAAGGACCATCGAACCGGCGGCGGTCTGACCTTGTCCCGCCGCTATAACGCCAAACTCGGCAGATCGAGCCCTTGGGCACGAGCACATTCCACCGCCGTCTCATAACCGGCATCGGCATGACGCATGACGCCGGTCGCCGGATCGTTCCACAGCACGCGCTCGAGGCGGCGTGCGGCCTCCGGCGTGCCGTCGGCGACGATCACCATGCCGGCGTGCTGAGAATAACCGATTCCAACGCCGCCGCCGTGATGCAATGACACCCAGGTCGCGCCACTCGCGCAATTCAGCAGCGCGTTCAGCAGCGGCCAATCGGACACTGCGTCGGAACCGTCGCGCATCGCCTCGGTCTCGCGATTCGGGCTTGCGACCGAGCCGCTATCGAGGTGATCGCGCCCGATCACGACCGGCGCCTTCAATTCGCCGCGCGCGACCATCTCGTTGAAGGCAAGGCCGAGGCGATGACGATCGCCGAGCCCGACCCAGCAGATCCGCGCCGGCAGCCCCTGGAATTTGATCCGCGCCTTCGCCATGTCGAGCCAGTTATGCAGATGCTTGTCGTGCGGCATCAGTTCCTTGACCTTGGCGTCGGTCTTGAAGATGTCTTCGGGATCGCCCGACAGCGCCGCCCAGCGGAACGGCCCGACGCCGCGGCAGAACAGCGGGCGGATATAGGCCGGGACGAAGCCGGGGAAATCGAACGCGTTCTTCAGGCCCATGTCCTGCGCCATCTGGCGGATGTTGTTGCCGTAGTCGAGCGTCGGAATCCCTTGCGCGTGGAAGTCGAGCATGGCCTGGACGTGCTCGACCATCGAGCGTTTGGAGGCCGCCTCGACCGCTTTCGGGTCGGAACCGCGCTTGGTCTCCCAGTCGGCGAGCGTCCACCCCTTCGGCAAGTAACCGTTGATCGGATCATGCGCGCTGGTCTGGTCCGTGACGATGTCAGGCTTCACGCCACGGCGCACCAGTTCCGGGAATATGTCGGCGGCATTGCCGAGCAGACCGACAGACACCGCCTTCTTCGTCTTGGCGGCATCCGCCATGATGGCAAGCGCCTCGTCGAGTGTTGCCGCCTGCCGATCGAGATAGCCGGTGCGCAGCCGCATCTCGATGCGGCTCGGCTGGCATTCGACGGCAA
>NZ_PPPT01000265.1 GCF_006483445.1 Bradyrhizobium guangdongense | reverse complement strand
CGCTGCGCTCGCAATGACGTGAGGATAGGCCTTCGCATCGCCTTGCGTAAAGAAACCGGATTGTGGCCTGTCGCCAAATCCGGCAAAACCGGGCCAACTATAATTCCACTCGAAACGCCCCAGGTGCCGCCATGAAAGCCATCCTCTGCTCGCAATACTGCCAACCCGACGATCTCGTTCTGGCTGACGTGCCGGATCCGGTGGCAGGTCCCGGCGAGGCCGTGATCGCGATCAAGGCGGCGGCGCTGAACTTCTTCGACATCCTGATGATCCAGGGCAAGTACCAGATCAAGCCGCCGTTCCCGTTCTCGCCGGCGGCGGAAGTCGCAGGCGTGATCGAGAGCATCGGCCCCGGTGTGAGCGATCTCAAGGTCGGTGATCGCGTCGTGGCGTCCTGCGGCCATAATGGCGCGCGCGAGAAGATCGCGCTGCCCGCAGCATCGATCGTGAAGATCCCCGACAATCTCGACTATGACCGCGCCGCGGGCATCATCATCATCTACGGCACCGCGCTGCATGCGCTGGAAGATCGCGCGAGCCCGAAGCCGGGCGAGACGCTCGCCGTGCTGGGCGCTGCCGGCGGCACCGGCCTTGCGGCTTGCGAGCTCGGCAAGCTTCTGGGCTTGAAGGTGATCGCCTGTGCGTCATCGGACGAAAAGCTCGAATTCGCCAAGGCGCATGGCGCCGAGCTGACGCTCAACTACGCCAAGGAAGATCTGAAAGAGGGCCTGCGCAAGCTCACCCATGGCAAGGGCGTCGACATCATCTTCGATCCCGTGGGCGGCGCGTATGCCGAGCAGGCACTGCGTTCGATCGCCTGGGAAGGCCGCTTCCTGGTGATCGGCTTTGCCGCCGGCGACATTCCAAAGATGCCGCTCAATCTCGCGCTGCTGAAGGGCTGCGACATCCGCGGCGTGTTCTGGGGCGCCTGGACGCGGCTCAACCCGGAAAAGAACCGCGCCAATCTCGAGAAGCTCGTAAAGTGGACCGCGGAAGGAAAAATCTCTTCCCATGTCGACCGCACCTTCCCGCTGGCGCAGACCGCCGATGCATTGAAGGTACTCGCCGGACGTCAGGCCATGGGCAAGGTGATCTTGCATCCCTGAGTCACAGACGGTGTCTGTCCGGCACCGTCGCCACATTCGACTGTCGTCGCCCGGCTTGACCGGGCGACTTGTAACTTGAGCGCGCTCTCCACCAATCAAAGCCGCTTATTCTTGCGCAGCGTTTTGCCGCTCCCACATGGTAAATCCGCCATCAACCACCGCGCGCAAAATTGTGGTGCGCTCCGCGGCATCGCCCCAATCAAACCCAAATATTTCCTGATTCGCGCAAATCGCCGTCGTCTTTTGGGCTGATTCAGACGGCGATTTACCGGTTCCAGTTTGCGGGGCGCTGCTGGACAACAAGAATAAGAAACGGCCCGACAGGGACCTGCCCCAGCGTTGCGTCTGTATTTTGGGGAGCATCACCATGGAGACGACGGCCCACCGTCCGTCCGTGACGTCGAGGGCGTTCGACGCCGCACACGACACCACCGATCCGCAAGCCATGCCGTATCATCTGGCACGCGCTGACCGGACCGACCTATCACCACACGATCCGATGCCGCTGTTCCTGTCCGATCCGAACGGCGCGCCCGATCCGCAGGAATTTGCACCGCGCAACGCGCGGCCGCGCGCCCGCCTCGCCACGCAGATCGTCGCGAGCGTGCTCGCGGCAAGCGCCATCGCGGTGCTGGTCGCGCTATTTCAGGGGGACGTCAGCCGCCTCCTGCCGGTCAACAGCGGCGCCTGGGTCAGCAGCGTGATGGCGAACCAGCAGGCTGCGCCTTCACCCAACTCGCCGCCGGCCCGCCAGACTCCGCTGAAGGATCCGGCGCGCGTATCGAATCCGATGCAGCTCGCGAGCGCTGACACGAAGGATGTCAGCACACCGGCCGCGCCAAGTCGCGAGGCAATCGCGAACGCCTACCAGACTGCGCTGCAGTCGCAGGCGCCGCTGCCGGTAGCCATGCCAGCCGCCGCCGCTCCACCGCCTCCGCCCGCGCAAGCAAAGACGCTCGATGCCGATACGCTCGCGGGGCTGATGACCCGCGCGAAAAGTTTGATCGGCATCGGCGACATCGCGGCCGCACGGTTGCTGCTTGAGCGCGCGGCGAATGCGCAGGATGCGACCGCGGCCTTCATGCTCGGGCAAACCTTCGATCCCGCGGTGCTTGGCACCAGGGACACACGCAGCATCACCGCAGATCCGGCCGCCGCGCGCGACTGGTACCAGAAAGCGGCGCAGCTCGGCTCGGCGGAAGCCCGGCAGCGCCTCACTCAGCTTCAAAACTAAGACCTACCTAGCAGGGGACACGATGCATCACTTCTCGAGGATGGCGCTTGCCGCCATGATGATGGTCTGCGGCTCCGCCGCGCACGCCGCCGAACAGACCGAATATGATCCGAGCAAGGTTTCGGACAGCCTGAAGGCGATCTTCCAGTTCGGCTCGACATCGACCAAGCAGGCACTCAACGCCAACACGGTGACGCTGATCACCGGCACCATTGGCGGCACCTATGTACAGTTCGGGGCGGACCTCGCCTCCGTGCTCGACGACGGCAACAAGTTGCGCGTATTGCCGATCGTCGGCCGCGGCTCGGTCCAGAGCGTCGCCGACATCCTGTTCCTGCAGGGCGTCGATCTCGGTGTCGTGCGCGCCGACACGCTCGACTATCTCGAGCGCAAGGGCTTTGCGAAGGACATCAAGAAGCAGTTCACCTATGTGACAAAACTCTACAATGAGGAGATGCAGGTGATCGCACCGAAATCGGTCGCGACCCTGAAAGACCTCGAAGGCAAGAAGGTGAGCGTCGACCTGCCCAATGGCGGCACCTTCGTCACCGCGCTCACGGTGTTCGAGCGGCTCGGGATTAGAGCGAACTTCGTCTATATCGAGCAGCGTATCGCGATGGAGAAGTTGAAGGCCGGCGAGATCGACGCCGTGATCGTGGTCGGCGGCAAGCCGTATAAGTCGGTCTCGACCTTCGCCAATGACGGCCGTTTCCATCTCGCCGCTGTCGACTATGCAAAGCCGCTGCAGAGAGATTATCTGCCGGCGTCGCTGACGGCAAAGGACTATCCGAACCTGATCAAGGACGGCGAGACCGTCGATACGATCGCGGTGCCCGCCGTGCTCGCGGCCTATAACTGGGCGCCGAACACCGAGCGCTATCGCAAGATCGCGCAGTTCGTGGATGCCTTCTTCACGAAATTCCCGACGCTGCAGAATCCGCCGTTCCATCCCAAATGGAAGGAAGTCTCGCTCGCGGCACCGCTGTCGGGTTGGAACAGGTTGCCGGTCGCCCAGCAATGGCTCGACAGCCACGGCGTCGAGCCGGTCGCGCGGCAGCGTTTTGAGGCCTTCCTGAAGCAGAATCCGGCGGCAGCGAAAGTGGTGCAGTCTGAGACGGACAAGGAAGCGCTGTTCAAGCAGTTCCAGGCCTGGGAAGCGGAGAACGGGAAGGCGCAGGCGCGGAAGTAGCGCGTGCCTATTCCGTCGCGTCCTCCACACCACGCTTGAGCGCGGCGCGGGCGGCTTCGCGGTGCTCCGAGGTGATGTTGCTGGCGACGAGCTTGATGGCCGTCGCCAGTATCGCGGCATCGTCGGTGAAGCCGAGCACCGGCAGCACGTCGGGAACGAAGTCGAACGGCAGGATGAAATAGGCGATCGCGCCGAGCAGCGACGCCTGCACATGCCGCGGCGTCTGCTTGTCGAAAGCACAATAATAGGCGGCGAGCAGATCTTCGGCGAACGGCAGGTGCGCCGCGACGCGCTTCGCCTTGCGCCAAAATCTGCGACGCACGCCTTCGCGATCTTCCGCGAGCCGGTCGGCCGGCTCGAAGCCGACACTGTGTTCGGCAGCCATGGTCGAAAACTCCCCGTTCAGCCCGACGCGGCCGATGGCCGCATCCGTCGTCGTTCACAAGATGGGGATTGACCGACGCCCTGCAAGTCGTCTTAGGCCTTGGCGATGGCGTTCATGGCCTTTGCCAGTTCGATGTCCAGCGCCGTGACACCGCCGGCATCGTGCGTTGCCAGCACCACCTCTACCGTCTTGTAGACATTACGCCATTCCGGGTGGTGATCCATCTTCTCGGCGACCAGGGCCGCGCGCGTCATGAAGCCGAAGGCCTCGTTGAAATCCCTGAATGTGAAGGTCTTGGCGATCGCTTCGCGCCCCTGGATCTCGGCCCAGCCGGGCAGGCCGCCCAGCGCCTGCTTGCGTGCTTCCGACGACAACCGCTCTGCCATGACCGCCTCCATTCTTCAGGGGAACTTTACCCTAACACCCGGCTGACGCCCGGGTTCATCCGGATTTCCTCCATCCGCTAACCATGACGTAGATGTAACCCCGGCAGGCAAGAAATTTGCTACAATTGTGGGCGTAGCTACCGGGTCAAGATGAAACCGGGCCTGAAACGACTGTTTGGGAGATCGATGACCGGGGGTACCAACCTGGCCGACATACCCGTGCCGACGTCGCCGCGATCGGCGGCGCGGAAGACCATGCTTGTCTCGCTCGCGCTTGTACTCGCCATCATCGGCACGCTGGTCGGCGGCTACTATTTCGCGATGCGGCCGGTAACGCTGAAGATTGCGGTCGGACCCGCCAATAGCGATGACGTCAAGGTGGTGCAGGCGCTCACGCAAGCCTTCGTGCAGAGCAAGGGCTATGTGCGGCTGCGTCCCGTGCAGACCGAGGGTGCGACCGCCAGCGCCGAGGCGATCGCGCAAGGCAAGGCCGATCTCGCCATCGTTCGCGGCGACCTCGACGTCCCCAAGAATGCGCAGGCCGTCGCGACGCTCCGCAAGAATGTCGTCGTGCTCTGGGTGCCGCCGCCCGGCAAGGGCAAGAAGAAGGGCCCCAAGATCACCAAGATCGCGCAGCTCGCCGGCCACAAGGTCGGCGTGGTCGGCCGCACCCAGGCCAACGTCAATCTGCTGAAGGTGATCCTGCAACAATATGGGGTCGATCCCGCCAAGGTGGAGATCGTGCAATTCCCGGCGAACGAAGCTGCCGAGATGATCCGCGGCCAGAAGGCCGATGCCTATCTCGCCGCCGGCCCCGTCAACAGCAAGATCACCTCCGACGCGATCGCCGCCTCGACCAAGGACGGCGGCGTGCCGACCTTCCTCGCGATCGACTCGGCAGAGGCGATCGCACAAAATCATCCGGTCTATGAGGCGGCCGAGATTCCGGCCGGCACCTATGGCGGCTCGCCCGACCGCCCCGAGGACGAGGTCAAGACGATCAGCTTCGCGCACCACATCGTGGCGCGCAAAGGCCTGTCGGAAACCACCGTTTCGATGTTCACGCGGCAGCTCTTCGCCGTGCGCCAGCAATTGGTGACGGAATTCCCGCTCGCGGCGAAGCTCGAAACGCCCGACACCGACAAGGATGCCGTGATTCCCGTGCATCCCGGCGCCGCCGCCTTCGTCGACGGCGAAGAGAAGACGTTCCTCGACAAATACAGCGATTACATCTGGTGGAGCCTGATGGCGCTCTCCGCCATGGGCTCGGTCGGCGCGTGGTTCGCGGGCTATCTGAAGAAGGACGAGCGCGACAACAACAGCCATCTGCGCGAACGCCTGCTGGATATGATCGTGGCGGCCCGCAAGAGCGAGACAGCCGACGAGCTCGATCAGATGCAGACCGAGGCCGACGAGATCTTGCGCGACACGCTGCACTGCTTCGACCACGGCGCGATCGAGGAAGGCGCCCTAACCGCATTCAACATCGCGCTCGATCAATTCCATGCGGCGGTCGCCGACCGCAAGGCGGTGCTATTGAGTCTGCCGCAAAACCTGCAGCGCGCCGGCGCGCAGTTCCGGGCGGCCGGCAACGCGTAAGACGTTGCCCGCGTAATCGCTGCGTCATACTGTCCCAATATAGCTTGTTCGGTCATTCCGGGCGATGCGACGGGACCGCGCAAGCGCGGCCCGGAGCATCGAATCCGGAATCTCGAGATTCCGGGTCTGGTCCTTCGGACCATCCCGGAATGACGATGCTTCAACCAGCGAATCCCACATGAAAATCAATCTCCCTCGCCGCCGTTTCCTCTCCAGCAGCGCCGGTGCGCTTGGCGCCATCGCGATGCCAAACCTGTCGCGCGCGGCCGACCGGCCGCTGATCAGCCATGGCGTGCAGTCCGGTGACGTCAGCGTTGACGGCGGCGTGGTCTGGGCGCGCGCCGATCGGCCCTCGCAAATGCTGGTCGAAGTGGCGACGACGGAATCATTCAAGGACGCCCGCGCGCTGCCACCGATCGCGGCACTGCCCGAAAGCGACTTCACAGCCAAGATGCTGATCGAGGATCTGCCTGCCGGTCAGGACATCTTCTATCGCGTCCGCTTCCGCGATCTCTCCTTCACGGCCGCCGAGAGCGAGCCGGTGCTCGGCCGCTTCCGCACCGCGCCGGCCGATCGCCGCGACGTCAGCTTCGTCTGGGGCGGCGACGTCGCCGGCCAGGGCTGGGGCATCAATCCCGATGATGGCGGCATGTTCACCTTCTCGACCATGCGCAAGCACCGTCCGGATTTCTTCCTGCATTCCGGCGACACGATCTATGCCGACGGCCCGATCCAGCAGGAGGTGAAGCTGGCGGACGGCAAGATCTGGAAGAACGTCACCATCCCGGAGAAGGCGAAGGTCGCCGAAACCCTCGACGAATTCCGTGCCGCCCACAAATATAACTTCACCGACGACAACGTCCGCGCCTTCAACGCCGACGTGCCCATCTTCGTGCAGTGGGACGATCACGAAGTGACCAACAACTGGTCGCTGTCGAAGGAGCTGCCGGCCGCTTACAAGGAGCGCAACATCACGCTGCTGGCGGCGCGGGCTGCGCGTGCCTTCCACGAGATGTATCCGATGCGCGAGAGCATCGTGGAGCCGGGCCGGGTCTACCGCCAGATTTCCTACGGCCCGCATCTCGACGTCTTCATGCTGGACGAGCGCAGCTATCGCGGCGCCAACGGCCCGAACCTGGAAACGTCTTACGGTCCTGCCAGCTACTTCCTCGGCCCGGACCAGATCGCCTGGCTGAAACGCGGCCTGCTCAATTCACGCGCGACCTGGAAGGTGATCGCCTCCGACATGCCGCTCAGCCTCATCGTGGCCGATACCGCCAAGGGCGGCTCGGAAGCGATTGCCCAAAGCGACGGCCCACCGCGCGGCCGCGAGCTGGAGATCGCCGACATCCTGCGTTTCATCAAGATGGCGCCGATCAGGAACACGGTGTGGCTCACCGCCGACGTGCATTACGCCGCCGCGCATTACTACGATCCGAACAAGGCGCAATTCCAGGAATTCGACCCGTTCTGGGAATTCGTCTCCGGTCCGCTGCACGCCGGCACATTTGGACCCAACAAGCTCGACAACACTTTTGGCCCCGAGGTGCGCTTCATCAAGGCGCCGGAGCCGGGCCAGGCCAATCTGCCACCGTCCGCCGGCATGCAGTTCTTCGGTCACGTCAAGATCGACGGCGCGAGCGGGCAGATGACGGTGACCTTGCGCGACCGCGCCGACGTCGCGCTGTGGTCGACCACGCTCGACCCGAAGCCGGCTTAAATCCGGCGCCGGATGGCGTGAACCATCCGGCCAGCTCAGACGACCATTGCAGGCCCATCCCGTTCTCGGGACGGGCCTGATTTCGTTTGGATCGTTTTCGAGTTGAAACCGTGCTTTTGAGCCGCCGATCGATCGTCATTGCGCTCCTGCTGACCCAGGCACCGTTCGCCTGGGCGCAAGTCCCGGATAAGGACAAGGCCACGCTGGTGCGCGAGGCCATTGCGTCGGCTTACGGCAAAGCGCTCACCGCTGAACTTGGAAAGTCGCTGCGCACGAATGCCGATCCGGCATGTCTGGCCGAGAAGGGTTTGAACGCCGACCAGCTCGAGCCGCGCGGCCGTGACCTCATCATCAAATGGGGGACGCGGATGAGCGAGGGCACGATGGCCATCATCGAGGAGGCTAACTCGGCGAACCCCTTCGCGGGCACCGCCGAACTCGAGAGCCTGAAACGCAACGCCGACGTGAAGCGCTATCTCGCGATCGAGGAGCCGCTGCGGCAGGCGAAAATCCTCGATCTGATCTTTGAGCATTTCGACCGCTATAACATCATCAGCCAAGTGAAGCTGGGCGGGGTTCATCCGCTTGGCACCGGCAACGAAGCCTTGCTTCGTCTCGATCCGAGCGAGGCAAGCGAAGCTGCCGCGGAGAAATTCGTCGAGAAGAACCGCTCGAAAGCGCTCAAGCGCTTCCTGGAGCTGTCCGAGCAAGCAGCCGTCGCGCAACGTGCGGCAATCAAGACGGTCAAGACTCCGCCGCCGCTGCCCTACGAATTCTTCAAAGGCGTCGAAAACGATCTCGCCGAGCTCTGCATTCGCACCGGCAAGTAATCATCACGGCGCGCGCGTCAGCAGCGCCGCTTCCAGCGCATCGCTCGAGCAAGGCTTCTGCAGCCGCTGGATCTGGCCGAATTGCGCCGGAATGCTTGCCTCGGCGCCGTAGCCCGTGACGAACACAAAACGGATCTTCAGCGCCGTCAACCGCTCTGCGATCGCAAAGCTCTTCTCGCGAACCAGCTCGACGTCGAGCAGCGCGAAATCCGGCGCGCGCGTCTCGATCTCCTGAAGCGCGCGCGCGACCGACGGGACCGTGCGCACCTGCTTCACGCCGAAACCGAGCAGGCGGTCCTCGAAATCGATCGCAATGATCGGGTCATCCTCGACGAGCAGGACGTCGGCGGGACATTCAGAACTGTCCGGAAAAACGGGTTCCATGATCTCACTGATTACCGGCTGCATTTTTTGCCTGTCTGGACAGCCGCTGTCCGACACCTGCGTCCAGCGCATCGGAGGGTTCCCGGAACGAAACTCACCACATCATCGTTCTCGCGTCTGTCCACTTGTGCACACAGATTGCGAACGGAACTCGCTAGTTTGGAGAAGGGAGAAGGGGAGTTTTCGATGGACGCGCATATCGGCAAGACAACCGAAATTACCAACAGACCCTACAATAATCTGCTGCGACGCTTGAACGACGCGGACTACGCGCTGATCGCACCGCATGTGACGGTCGAGACGGCAGGCGCCAACGACCTGCTCTACAATCCCGGCGACGATGTCCAGGTCGTGCACTTTCCCTGTGGGCCGGCGCTCGCGACGTTTCTGGTGGCGAACGAAGACGGCCGCGACGTCGAGACCATTTTGGTCGGGCGCGAGGGCGCCGTCGGCGGCATCGTCAGCGAGGGTTTCCTCCCGGCCTACACCCGCATCATCGTGAAATTCGGCGGGCCGTTTGCGCGCATTCACGTCGGCAAGCTGGATGCAGCGAAGGCGAGGTCGAAAACGCTGAGCAACATCTTTGCGCGCTACGCCGATTGCATGCTGGCCCAGATCTTTCAATCGACCGCGTGCAACGCCATCCACTCGATCGAGCAGCGCACCGCCAAATGGATTTTGGCCGCGATGGAGCGCACCGACGGCAAGGACAGCGTGCCCCTGACCCATGAGCAGCTCGCCACGCTCCTTGGCGTCGGACGCAGCTATGCGAGCCGGGTGATCCAGTCGTTCAAGGCCGAGGGCGTGCTCGAGACCCGGCGCGGCTCGATCCTGGTGCGCAACCGCGACGGCCTGCGCATGCGCGCCTGCCTGTGCAACGACGCCGTCAAAGCCCATTTCGAGGACGTGCTGCGGGGCGTCTATCCCACGGAGGAGCCGCCCCCACGCCGGGCCTGAGGGCGGGCTGCCGAACAAGAGCTCGAAAACAACCCCATGCACAGTAGGAACGGCGGGCCGGGGTGATCTGGCCGGAATCACCCGGCCGGGGCGCTAAGCCCCGGGAATCAACGGGCAAAATTCAGTCAACCAACCCGCAAAGAACCCGTTGTTTTTTGACGGTTTTTGCATATATTGCGCCGCAAACGCGCAAGGTGTGCCCGGCTCTATGGCCGGGCTTCCCTTTTTGGGCGAGAGAGGCCCCGTTTTTCACGTTTTCAGCGTTGTTCCCGCGAAGAGGTCCCGGTCTGACCGGCGAGATCGCGCTTAACCCATTGTTCGAACGCAAAGAAGCTCACATGAATCTCCGCAACGTTGCCATCATCGCCCACGTCGACCACGGCAAGACGACCCTGGTCGACCGCCTCCTCCAGCAGTCGGGCACGTTCCGCGAGAACCAGAAGGTCGCCGAGCGCGCCATGGACTCCAACGATCTGGAGCGCGAGCGCGGCATCACCATTCTGGCCAAGGCGGCCTCGGTGCAGTGGAAGGACACCCGCATCAACATCGTCGACACCCCCGGTCACGCCGATTTCGGCGGCGAGGTGGAGCGCATCCTCAACATGGTGGACGGTGCCCTGGTGCTGGTCGACGCCGCCGAAGGCCCGCTGCCGCAGACCAAATTCGTGGTCTCCAAGGCGTTGAAGGTCGGCCTCAAGCCGATCGTCGTCATCAACAAGGTGGACCGCCCCGACGCGCGGCCGACCGAAGTCATCAACGAAGTGTTCGACCTGTTCGCGGCACTCGACGCCAGCGAGGAGCAGCTCGACTTCCCGATTCTGTACGGGTCGGCCAAGCAGGGCTGGATGGCCGAGAGCCCCGAGGGTCCGAAGGACAAGGGCATGGAGCCGCTGTTCGACCTGATCCTGCGCCACGTCGCGCCGCCCAAGGTCGAAGAGGGTCCGTTCCGCATGATCGGCACCATCCTCGAAGCCAATCCCTATCTCGGCCGCATCATCACCGGCCGCATCACCTCGGGCGTGCTGAAGCCGAACCAGACGGTGAAGGTGCTCTCCGCCGACGGCAAGCAGATCGAGACCGGCCGCATCAGCAAGATCCTCGCCTTCCGCGGCATCGAGCGCACGCCGCTGGAGGAAGCCGAAGCGGGCGACATCGTCGCCATCGCGGGCCTGACCAAGGGCACCGTCGCCGACACCTTCTGCGATCCCAGCGTCGAGGTGCCGCTGATCGCGCAGCCGATCGATCCGCCGACCGTGTCGATGTCGTTCATCGTCAACAACTCGCCGCTCGCGGGCACCGAAGGCGACAAGGTGACGAGCCGCATGATCCGCGACCGCCTGCTGCGCGAAGCCGAAGGCAACGTCGCGCTGCGCGTGGTCGAAGCTTCCGACAAGGACGCGATGGAAGTCTCGGGCCGCGGCGAATTGCAGCTCGCGATTTTGATCGAGACCATGCGCCGCGAGGGCTTTGAGCTCTCGGTGTCGCGCCCGCGCGTCGTCTACCAGAAGGACGAAGCCACCGGCGCGACCATGGAGCCGATCGAGGAAGTCGTCATCGACGTCGACGAGGAGCACTCCGGCGTCGTCGTGCAGAAGATGAGCGAGCGCAAGGCCGAGCTGATCGAGATGAAGCCCTCGGGCGGCAACCGCCTGCGCCTGGTGTTCTACGCGCCGACCCGCGGCCTGATCGGCTATCAGGGCGAGCTGCTCACCGACACCCGCGGCACCGCGATCATGAACCGCCTGTTCCACGGCTATGCGCCGTACAAGGGCGAGATCCAGGGCCGCCGCAACGGCGTGCTGATCTCCAACGAGCAGGGCGAAGCCGTCGCCTACGCCATGTTCAAGCTGGAAGATCGCGGCCCGATGATGATCGAGCCGGGCTGGAAGGTCTATCGCGGCATGATCGTCGGCGAGCACACCCGCGACAACGACCTCGAGATCAACGTGCTGAAGGGCAAGCAGCTCACCAACATCCGCACGACCTCGAAGGATGAAGCGGTGCGCCTGACCCCGCCGATCCGCATGACGCTGGAAAAGGCGCTCGCCTATATCGAGGACGACGAACTCGTCGAAGTCACTCCGAAGTCGATCCGCCTGCGCAAGAAGCACCTCGACCCGAACGAGCGCAAGCGCGCGGAAAAGGCCAAGGAAGCGGTGGCGTAAGAGAGGTCTCGCGCCCCGGATGCTGCGCAGCACGAAGTGATGCGCTGCTGATCCGGGGCCCATGACCTCTCACTGCTCGTCCGTTGCTTGGGTCCCGGCTCGGCGCAGCAGCGCAAGAGCGCTGCAGCGCGTCCGGGACACGATAGCCGCATATCTGTCCGGCTTCAGCACGCCCAGCGAACGTGCTAGAGCCGCCCTATGACCACCCTCCCCTCCTCCGTCGACGTCGCGATCATCGGCGCGGGCGCAGCCGGCCTTGGCGCGGCGCATGCGCTGCGCGGCTCCGGGCTCTCCGTGATCGTGCTGGAAGCGCGCGACCGTCTCGGCGGACGTGCATGGACGGTGCAGGCCTCGCCTGACGTGACCTTCGACGTCGGCTGCGGCTGGCTGCACTCCGCCGAGCACAACTCCTTCGTCCCGATCGCTAACGAACTCGGCTTCGAGCTCAACAAGGATCTGCCGCCCTGGCGCGAGCGCGCCTATGGCAACGCCTTTCCGCAAACCGAACGCGACGACTTTATGCGCGCACTCGATCGCTTCTACGATCGCATGAGTGAAGCAGCGGGAACCGAGGAGGATCGCCCGGCGACCACGTGCCTCGAACCTGGCAATCGCTGGAATCCGATGATCGACGCGATCTCGACCTATGTGAATGGCTGCGAGCTCGACGAGGTCTCGATCCACGACTGGGACGCCTATGAGGACACCAACACCAATTGGCGCGTCCGCCGCGGCTATGGCGCGCTGATCGCCGCCTATGGCGCGCCCTGTCCGGTCGCGTTCAATTGCAACGTCACGCTGATCGATCGTTCCGGGAAACGTCTGCGCATCGAGACGTCGCTGGGCACGCTTGCCGCCGACAAGGTGATCGTGACGGTGCCGACCAACCTCATCGCCGACGAAGCCATCCGCTTCTCGCCGGCGCTGCCGGCAAAGGTCGACGCCGCACGCGGCCTGCCGCTCGGCGCCGACGACAAGGTGACGCTGGCGCTTGATGACGCCGAGGTCTTTCCCAAAGAAGCGAACCTTCGCGGCGCCACGATGCGCACCAAAATGGGCACCTATCACATCCGCCCGTTCGGCCAGCCCTGCATCGAAGGTTTTTTCGGCGGAGCGTTTGCCCGCGAGCTGGAAGCCGCCGGCGACGGCGCCATCGCCGCCCACAGCATCGACGAGATCGCAGGCTTCCTCGGCAACGATATCCGCCGCAAGCTAAGGCCGTTGCGGGAATCGCGCTGGACGGCCGACCCCTTCGCGAGAGGCTCCTACTCGCACGCCTTGCCCGGCCATTCCGATGACCGTGCGGTGTTGGCGGCGCCGGTGGATGGGCGGTTGTTCTTTGCGGGCGAAGCGACGTCGCCGAACTTTTTCTCGACGGCGCATGGGGCAAGAGACAGCGGGGAGCGGGCGGCGAAGGAAGTGTTGGCGACGTTCGCGAAGCGCTAACCCTAGCGTTGTCCCGGCGAAGGCCGGGA
>NZ_PPPT01000264.1 GCF_006483445.1 Bradyrhizobium guangdongense | reverse complement strand
TCGTCGAACACGATCGACGCAGTCTTCGGCCGCACTTCGGTGGCAAAGGCGAACGGATCGGACTTCAGCGCCAGATTGTGGCCGTGCGGACCGACGATATCGAACTTGTAGTGATCGCCTGATGTGGCATGGGGGATGAACAATTCCCAATAGCCCGCGCCGCGCACGCGCATCGGATGCCGCCGCGCATCCCAGAAATTGAAATCGCCCACCACGCTGACGCGCCGCGCATTCGGTGCCAGCACCACGAAGCCGATGCCGTCGACGCCGTCGAGCGTCATCGGATGCGCGCCGAGCTTGTCGTAGAGCCGCTGATGCGTGCCTTCGCCGAGCAGATAGAGATCGAAATCGGTCAGGATCGGTGGAAAGCGATAGGGATCCTCGAGCTGAACGATATTGTCGCCGAATCTTGCGCGCAACCGGTACCGCTTGGCGCCGTTGGGCAGGCTGCCCGCAAACAGGCCCGACTCGTGGATGCGGTCGAGCTTGGCCACTTCGCCGTGCTCGCCGACCGCCTCGACATTGGACGCTTCGGGCAGGAACGCACGCACCACGCTTCTGTCGCCCTCGGGATGCAGGCCGAGATAGTGGAAGGGGTCGGAGTGGCGGCCCTCGATGATCGCATAGGCCTCGGCAGACAATTTAGGCATGAGCTTCGCTCTCGGCATTGGACAGAATGCGAAGCAGCCCGGTCAACGGCGCGGTGAGCCCGTCGGACCGGTGGGACAGTTCGTACTCCACCTCATCGAACGCTTTATCAAGCAGGAAGAAGTTGACGAGGCCTTCCTGCGAGGCCTGGTCGGCCGGCCACAGCCGGCGGTTGGTCATCGCGTCGCGATAGGCGGCAAAGAACGTCGTGGCGGCGCGCTCACGCCATTCGCCGAGCGCGGTCGCAAGCCGGCCCTGTTCGTCCGGCGCGCCCTTCTGGGCGCGGCTCAGCGCGGCATTCACCGACAGGTCGATCGACCGGATCAGGCCCGCGACGTCGCGCGCGGCGGGGAGCTTGCGCCGCCGCTCCGCGAGGGGGCGACGCGGATCGCCGTCGAAATCGATGATGAAGATATCGTCCTTCACGATCAGAACCTGCCCCAGGCGGAAGTCGCCATGATGACGGATGTTCAACCCGCCGATACCGGATGGCAATAGCGTCGTGAGCCGGTCGGCGAGGTCCAGGCGTAGGGCCTGCAACCGGTCGATCAGCGCACGGTCGGTCTCCCTCAGGCCATCGCGGCGTTCGGTCAGCTTTTCGCAGACCCGGTCGGCACGGGCCTCGAGCTCACCAGTCCAGCGTTCTGCCTGGGCGGGGTCGATCGCTTCAGGGGCGAAATCGGCGGTGTCGCCGGCCGCCAGCGCCAGATGCAATTCGGCGAGGCGCTTACCGGTCTGGGCGAGATAATGCAGATAGGGCGCCTGCTCCTGGATTTCGCGCGGCGTTTCGCTGACCGGCAGCAGCCGCTGCTCGTCGATGAAGCGGTCGAGATAGCCAGATGTGACAGCCCAGCCGTCGCCCTGGTTCTCGACATAGGCGTGCACCAC
Source organism: Bradyrhizobium guangdongense (assembly GCF_006483445.1). Classification (GTDB taxonomy): domain Bacteria; phylum Pseudomonadota; class Alphaproteobacteria; order Rhizobiales; family Xanthobacteraceae; genus Bradyrhizobium; species Bradyrhizobium guangdongense_A. The sequence goes on along the minus strand of NZ_PPPT01000264.1, from coordinate 10,373 downwards.
GCCAATGGAGCTGCGCTGATTGCCCTCGACCAGCTCGGCGGTGCCGAGCAGCGCCGGCGCATTGGCAAAGTGCGCGACCTCGGTGAGATAGTGGCCGATCTCGATCTCGGGATTGGTGCCTGGCTCGAGCTGGCGGTAGATCTTGGTGACGTAGAGATTGTCGACCAGCGCCGTGCTGTTGGCCTGCTCGATGGCGCGAATCTGTTCGGGCTGTTTCACGGCGTATTCGGCGAAGCGGCTGGTCGGCTTGAACTCGAGCCGCAGATCGTTTTCCTCGACGATCAGCGACTGGCTGAGGTTGCGCAGGAACAGGCCGATGAAGATCTGGTCGGTCGCGACATCGAGCAGCGTGCCCTCACGCGCGCCTTGGCGCACGGCGGCGAGCGCCTTCGGGTTGAAGCGCTCGCGATCGAAACGTACCCACTCGATCTGCATCGGCATGACATAGCGCGCGCTGGCGCCGTGCTGCGTCGCCTCGAAGAAGGCGAGCCAGGGACGGTTGTCGCCGATGTCGCAGAACGGCACCGCCGCGGTCAGCTTTGGCTGAATCTGCTTGGGCTGTCGTTCCGGATACCAGCGCATGCGCGACAGGAAGCCGGGCAGCACGTCGCGCTCGAACACGCTGCGTTCGCGCGCCAGCGACACCCAGGTGGAGTTGACCGGCACCACCAGGGTCTCGAATTCCGGCACGGCGCGCGGCGTCACCGGCTCGGATTTGTCGCGCTCTCGGAGCTGGAACCAGTAGAAGCTGTAAGGCCCGAGCGTGATCATGTAGGGCAGTTCGCCGATTGCGGGGAAGCGCGTGCGGCCCAGCATCTCCTGCGGAATCCGGTCTTTCCACGGCGACAGGTCGAGTTCGGTCGCCTGCGCGGCGCGCGACAGGTTTGCGACGCAGAGGATGACCTCGTCGCGGTACTGCCTGACATAGGCGAGCACGGAGCGGTTGGCCGGGCGGATGAACGTCATGGTGCCGCGGCCGAAGGCGAGCGTCGACTTGCGCACCGAGATCAACCGCTTGGTGGCATTGAGCAGCGAGGACAGGCTGCGCGACTGTGCCTCGACATTGACTGCTTCGTAGCCGTAGACGGGGTCCATGATCGGCGGCGCATAGAGACGTGCAGGATCGGCGCGCGAGAAGCCGCCATTGCGGTCCGGGCTCCATTGCATCGGCGTGCGCACGCCGTTGCGGTCGCCGAGATAGATGTTGTCGCCCATGCCGATCTCGTCGCCGTAATAGACGATCGGCGTGCCCGGGAACGACAGCAGAAGCGAATTCATCAGCTCGATCTTGCGGCGGTCGTTGTCCATCAGCGGCGCAAGGCGCCGGCGGATACCGACGTTGATGCGGGCGCGCGGATCATTGGCGTAGGTCGACCACAGATAATCCCGCTCGACGTCGGTCACCATTTCCAAGGTCAGCTCGTCGTGGTTACGCAAGAACAGCGCCCATTGGCAGCTTGCGGGAATATCCGGCGTCTGGCGCAAAATGTCAGTGATCGGGAAACGATCCTCCTGCGCGATCGCCATGTAGATGCGCGGCATCAGCGGGAAGTGATAGGCCATGTGGCATTCGTCGCCGCGGCCGAAATATTCCTGCACGTCCTCCGGCCACTGATTGGCCTCGGCCAGCAGGAGCTTGCCCTTGGAGTAGGAATCCAGCTCCTGGCGCAGCCGCTTGATGATGGCATGCGTCTCGGGGAGATTCTCGTTGGAGGTGCCCTCACGCTCGCAGAGATAGGGAATGGCGTCCAGGCGGAAGCCGTCGACGCCGGCATCGAGCCAGCGCTTCATCACCTGGATAAGCGCGCTGACGACGCGCGGATTGTCGAAGTTGAGGTCTGGCTGGTGCGAAAAGAAGCGGTGCCAGTAGAACGCGCCGGCTTCCGGATCCCAGGTCCAGTTCGACTTCTCGGTATCGGTGAAGATAATCCGCGTGCCCTGGTATTTCTGGTCGGTATCGCTCCAGACATACCAGTCGCGGGCGCTCGAGCCCGCCGGGCTGCGGCGCGCGCGCTTGAACCAGTGGTGCTGGTCCGAGGTGTGGTTGACCACGAGCTCGGTGATGACCCTCAAACCCCGCCGCTGCGCTTCCTGGATGAAGCGCTTGAAATCCTTCATGGTCCCGAAATCGGGATTGACCGAGCCATAGTCGGCGATGTCGTAACCGTCGTCGCGGCCGGGCGAGGGATAGAACGGCAGCAGCCACAGCGCGGTGACGCCGAGGTCCTGCAGATAAGGCAGCTTCTCGGTCAGGCCCGCGAAGTCGCCGATGCCGTCATTGTTGCTGTCGGCAAAGGCCTTGACGTGGAGCTGGTAGATGATCGCGTCCTTGTACCAGAGCTCGTCGGCGACTTCGGTCGCCTGCGCCTTCTTGGCATCGACGGAGGAGAGAACGTTCATGGCGCGCCTCTCAAGCCAGGCAGCGGAAGATCAGGGCGGGATCGTGATATGGATCGACCCGCAGGCGGATCCCACCCCATTCGATTGGAATTTGCTCACCAGTCACGAGATTTTCAACGGCCGAGAGATGGCGACGCTCGCCATCGACGTCGCGCGTGATGTCGCCGAGCGGAAGCCAGAATTCATGCACGTGTCGTGACAACGCAATAGCAACCAAAACCATACTATCCCGATCGGGAGCCTCCTTCACAAACGCAATCACTTCGCCGTCTTCGTGGCCTACGAAGCGCAGGTTCGCCGTCTGCTGCAGCGCCGCGTTCTCGCTGCGGATGCGATTGAGCGCGCCGATATACGGCTTGATGTTGCCGTCCCCGTCCCAGTCGCGAACCCTGATCTCGTATTTCTCCGAGTTGAGATATTCCTCTCGGCCCGGCACGGCCTCGTGCGCGAGCAACTCGAACCCGGTGTAGATGCCGTAGTTCCCCGATAGCGTCGCCGCCAGCGCCACGCGCGACTTGAACATCCAGGGCTCGCCGCCCTGCAGATGATAGGGCAGGAGGTCGGGCGTGTTGGTGAACAGGTTCGGCCGATAGAATTCCTGCTCGGGATGGCGAGTCAGCTCGCGCAAGTGCTGCTCCAGCTCCCATTTCTGCGTGCACCAGGGAAAATAGCTGAAGGACTGCGCGAAGCCGAGCTTTGCCAGCCCCTTCATCAGCTTCGGCCGGGCAAAGGTCTTCGAGAACAGGATCACGTCGGGATGTCGGCGGCGGATGTCTGCGATCAGCCATTCCCAGAAGGCGAACGGTGCGGTGTCGTGATTGTCGAGCGCAAAGATCGTCACGCCGTGATCGATCCAGAACAGCATGACGTCGCGAAACGCGTTCCAGAGCGCGGCACGATCGACGCAGTTGAAGTCGGGCGTGACGATGTCCTGATATTGTCCCGACGGACCTTCCGCGCGCATCGAGCCGTCCGGCCGCCATTTGAACCATTCGGGGTGCTCGCGCAGCCAGGGATGGTCGGGCGAGCACTGCGCGGCAAAATCGAGCGCGAGCTCCAGGCCATATTCCAGGCAGGTCGCGACGAGTGCGCGAAAATCCTCGATGGTGCCGAGCTCGGGATGCAGCGTGGTGTGCCCGCCTTCGACCGAGCCGATGGCGTAGGGACATCCGGGGTCGCCGTCTGCCGCGACAGGCGAATTGTTGCGGCCCTTGCGATTGGTGCGGCCGATCGGATGGATCGGCGTGAAATAGAGCACGTCAAAACCCATCGCGGCGATGTCGGGCACGCGCGCGATGCAATCGCGCAACGTTCCGTGCTGACCCTCTAACCTGCCTTGGCTGCGCGGCATCATCTGATACCAGGCGCTGAAGCCGGCCTTGTCGCGATCGGCGACGAGCGGGAACAGGGACGAGCGGGTCAGGTCCGGCCGCAACTGGCTCTCGGCCATGGCCGCCTTAAGCTCGTTCGCCAGCAGCGGCGTGATGTCGCCGGACTCCAGATAGTTTTCGCACTGCTTGACGATGACGGCCGCGGCCTCTTGCCCCGCGCCATAGGCCTTGGTCAAAAGGCCGGCTCCCTCGATGCCATCGAGTGTCACATCGGCGCCGGATTGCCGCCGCAATTCCAGCTGATGGCGCCAGGTCGCGAATTCGTCGGTCCAGGCTTCGATGGCATAGGTGTAGTGCCCCGGCTCGGCCGGGACGAAGGATGCGACCCACCGGTCATTGCCGTGATGGGTCATAGGCGCGCGCTGCCAGTCGCGGTCGGGCTCGTGCCGCCAGAGCAAATTGGCTGAGATCACGTCGTCGCCCTCGCGGAAAATGTCGGCCCAGACGTCCACGCGCTCGCCCGCGATCCGCTTGACGGGGAAGCGGCCGCCATCGACCAGCGGATAGACGTCTTCAATAAGGAAAGCGCCGCCGGTTGCGGCACTCTCGACAGTTTGAATTGTCTTGTTCACGGTGATGCCATTGACAAGAAAGCGGCGTCTCGTGTCCCCTCCGGGGGAACCGACCCTTGGTACCTATATAGAAAGCCGCTTGTGTGTCATTAGTTCCGCGCTGGAACGACGGCGGTAGTGAGTGAGTTAGATCGGACTATCCTATTCCTCCGCCTCATGAAAACCCGATGCCGCCGAACTCAGAGGTGGCGTGCAAGCTGCGTGCCGAATGGACCTTCTAGCTCAAGCCAAAACCAAGGGAATCCAGGCCGAATTCGTCGACGCCCTGGGAAAGCTGCGGGTCACCGCGCCCGACGCGCTCCAATCCATCCTGGCCGCGCTGCCGGACAAGCGTGCCTATCGCTTCGTCAGCGGCGCTGTCGTGGTTCGCAACGGCGGGGACGCGCTTCTGGCGCTAAGCGAAGCCCCAGCGCTTCCGCTGCGCTGGCAGATTCGCGATGGCGCAAAAATAGTCAGTGAGGGCGAGACGCGTGCGCGCTCCATCGCCTGGCCTCCCGGCTTGGCGTCAGGCTATTTCCGGCTGATGCTGACCGACGCCAAGGGCGTGGCGGAAGAGGTGCCGCTGATCGTTGCGCCCGAGCGTGCCTTCACCGGCGATTTCGATCGCGGCTGGCTGCTGGCCGTGCAGCTCTACAGTGTCCGCTCCGCGCGCAATTGGGGCATCGGCGATTTCACCGATCTTGCCGGTCTCGTCCGGCTCGCAAACGAGTTGGGGGCCGACGGCGTCGGTCTCAACCCGCTACACGTGCTGTTCGACGACAAGCCGAGCGATTGCAGCCCCTATTCGCCGAACAGCCGCCTGTTCCTCAATCCACTCTATATCGACGTCGAGGCGATCCCGGAATTCTCCGCCGGTCTGCTGCCTGATGCGCGTGCGACCGCGACTGCATTGCGCGAGGGTGATCGCGTGCGGTATCGCGACGTGGCGCCGTTGAAATGGCGCGGCCTGCGCGCGGCCTACGATGCGTTCACGGCCAAGGCAACCGCGGCGCGCCGCAAGGAGTTTGACGCCTTCCGCGCCGAGCGCGCGCCGCTGCTCGAGCGCTTTGCCTGTTTCGAGGTGCTGCGCCATCGTTTCGCGGGGCGTCCCTGGTGGGAATGGCCGGCGGAGTGGCAGCAGCCGGACGAGGCGACATGCGCTAGTTTGCGCGCCGGACCCGACAAGTCAGAGATCGAGTTCGTCGAGTTCGTGCAATGGACCGCGGAAGCGCAACTGCATGCGGCCAAGGAACTGGCTGGCCAGCTCGGCATGAAGGTCGGGCTCTATCTCGACGTCGCGGTCGGCGTGCAGTCCGACGGGTTTGATGCCTGGAATGAGCAGGGCGCGATCTCACGCCATCTCGCCGTCGGCGCGCCGCCTGACGTGCTCAACACCGTGGGCCAGGATTGGGGCCTCGCCGGCTTCAACGCCGGTGGCCTCGAGGCGCAATCCTTCGGGCCGTTTGCGGAGATGCTGAGCGCCTCGATGCGCCATTCCGGCGCCATCAGGCTCGACCATGTGCTCGGTCTCAAGCGGCTCTATCTGGTGCCGCGCGGCTTCAAGCCGGATAATGGCGCCTATGTGCAGATGCCGTTCGACGCGCTGCTCGCGACCGTCGCGCGCGAGAGCGCAAGGCATCGCTGCATCGTGATCGGCGAGGACCTCGGCACCGTGCCGGAGGGTTTTCGGGAGACCATGCAGGATTGGGGCATCTGGTCGTACCTGGTCATGATGTTCGAGCGCGACGATGCCGGCCGCTTCCGCAACACAGACCACTACCGGCCCAATGCGCTGGTGACACTGAACACGCATGATCTCTCGACCTATGCCGGCTGGCGCACCTTCAGCGACCTCAAGATGAAGCTGTCGCTCGGGCTCGATCCCGGCGAGAACGAGGGGGCGCGCTGGCATGCGCTCGGCATGCTCGACCAGATTCTTCGGCACAACGGCATCGAGGCCAACGACCTCTATTCGGTGCTGCGCTTCCTGTCGCGGACGCCGTCACGGCTGCTTGCGGTGTCGCTCGAGGATCTGCTCGGCGTCGTCGATCAGCCCAACATCCCCGGCACGATCGACGAGCATCCGAACTGGCGCCAGCGCCTGCCGGTCGCGCTCGACAAGATCGCCGGCACGATCGATCTTGCAGCTTTGAAGAAGGCGACGCGGGAACGCTCGCGCGCTTAACGCTTTGACGTCGACAATTTTGGTCATGCGGAATTGTCACAGAAGATCGAAGACTATGCGTTGATCGGCGATTGCGAGACCGCGGCCCTCGTCGGCCGCGACGGCTCGATCGACTGGCTGTGCTGGCCGGCCTTCGATTCCGACGCCTGCTTTGCCGCCATTCTCGGCACCAACCGCAACGGCCGCTGGCTCATTGAGCCCGACGGCGAGATCACCGGCACATCGCGGCGCTATGCCGACAACACGCTGATCCTGGAGACGCGGTTCGATACCGCTGAGGGTAGCGTCGTGCTCGTCGATTTCATGCCGCCGCGCGGCAAGGCCTCCGACATCGTACGGCTCGTTCGCGGCCTCAGCGGCCGCGTCAAGCTTAAGATGGAGCTCGTGATCCGCTTCGGCTTTGGCGTCGACATTCCCTGGGTGCGACGGTACGAGGACGGTTCGCTGCTCGCGATCTGCGGGCAGGACATGACCGTGCTGCGGACGCCGGTTGAGACCAGCGGCAAGGATCTCACCACTATCGCCGAGTTCGATGTGAAGGCCGGGGAGACCGTGCCGTTCGTGCTGACCTATGGTCCCTCACACATCGACCCGCCGGGGCCGATCGACCCAACCGCCGCCTTGCAGGAGACCGAAGCTTACTGGAAAGACTGGTGCAGTCGCTCCACCCATGACGGTCCGTATCACGACCTCGTCATGCGCTCGCTGATCACGCTGAAGGCGCTGACCTTTGGTCCCACTGGCGGCATCGTCGCCGCGCCGACGACGTCGCTGCCGGAAAAGCTCGGTGGCAGCAGGAACTGGGATTATCGCTTCTGCTGGCTGCGCGATGCCACCTTCACGCTGCTGGCGCTGATGAACTCCGGCTATACCGAGGAAGCTTCGGCCTGGCACAATTGGCTGCTCCGCGCGGCGGCCGGCGCGCCGTCGAACATGCAGATCATGTACGGCATCTGGGGCCAGCGCCGTCTGCTCGAATGGGAGGCCGGCTGGCTCGACGGTTACGAAGGCGCAAAGCCGGTGCGCGTCGGCAACGCCGCACATGCGCAGTTGCAGCTCGACGTCTATGGCGAGCTGATCGATGCCTTTCACCAGTCGCGCATGGCAAAACTGAAGCTCGACGAGGAGAGCTGGGCGCTGGAATGCGCCGTGCTCCAGCATTTGGCCGAGGTCTGGGATCACCCCGATCACGGCATCTGGGAGCGCCGGGGCGCGGCAAAGCACTACGTCTTCTCCAAGGTGATGACCTGGGTCGCCTTCGACCGCGGCATCAAGAGCGCCGAAACCTTTGGCTTCAAGGCCCCGCTGCTGCATTGGCGGGCGCTGCGCGATGCGATCCATCGCGACGTCTGCGAAAACGGATTTGACGCTGGGGCGAACAGCTTTGTCGAATCCTATGGCTCAAAGCTGCTCGATGCCAGCGTGCTGCTGTTGCCCGCCGTCGGCTTCCTGCCGCCATCCGATCCGCGCATCCGCGGGACGATTGCGGCGGTGGAACGGGAGATGATGCACGACGGCTTCGTGCTGCGGCACGATCCGCGCGAGGTCTCCGACGAGACGCAGCCGATCGAGGGCGCGTTCCTCGCCTGCAGCCTGTGGCTGGCGGACGCCTATGTGCTCGCAGGCGATCTCGACAAGGCGCAGGCGCTGTTCGACCGCGTCTCGGGTATCGCCAACGATGTCGGGCTCTTGGCCGAGGAATATGATTCCGTCGCGAAGCGCCAGACCGGCAATTTCCCGCAGGCACTGACTCATATTGCGCTGATCAACACCGCGCACAACCTGTCCGCCGCGCGCAAGGGCAGCGAGAAGCCGGCCGTGCAGCGGTCGAAGTGATCTGTCGTCCCCGGGCTCGCTTCGCGCCCCGGGACGACAGTTTCAGTCGGCGCCGTTCGCCTTCAAAATCATCTCCATCGCCGCGGCGAATCCGTCCTGCTCGTTGCTGGCGGTGACGTGGGTGGCCTGTTGCTTGACGTCGTCGGCGGCGTTGCCCATGGCGAAGGAGACACCGCTGACGCGGAACATCGCGAGGTCGTTCTGCATGTCGCCGATGGTGGCGACCGCGTCGGTGGAGATGCCGAGCCGCCGCGCCATCGCCTGCACGAAGGTGCCCTTGCTGACGCCGGGTGGCGTGACGTCGAGATAGTAGGTCTGCGAGCGCACGGCATGTGCGCACGTGCCGAGCGCCTCCTGCATCGTCTTTTCGCAGGCCTCGAGACCTGCCGCGTCAGTGCTCGCGCCCACGATCTTGCAGGCGGTCTTGAGGTAGGGCGCGAAGTCCGGCACGACGGTCGGATCGGAGCGGATCGTGCGCTGCTCGTGGCCGACGTAGCGGCCATCAGGATTGCGGATCAGCCATTCGTCGTTAGTGAAGATCCAGATGTCGGCGCCGAATTTTTCGAGGATGTCGAGGCTTTGAACGGTCGCGGCCTCGGGAATCAAATGCTGCTCGACCGGGTTCATCTCGGGATCGATGATGGATGAGCCGTTGAACGGGCCGACCGGCAGCGTGATCGCGAGCGGCTCGATCAGGAAGCGCATGCCGATCGCGGGGCGGCTCGAGGTGATCGTGAAACCGATGCCGGCCCGGTGCAGGCGTTGCACCGCTGATCGCGCGCGGTCGGTCAGCGTCTTGTCCTTCGTCAACAGGGTGCCGTCGACATCGGAGACCACGAGTGAGATGGGTGTCATGACGAGACCTTAGGTTTTCGCGGCTTTAGGCGTCGTGCCGCCGAACTTCAACTGCCGCAAAATGCCGTCAACGATGGCTTCGACGGATTCGTCGATCGAGACGGTGATGACGTGCTCGCTCGTCTCAGGCGGTTCGAGTGTCCTGAACTGGCTGGTCAAAAGTTCCGGCGGCATGAAATGCCCCTTGCGCTGCGCCAGCCGGTCCGCGATCAGCTCCTGCGTGCCCTTCAGGAACACGAAACGGACGTCGTCGCGGCCGCGCAGCAGCACGTCGCGATAGCTGTGCTTCAGCGCCGAGCAGGCGATGATGACGTGCTCGCCGGCCTTGCAGACCCGGCCGATTTCGTCGGCGATGGCGTTGAGCCAGGGCCAGCGGTCCTCATCGGTGAGCGGGTGGCCCGCGCTCATCTTCGCGACATTGGCGGCGGGATGAAACCCGTCGCCGTCCTCGAAACGCCAGCCGAGCCGCTCGCCGAGCGCCTTTGCGACCGTGCTCTTGCCCGAACCCGACACGCCCATCACGATCAGCGCACATGGTGCTTCAGCGCCCGCCACCAAACCCCTCCGGAAGCGCGGCATCGTCGACCAGCCAGACCGTCTCGCCATTCGAACGTGCGCGCACGGCTGGCAGGTTCTCGCCATTGAGAAGGCGCGTCAAGATCGCGCGCTTTTCCGGCCCCGCCATCTGGAACAGCATTTCGCGGCAGGAGGCGAGCACGGGCAAAGTGAGTGTCACCCGCGGCACGAAGGGCGCGACATTGGCCTTGGGCACGCCGACGACCCAGCGTTCGTTCTCATCAAGGGCAGGGTAGCCGGGGAAGAGGGAAGCCGTGTGGCCATCGGGGCCGGCGCCCATCAGGACGAGGTCGAACAGGGGGCGCGCCGGATCGAGGCGCATGGCGCCATAGAAGGATTGCAGCTCCCGTGCATAGGCCGCGGCGCTCGTGTCGAGCCCTTCGGTCGCAGTCGGGATCGGATGGATGTTGGCCGGCGGCGCGCTGACGTTCAGGAAAATCTCGCGGGCGATCGTCATGTTGTTGAGGGGATCGCTTGCCGCGACAAAACGCTCGTCGCCGATGAACCAGTGCACGCGCTCCCATGGGATCCTGTCGCGATAAGATTCGGAGCCGAGCAATCGATAGAGCAGTTTTGGCC
>NZ_PPPT01000263.1 GCF_006483445.1 Bradyrhizobium guangdongense | reverse complement strand
CCTGCTTGTTGTTGGTGGTCTTGAGCACGTCGTCGCGCACGAAGCCGAAGGCGCGGCGGACGTCGAGGCCCGGCGTCGTCAGATGTTTCGACAGCGCGACGGTGAACGGACTGTTGGCGCCGTCGCCGTCCTGCGCCGTGAAGCCGGCCTTCGCGGAATAGGCGATCAGCGTATTCGGGCTGGCCGGCTCGACCTGGGCGAGGCCGCGGCCGATGCCGCGCGAGGCGATGGTGCGCTTCATGGTCTTGGCAAAGGGATTGTCGCGACAGGCGTCGAGGATCACCAGCCGTAGCTGTTTTGCGGGGTCGATCGCGACCAGCACGCGGTCGAGCGACAGCGCTTCGTCGTAAACGTCGGTGTCGCGCTCGAGCTTGGCGTCGACCGGGATCAGATAGTTCGAGCCGTCGACCTCGATGCCGTGGCCGGCATAATAGACCACGGCGATATCGGCGCTGCGCGCGGCATCCGCAAAGTCGCGCAGCGCGCGCCGCGTATCCAGCGCCGACAAATCATGGCGGGACTCGACGACGTCGAAGCCGGCGTCCTTCAGCGTCTTCGCCATCACGCTGCCGTCGTTGACGGGGTTCGCAAGCTGTGGCGCGTTTTGATAGGCGGAATTGGCCAGCACCAGCGCCACGCGCTTGGCGGCAAAGGCGGGCCCGGCGCCGAACAACAGCGCAAGAGCGAGGAGAAGCGGGCACAATTTGAACAGTTTGCGCATGACACGGCTTTCAAAAAACGAGGGACAATTCGACACCCTCTCAGCCTTGGTAGCAAGATCCGGCCGGAGCGCTTGTGAGGGACATCACGAAGCCTGCGACGGGAACCCTTTTCATTAGTCTCGCCAGAGCCATAGCGGTTCGCTGGAGAATGGCGCTGCAGCGGGTTCCCTGGCTGCGGTCCCTCAATCCGCGCCGATGTGCCCCTGATATTGCGGCAGATTGTCCGTAATCTCGTGCCAGGGCGCCTTGGAGCCTACGAAGATATGGGCCGTTGGCCGGATCGTGGGCGCGTCAACCAGCGTTCCCATGGTCACGTGCACCCATTTGCCGTCCCGCACCACCGAATAGAGCAGCGAGCCGCAGCGCCGGCAGTGCGCGTCATGGGTGATGTCGTCGCCATAGATCATGCGCGCATCCTCGCCGGCGACGACGCAGAATTTGCTCCGCGTGATGCCTGCGAACGGCTTGAAGGCAGAGCCGGTGGTGCGGCGGCAGTTCGAACAATGGCAATTCAGCGCATAGACGAATTCGTCCGCCACCTCATAGCGCACGGCGCGGCAATAGCATTCGCCGCCAAGGATGCGAGCGTTCTGATCTTTTAATGCAGCCATGACGGAATCCTCGCGGGGGCGACCAAGTCACCCATAGCGCAATTGCGCGCGCACGACTAAGTTTGCCGCGAACAAACTTTTGGGAGGATCAACCGATGAGCTATGACCGTTCGAGCGTCGAAGCCGTGGTACAGGGCTATTTCGACGCGCTCTACGAAGGCGATGCCGACAAGCTCGGCGCGGTGTTTCACCCCTCCGCCGATTTGCGCTGGGTTGAAAAGGGTGAGCTGAAAATCCTGACCGTGCCGGATTGGCTCGCCTGGGTGCGCAAGCGCGCCTCCGCAAAGTCGGAAGGCAAACCGCGCGAGGATTTCATCGTCACCATCGATCGCTCCGACGACAAGACCGCGTTCATCAAGGTCAAGTGCCAATTGCCGCCGCGTTACTTCACGGACTATTTGGTGGCGATGAAGCTCGCCGACGGCTGGCAAATCGTATCGAAGTCGTATCGGTATGACCTGAAGGATTGATTGGCAATCTGTGCCACGCGCGCAGGTGGGCTTCTTCGCCCCCCTTGCGGGGCGAGGCGAAAAAAGTCACGACACCTGCGCGCTCGGCTGCGCCGCTTCCTTCGCGCCGCGCGGCCGCAAATTGCCCCAGATCACGCGCGCGGCGATGGCCGGGTACAACAGGCTCGGCGGCGGGGCCTTGAGGTTGGCGACGCGCAGGAAGGCCGTGGCGAGTTGCGCATCATAGCGAGCGGCCTGATGCAGCTTGCCGATATACCAGTTGATGAACCTGACCTTGGCCGGCCGTGCGCCGACGACTTGCGGATGGCGCAGATCGTTGCCGACGGCGATATCCCAGGGCGTATCCACCGCGACGCTGGCGAGCCCAAAGAAGCGGCGCGCCAGATCGGAAGTCCCTTCGCGCAGCGCGCGCTGCAGCAGCACGGCTTCTTCGGCCGCGACCGTCATGCCCTGGCCGTAGACCGGATTGAAACTGCAGACGGCATCGCCGAACACGAGATAGTTTTTCGGAAACTGCGCGAGCCGTTCGTAACGGCGACGCAGGTTCGCAGGATAGCGGTAACTGACGAAATCACCGAGCGGCTCGGCATGCGCGACGATGTCGTAGATCTCGCGCGTCGGCAGCGAGCCGGCATAGGCCGAAAACATCTGCGCGTCGTCGGGCGCGTGGTCGCCAAGATAACCGCCGATCGAGACGATCCAGCGATCCTCGCTGTGGTAGAGGATGACGCCATTGCGCCAGTTCGGGCCGCTGCCGGCGACCACGATCGCGACCTTGCCGCCGAGGTCGGCCGGCTTGCGGCGGTAGAGCCGCGTGGTGTAGCCGATGCCGATCTCGATCTTCTCTTCCTCCGGCCTGGCATAGCCGAGCATTTCGAGCCAGGCCGGGCTCGCCGAGCCGCGGCCTGAGGCATCGACCACGAGATCCGCCGGCATCATTTGCTCGGCGCCGTTCTCGACCTTGACGCGGACGCCGAGAATGGTGCTGCGATCCTCGCTTCCGACCAGCCCCTGCACGGCGCAGCCGGCGATCGCGCGGACGTTGGGGAGCTTCAGCAGCCGGCGCCGGACTTGGCCCTCCAGCACCGGGCGCGACGCCAGGACCCCGAGAAGGTCGCTCGGCGCGGTCTTCAGCGCGACACCATGACCGAACCACCTGACGTCACCAGCGATGTCGCCGCGCACGCCGCCGTCCGCAACGACCTCGTCGGTCCAACCCGGAAAGAAATCTTCGATCACTTCGCGGCCGCGGGCGAGCAGGCCATGGGCATGGCGACCCTGCGGCACGCCCTTGCGCGGCTCGTCAGTCACCGGGAAGTGATCGCGCTCCAGCACGGTCACAGTGTCGTAGAAGTCGGCCAAGGCACGCGCGGCCAAAAGGCCGCCCATGCTGGCGCCGATAACGATGGCCTGCCTGCCGATCCCTGACATGTGTGATGCTCCTGCCGTCGTCACGACCGGCCCCATGCCGGACAGGCGGTGATACGGTCGGCGCGAGGCGCAGGTTTTCGGTCACGCTTGCACGAGGCGTCACAAATTTGTCAGGACGCTGGATGAAACCGGCACCGGCCGGTTCCGTACCGTGCCGCCTGTTTGATCTCGCTTAAGGATTCCCATGCCCCTCGATCGTCGTTCCCTGCTGGCAGGTCTTGCCGTCATCGCTGTCAGCCCCGCGCGTGCACAGGAAGCGCCGCCTGAACTCGAAGCCTATGAGCGCGCGAGCGGCGGCAAGGTCGGCGTCTATGCCGAGAACCTCGCAACCGGCGCAAAGCTTTCATGGCGGGCCGATGAGCGCTTCGTGATGTGCAGCACCTTCAAGGCGTCCCTGGCGGCTGCCGTGCTCGCCCGCGTCGATCGCGGCGAGGAAAAACTCGACGCGATGATCGCTTACGGCAAGGCCGATCTGCTCGACTATGCACCGGCAGCGAAGGAGAACCTTGCGGCGGGCGCGATGTCCGTGACCGACATGTGCAAGGCGATTGTCGAGATCAGCGACAACACCTGCGCCAACCTACTGCTGGCGCGGATCGGCGGCCCGGCGGCGCTGACCACGTTTTGGCGTTCACTCGGCGATCAGGTGTCGCGGCTCGATCACTACGAGCCTGAGCTCAACCGCTCGCCGCCCGGCGATCCCAACGACACCACGACGCCAACGGCGATGGTCGGCAATTTCCGCCGTCTCGTCATCGGCGACGCGCTGTCGGCCAAATCGCGCGCGCAGCTCACCGAATGGATGGTGAATTGCAAGACCGGCGCCAACCGGCTGCGCGGCGGCCTGCCCGCGAGCTGGACAATCGGCGACAAGACCGGCAACAACGGCAAGGACGCCTCGGGCGATATCGCGGTGGCCTGGCCGAAGCCCGATGCGCCGATCCTGATCGCGGCCTACACGCAAGGCGGCACGCCCAATGCCGCGCAGCTCCAGGCCGTCTTTGCCAGCGTCGGGCGCATGGCGGCACAAAAGCTCGCCTGATTGACCGCGCCTGCCCTTCCGGGGCAAGTGAACGGTCATGGAAGCCAAATTTCAGACCTTTCTCATCCTGCTCGCCGTGCTCGCGGGCACGGCGCTCGCGGCGCGCCGGTTCAACGTCGCGCCGGCCATTCTGCTGATGCTCGCGGGCGTCGGGCTTGCCTTCGTGCCGGGCATGCCGCCGGTCGAGCTGCCGCCGGAACTCGTGCTCCTGATGGTGCTGCCGCCGCTGATCTATTCGGCGAGCGTCGCCATGAGCTGGCGCGAGTTCAGGAACAATCTGCGGCCGATCGTGCTGCTCGCGGTCGGCGCGGTGATCTTCACCGCGGCGATGGTGGCGACCGCCACGCACTATCTGATCGGCCTGCCCTGGACTATCGGCTTCCTGCTGGGCGCCATCGTCGCGCCCCCCGACGTGGTCGCGCCGCTCGCGATCGCGCGGCGGCTGCACATGCCGCGCCGGCTGCTGGTCATCCTCGAAGGCGAAGGGCTCGCCAACGACGCCACCGCACTGATCCTCTATCGCTTCGCGCTCGCCGCAATCATGGTCGGGCATTTCTCACTGCCGACGGCCATCGGCGAGTTCGCCCTCATCGTCGCCGGCGAGATCGCCTTCGGCATCGGCGTCGGCTGGCTCTCGCTCCGCATCCGCAAACGGTCGCGGGATCCGCAGGTCGAGCTGACACTGTCTCTGATCACGCCCTATGTCTCCTATTGGCTGCCCGAGCATGTCGGCGGCAGCGGCGTGATCGCGACGGTTGCCTGCGGCCTCTATGTCAGTTGGAACGGGCCGCTCTGGATCTCGTCGGCCACGCGCCTACAAGGCATCTTCTTCTGGGACCTGATCATCTATCTGATCGAGGGCATCCTGTTCCTGCTCACCGGCTTCCAGATGCGCGAGCTCTATGAGAAGTCGAAGGCGTTTCCGCTAGACGAGATCCTGATCGTCACCGCGCTGGTCATGGTCGTGATCATCGTCGCGCGCTTCGCCTGGCTTTTTCCGGCGACCTACCTGCCGCGCATGCTCAGCAAGTCGCTGCGCAAGCGCGATCCGTCGCCGCCATGGCAATGGCCGTTCACGCTCGCATTCACCGGCGTGCGCGGCGCGGTGTCGCTGGCGGCGGCACTGGCGCTGCCATTCACATTGCCGAGCGGCGAGGCCTTCCCCTATCGCGACCTGATCCTGTTCGTCGCCTTCGCCGTCATCTTCATCACCCTGATCGGTGTCGGCCTGACCTTGCCGCCGGTGGTGCGCTGGCTTGGCGTTGCAGATGCCGGCCGCCACGAGCACGTCGCCGAGCATCAGGCCGAGATCTCCGCACGCAGGCAGGCGCTCGAGGCTGCGCTGAAATCGCTCGACGCCATGACCGAGCAGAAGGACCTGTCCGACGAGGTCGTCAAGCTGCTGCGCGCCCGCCACGAAATCCGCGCCAACCAGTTGCCCGATTCACTCGACGCCGGACGCCACGACGTCTCCGCCGCCGGCACCGCGCTGACCCGCGAGCTGATCGCGGCCGAACGCAAGTTCATCCACGTGCTGCTGCGGGACGGCGAGATCACCGACGAAACGCGACGGCGGATCGAGCGCGATCTGGATCTGGAGGAGGCGAGCCTGGCAAACCGGGAGTATCAGGACGGGCCGCTGTAGCTATCGCGACGTAGCCCGGATGGAGCGTAGCGTAATCCGGGTCTTTGCGTCCTCACAATCCATCCGCGCGGCAAGAGTCCCGGATTGCGCTTCGCACCATCCGGGCTACACGCAGCTTCGTCGCTTCAGCGCAAAATTGCTGCGCAATTTTGTCGCGAGCTCCTCGCAATGAAGACACCTACCGCCGCCTCTCGCAAAACTCCTTCATCGCGTCCGCCACCGCCGCCGCAATCAACCCGTGCCGCTCCGGCGCGTTCAACGCCATCTCCTCGTCGCGATTGATGATCGAGCCGCCTTCCAGTAGCACCGCCGCACTTCGGGTGCGTGAGAGCACGACGAGCTGATCGTAGCTGTAGACGCCGACATCCTTGTCGAGCAGCGGGTGCCGGTAGCGGCCCATGATCGGCATGGTGTACTGGGTGGCGTAGTGCAGGCCGCGCTCCTTCATCTCCTTGCCCAGCAGGCGCGCGAACAGCACGCTGCTCGCAAAGTGTGGGTTTTGCCGCGACACGAACAGCGAGTGGCCGGAGAAGCGGTCGCTGAAATGGCTTTTCGCGCCTTCGAACTCCCACTCCTCGAGCAGTTTGTCCGGCACCGAATCGTGATGGACGGAGAGGAAAAAGTCGGCCTTGGCATTATTGGCAACGCCGACGCGCTTGAGCAGGCTCGACCTCGCCTTGCCTTCGGTGACCAGCAGGCGCGTCGTGCCAAAACCTTCCGACTTGAGCCTGCCGACGATCAGCTTCGCGAGCCGGAGATTGAAGCCGAACTCGGTGTCGTTGCGCGCGCTCAACGCGCCGAAGGATTCCGAGGTGTGACCGACATCGACAAAGATCCGGAACTTCGGCTTCTCGCACTTTTGCGCCGGCAGCGGCGCCGGCTTCGGCTTTGATTTCGGCTTCGACTTCGGCTTGGCGACCGCCGGTTTCTTGGCCGTGGCCGCGACGCCTGCATCCATCGGCACAAGCGTCAGTGCGACGAGACACGCGACGAGGCCGGCGATGATGCTGCGCACCTGCGGCAAGCGCTACTCCGCCGCCGCGATGCGGGGACGCCCGACAAAACCCGCGACATCGCCGAACCGCTCCAGCATCACGGCCGGCAGGTCCTTGTCCCTTCTGGTGACGCAGGCGCCGGAGCGGACGGCATAGCGATCCTGATGCGCGACATGCGGCGGGACCTCGCCCTGCTGAAGCGCGCGGGCGGCATCCAGCACGGTTTTACGGAAATGCATGATGCCGAGATCAGTGGGTCCGAGATGCTCGCGGGTGCGATCCGCGATCGGCCCCTGACTGTCCTGCACGGCGGCATCCTGTTCGGAGACGCCCTTGATGCCGGTGTAGCTCTTCGTCTTCTGCAGCTTGCGGTCGATCAGATAGTCATTGCCCTTGTGACGCAGCGGCACGTAGTTGTCATCGACTTCGGCGATCACGCCATTGCCGCGATCGAACGCGTCGCGCTCGGCCTGCGTCAGCGGCCGTTCCGGATTCCAGGCATAGGTGTAGATCCAGCAATTGGTGTCGGTGACCGGCACGAAGGTCTGGCCAAAGATGACCTCGCCCGGCATCGCGCTCGGTGCGTAGGCGTGGAACGGCATCAGGAACTGCGCGATGCGCCAGTAGATGTTGTCGCCGCCGGTGAGCCGGCCGCCAGCGATCGTCAGGCCTGCCTCGTGCGGATTGATCTTGATGACAGGACGCGGATCCTCGGCGATCCAGCGCATGTGATCCGACGACATGCGCGCCAGCGGATTCACAAAATGCTTCTTGATATCAAGGATCTCGTTCTCCCCCTTTTCGAAGGAGAGATGCGCGAAGGTGAAATGCGCGGTGTCGATCGAGCCTTCCAGCGCCTGCACCCAGTTGCAGTCCTGCCACTTCTTGCTGACGTAGCGGTGCGAGGCCGGCAGCAGCGCCATTTCGAGATCGGGCAGTTCCGGCATTGCCTCGGCCGGGCCCATATAGGCCCAGATCATCTCGCCCCATTCGCGCACCGGGTATGATTTGATGCGGATCAGATCTTTTGCGCTGAGATCGGGATAGGATGTCGGCATATCCACGCAGCGGCCGTCGGTGTCGAACTTCCAGCCGTGATAGACGCAGCGGATGCCGCATTCCTCATTGCGCCCGAGCCAGAGATTGGCCCCGCGATGCGGGCAGTACTGGTCGATGACGCCGACGACGCCTCTGCTGTCGCGGAAGGCGAGCAGCTCCTCGCCGAGGACTGTAATCTTCTTGGGCTCGCCGTCGGGCTCGGGCAGCTCTTCGGACAACAGCACGGGAATCCAGAACCGCCGCAGCAGCTCGCCCATGCCCGTCCCGGCACCTGCTTCTGTCAGGAATTTGTTGTCCTCGGCGCGGAGCATGGCAGGCCCTCCCGAACACTTTTGAGAAGATTGGCGCGCGAGCAGAAGGACGTCAACGCAAGAACGCTCTCGTGTCCCGGACGCGGCGCGGCATGTAATGACGCGACGCTGAGCCGGGACCCATTGGGGCCGGTGGGCCCCGGCTCAGCAGCGCACCGCTAAAGGGCGCTGCGCTGCGTCCGGGGCACGAGAGTGAACTAAACCGGCCTTTCCCCCTTCACCGTCACCCGTGTCCCCGAGCGCGTATGCGGCCAGTAGTCCCACATCGCGCGGTGCTGGGTGCAGCGATTGTCCCAGAAGGCGATGGCGTTCTCGGTCCAGCGGAAGCGGCACTGGAACAGCGGGTTTTCCGCGTGCTGATAGAGATAGGCGAGGACAGCATCGCTCTCGTCGCGGGGGACCCCGTTGATGTGGCGGGTAAAACCGCGGTTGACGTAGAGCGCCTTCTTGCCCGTCACCGGATGCGTGCGTACCACCGGGTGCTCGGCATTGGGATAGGACGGGCGGTCGGCGACGCCGTAGTTGGCGTAGAGCCCGCGATAGATCGGCTCGCCGTCATGCAGCGCCGTGAGCCCGTCGAGATAGGCCTTCATGCGGTCCGAGAGCGCCTCATAGGCCGCGTACATGTTGGCGAACAGCGTATCGCCGCCGCGCGGCGGGCACTGTTTGATGTAGAGGATCGACCCCATCGGCGGCTCGAGGTCGCAGGAGACATCGGAGTGCCAGCCCTCGCCGTTGGCGCGCGGCGAGTTCTTGTCGGCATAGATCTTCATCAGCGCCGGGTCTTCGTCCTCGTGGGGTGCGGCGGGATGGAAATGCAGCTCGCCAAATTTGCGGCCGAAGGCGAGGTGCTGCTTGGGCGTGATGTGCTGGTCGCGGAAAAAGATGACGAGGTTTTCGGCGAGCGCGCGATGGATCTCGTCCATCTGCCGGTTGGAGCGTGCATCGCCATCGACGAGGCTGCCGATATCGACGCCGGAGATTTCGGCCCCGATGATCGGGGTGAGCTTCTCGACGGCGATGGTTTCGTAGGGTGCGCCGTCTTCCGCCATGTGGCGATAACGCGGACCCTGCTTGCCGGACAGCGAGCTCATGGGGCGGTGTCTCCCGATCGTTCTTGATTGGAGACATCGTAGCCCGGATGGAGCGCAGCGCAATCCGGGAACAGTTATTCCACCGAGCAAAGAAAAACCCGGATTTGGCTTGCGCTCCATCCGGGCTTCTGTAACGGGCCTTGGTTAGTCAATCCCTTTTAGCGTGATCCACTTTGCCGGGCACTTGCTTCTGTACGGGATCGGCGCGGTGGCCGTCGCCTGATGGGGTGCATTGAGGAGCCGGCCGGCCAATCTACGGAAGCGTGGTTGTGAGCCGACTTCCCGGATGGCGGCCTGACCGGATCCATCGTCCCGGCGAAGGGACCTCGCTCGGGGAGAGCCTGGTGTCGTGGCCCGCCCAGAACCGATTGATACTCCTTGCTTAGGTTGCCGCGGCCTTGGCCGCCGGGTTGAACGGTTTGGCATCGGCGAGCATGCGATGCAGGATCACGGCGAGCTTGCGCGCCAGCGCCACCTTGGCCTTGCGCATGCCCGCGCGTCTGGCGATCCGCATCGCCCAGCTTTTCAGCGCTGAGCAGTTCTTGATTGGCTTGGTCAGCATGACGTGAGCCGCCTGATAGAGCGCCTCGCGCACGGAGGCATCGCCGATCTTGCTGATGCGGCCGGTGTAATCGGTTTCGCCTGATTGGTACTTCTTCGGGGTGAGGCCAAAATGCGCTCCCGTCGCCTTCGACGAGCGGAAGCGCTTCGGATCGTCGACCGCCGAGGCATAGGTGAGCGCAACGATCGGGCCGACGGACGGTGTCGTCATCAAGAGCCTCGCCTGCGGGTGCGATCTGGCGAGCTTCTGGACCTGCTTGTCCAGGCCATTGAACTCGCGCCGCAGCACGGCATGGGCTTCGAGCAGCGCTCGGGCCACCACCTCAAGTCCGGGATGGCCGGTGACGAGCTCCCGGATACGTTCGGCGAACGTGCGCTCGGTGGTCGGGCCGACCTTCAGGCCAAAGCCGCGGAGCACGCCGCGCAGACTGTTCTCGACGTCGCGCAGCTTGGATTGCAGCAGCTTGCGCGCGGTTAGAATGGCACGAGTCTCCTGCGCTTCGATGGACTTGCAGTGCACCGGCCGGAACCAGCCAAGCCGCATGAGCTGGGCGATCCCACGCGCATCGTTGCGATCCGACTTCACCGGCATCGCCTTGAAGGCATCGCGCACGTGCCGTGTCTCCAGAAGTTCAACCGCAAGGCCAGCGTCCCACAGAGCTGCATAGAGCCATTGCGACAGCGGACCAGCCTCCAGCCCGATCCGATCAAGCACTAGACCCTGCGACCGGAACCAGGCGATTAGAGCTTCCGGCTCGCTCGCAACCTTCGTCTCGCGCAAAATCTTGCCCGTCCCATCGACAAGGCAGACGCTCGAGCATTCCAAAGACACGTCAATTCCTGCATAGTGGTACATGGTCGTCCCTTAATGATGCTTGGAGCGGGCTTGCCCGACTCCGTTGAACACCATCAGTTTGAGGGACGACCGCCTTTCAACCAACAGGCCGCTCGCGAGCGCGCTTTCAAATTGCGCCGTAGCGAGCGGGCGGCCGGCCCGTTACCCCATCTACG
>NZ_PPPT01000262.1 GCF_006483445.1 Bradyrhizobium guangdongense | reverse complement strand
TGGCGGTCGCGCCCTGCATCAGGCTCCAGCCCTCCTCCACATCGACGGCGTGCCTTGCGCCCGAGGGCTCGACATAGATGATGTTGACCATGTCGTTCCCCTCAGTTGACCGCGAGCTCGAGCAGCATCGGGCTGCGGAAGGTCGATGACGGCATCCAGGCGAGCTGCTCCTGGGTGCGCCGGTAATTCGGCACGACCTTGTGGAACTCGTCGAAGGCGATCTTCACGGCGAGCCGTGCGATCGCCGTGCCGAGGCAGGCATGCACACCGCCGCCGAAACCGAGATGGCCGCGCGGCTTGCGCGTGATGTCGTAGACGTCGGGGTCGGGGTACTGCCGCTCGTCGCGATTGCCGGAGCCGTAGGCGAGGCAGACGAAGTCTCCTTCCCGCATGGTCTGGCCGTGCAACGTCACGTCCTTCTGCAGGCAGCGGCGGAAGCGTTGCGCCGAGGTGTTGAAGCGGAGCGATTCCTCGATCGCGTCGGCCAGCCGTTCCGGATTCGCCACGAGCGCGCTCCTGGCATCGACATGGTCCGCGAGGTTGAAGGCGAACATGCTCATGAAGCCGCCGAGCGACTCGATTCCGGCCATGATCAGTGTCGTCGTGGTGAGCAGTACCTCGCGCTCATCCAGCCGGTCGCCGTCGATCTCGGCCATGGCGAAATGCGAGATCAGATCGTTCTGCGGATTGGCGCGCCGTTCCGCGATGACCTTGGCCGCGTAATCCTGCATCCAGTTGTAGGCCGCGATGTGCTCCGGTCCCTTGGCCCGGGTGTGCGGGTCGCTCTGCACCATCAGCACCGCCTTGTCGCGAACGGTCTGCTCGTCGCCGAGTGGCAATCCGAGTGCGGCAAACAGCACGCGCACCGTGAATTTGGACGAAAAATCCTCGATGAAGTCGAACCGATCCCTGCCACGCAAAGCCTCCGCAGCACTGCGCGCGATGTCGCGGATCGGATCGCCGAGGCTCTCCAGGTTTCGTTTCATGAAGGCATATTGGATGAGGCCGCGCAGGCGATCGTGGCGCGGCGGATCGGTCGTGCCGAGGGTCGCGCCGGCGCGGTTGGGCAGCTCGGTCATGAGATTGCCCTTCGCCGACGAATAGAGCTGCCAGTTCTGGCCGGCGGAGACGATGTCGGAGTAGCGCGACAGGATCCACATCCCCGCCTGCGGGCTCCAGAAGCACGGGTGCTCGTCGCGCAGCGTCTTGTAGAACGGGAACGGGTCGGCATCGACCACGGGCGAATAGGGATCGAAGGTGAACATGACGTCTCCTCGTTGAGATGCGCATTGTTTGCTTCGCTGCGTCCTTAGCAGCGCGGCCTCCGGCATCGTGAGAGAGGAATCCTGCCGCGACTTGGACTTTTCAAACATCGTCCATGCCCGGCCTGGCCGGCCTCATCGCGCAATCGCCCGCAGAGGTATTCAACGGTGGGATTGTCAGCGACGCGCGACGGCCTTGATCGGCGGACGCTGGTCGGAATCCGGCATCCGTCGGGTGGCGCCGGCAAGCGTGGGCGCGACCACGATCTCGAGCTGCTGGCGCAACCAGCGGTGCATCGGATCGGTCTGGTGGCGCAGATGCCAGACCATGAACATCGGCATATCAGGACATTCGAACGGCACCGGCGCGACCGCAAAGTCGCGCAGCATGTGCGCGCGCAGCAGGCTCGGCAGCGTCGCGATCATGGTGCTGCC
>NZ_PPPT01000261.1 GCF_006483445.1 Bradyrhizobium guangdongense | reverse complement strand
GCCCAAGCCGGGAGGTCTTAAGGCCCAGCCGCACCAGCCCTTCGGCCAGCGTCACCGCCGCAGCGACGCCGTCGACCACGGGGAGGCCGTGGCTCGCCGAGAGCTCGCCGGCAAGATCGGCCATGCCGGCGCAGCCGAGCACGATGGCCTCGGCCCGGTCGTCGCGGATCGCAGCCGTGATCTCGCCGGAGATTTTGCCGAGCGCATCGGCGTTGCGCTCTTCGAGTGCGAGCACCGCCACTTCCGCTGCGCGGACGCGCGCGCAACGGGCGAGGAGGCCGTACTTTGCGAGATTGTGCTCGATCGGCACGATGGAGACGCCGAGCGTCGTGACCACGGCAAATCGCGCCGCGACCAGGCTCGCCATGTGGAAGGCGGCCTCTCCAATGCCGATGACTGGCGCCTTCGCGATCGCCCGCGCAGCGTCGAGGCCGGTGTCGTCGAAGCAGGCGATGATGTGGGCTTGCGCGCCATCGCGGTCGGCCTCCCTGATGCAGCCGAGCATGCCCGGCACCGCAAAGGCTTCGTCGTAAAAACCTTCGATCGAGACCGGGCCCATGTCGGGCTCGCGCGCATCGATCACGGTGTCTGATAGCGCAACGGCTCGCGCGGCAGCGGCGATCTTCGCCGTCATCGTGACAGTCGTGTTGGGGTTGACGATGTGCAGCCGCATCGCGGTTAAACGAGCCCTTTGCCGGCGTCCGAGCCTTTGGCCGCCTGCCGCTTGTTCAGCACGTGGATGGTGCCGAGCGCAAGGGTGATCACCGTGAAGGAGACGGCCGAGATCACGGTGCCGAGCGCATAGATGTCGGGGTTCGTCACCGTCGTGGTGAGGCCCTGGAGATCGAGCGGCAACGTATTCACCGCGCCGATCGCCTGGCTCGAGCGCGCGAGCTCGTCCCAGGACAGCGTGAAGCCGAACAGGCCGATGCCGATCACGGAGGGCAGGATGATCGGCAGCACGACGTGGCGAAAGGTTTGCCATGGCGTCGCACCGAGATCGCGCGCGGCTTCCTCGAGGCGCGGATCGAACCGGTTGAAGATCGCAAACATGATGAGCAGGCCGAACGGCAGCGTCCAGGTCAGATGCGCGCCGAGCCCCGACGTCAGCAGCCCCATCGAGGTCTCGAAATTCTCGTGAAAGTGCGCCTTGATCAGATCGTCGATGATGCGGAATTCAAGGGAGATGCCGAGCGAGGTGATGATCGAGGGCACGATGAGGCTCGCGATCGCGGAGTAGAACAGGATGCTCTGCGCCTTGAACTTCCGGCGGAACGCCATGCCGGCGGCGACCGACAGCACCACGGTGACGATCATCACGATGATGCCGAGCAGCAATGAGCGGCGGAAGGCCGCGCCGAGATCGACGATGCCGGTGCCCTGGAACAGCTTTGCGATCCAGTAGGTCGACACGCCGTTCATCGGGAAGGTGAGGCCGCCCGACGGTCCCTGGAACGACAGGATGTAGATCGCGATCATCGGGCCGTAGAGAAACAGCACATAGGCCGCGAAGAAGATCGCGAGCACGTAGAAGCTGCGCGGACGTCCCTCCTTCATCACAGCTCCTTCTTGATGTCGACGATACGCGACATCATGGTGATGATCAGGAAGGTGATGACGAGCAGGATCACGGCATTGGCGGCCGCGGCCGGGAATTGCAGCGCGTTGACCCGTGTCTCGATGATCTTGCCGGCGGCGGCGATCTGCTGTCCCCCCATCACGCCGATGGTGATGAAGTCGCCCATCACGATGGTGATGACGAAGATCGAGCCGATCACGATGCCGGGCTTGGCGAGCGGAATGATGACGTTGACCAGCGTCTGGAAGCCGGACGCGCCGGCATCATAGGCGGCCTCGATCAGCGACTTGTCGATGCGCACCATCGAATTGAAGATCGGCACCACCATGAAGAAGGTGAAGAGGTGGACCAGCGCCAGCACCACCGAGAATTCGGAGAACAGCAGCCATTCCACGGGGTGATTGATCAGCCCCGTCTTGACCAGGCCGGAATTCACCAGGCCATTGCGCCCGAGCAGCGGAATCCAGGCGATCATGCGGATGACGTTGGAGGTCCAGAACGGGATCGTGCAGAGCAGCGACAACCCCATCTGCCAGGTCTTGGACTTGACGTGGAAGGCGAGGAAATAGGCGACCCAGAAACCGATGAACAGCGTGATCGCCCAGACCATGAAGCACAGCTTCAGCGTCATCAGATAGGTGCGGCCGATCGTGCAGAGCTCGGGCAGCTTGTCGATGCAGCCTTCGAACGTGTCGGTGTAGCCGCGGCCGGAGAACGCCGGCAGCAACTGGTATTCGTTGTAGTCCCAGAAGGACACGATCAGCACGAACACCAGCGGGATCAGGAAGAAGGCGAGAAACACCAGCATCATCGGCCCGGCCTGAAGCCAGGAGATGACAGAGGGCGACAGGCGCGGCCTCAAAGACGCGCGCGCCGGCGATCCCCGGGTCACGCCCGGGGATCCCTCCTGCAGTATTTCATCCGAAGTGGTCATCACGCAGCGATGAACTCATTCCATTTGCGGACCATGTAGTCGTTCTCGTCCATCACGGCGTTCCAGCAGGCGACGCCGCCCATGCGGTCCTCGTAGGAGCCGCCATCGCGCACCGCGCCGGCCTTCTCGAGCAGCGCGCCGTCGGGCGCCTTGATGTCCTTCTCGGCAGGCTTGCCTTCCATCCAGTAGGCCCACTCGTAGGGCTCCATGTTCGCTTTCGCGGTGGAGAGCACGGCCGAGTAGTAGCCCTGGCGGTTGAGATAGGCGCCGGCATAGCCGGACAGGAACCAGTTGACGAACTCATAGGCCCATTCGAGCTTGGCACCCGACACGCCCTTGGAGACGCAGAAGCCCGAAGCCCAGGAGCGATAGCCTTCCTTCAGCGGCTGGAAGGTGCAGGGGATGCCCATCGAGCGCACCTTGGTCACGGCCGGCGACCACATCGACTGGATGACGGTCTCGCCCGCGGCCATCAGGTTGACGCTCTCGTTGAAGTCCTTCCAGAACGCGCGGAACTGCCCGGCCTTCTTGGCCTCGGTCAGCACCTTCATGGTGAGATCGATCTCTTCCTTGGTCATGTTGCCCTTGTCGGCATATTTGTATTTGCCGGTGGCTTCGACGACCATCGCGGCGTCCATGATGCCGATCGAGGGAATGTTGAGGATCGAGGCCTTGCCCTTGAATTCGGGGTTGAGCAGCTCGGCCCAGGACGAGATCGGACGCTTGATGAGGTCGGGACGGATGCCGAGCGTGTCGGCGTTGTAGACGGTCGGGATCAGCGTGACGAACTCGGTGGCCGACGTCGCGAACTTCTTGGAGTCCTTGCCTTCGAGATACAGCACCTTCCACGGCGCGGTGCCCTGATTGCCGATCTTCTTGCCGCCGGGCGTCATGCCCTTGGTGAAGACGGGCGTGATGTTGTCGAACTCCTTGATCTTCTTGGCGTCGAGCGCGAGGATGTTGCCCGACGGCACCAGCTTCTTCAGCGAAAAATATTCGGTGTCCAGCACGTCGAAGGAGTTCGGCTGGGTCATCACGCGCTTGGTGACATCGTCGGTGGTGGCGGTGATGTACTCGATCTTGATGCCGGTGTCCTTCAGGCACTGCTTCGAGATGTCGTCGCCTTCGTTCACGGCGGTGCCGAGATAGCGCAGCACCTTCGGATCGGCCGACATCACATAGGGGAAGCCGGTGATGGCGCCGGAGCCGGCGGCAAGGCCCGCCAGACCCGCGGTGCCCTTCAAGAGCGTACGGCGGCTGAGGCCCTTCTTTCTGGTCGTCTCGGTCATGTCAGTCCACTCCTCTGTTGCGCATTTTCACGAACGATGGGGCGCTATTGCAGGCGTTGCGCCTTGGCAGGATCCCAGGTGGCCAGCACGCGATCGCCCGGACGGAACGGGTGGACGTCGAAGGTGGCCTCGGGGAGGTGGGAGAACAGGGCGGTGCCGTCGTCGAGTGTCAGTGACACCGCGATGTAGGAGCCCTGATATTCGGTCTGGGTCAGCAGCGCCGGTGCGCCATACGCGCCGTCAACGAACGGCACGATGCCGAGTTGATCGGCGCGCACGGCGATGAGCTTGCCGGCGTCGCTGAGCACGTTGTGTCCGCCGATGAAGCGCGCCACGAATTCGGTGCGGGGATGATGGAAGATCTCGCGCGCGGTGCCCTGCTGCTCGATCTTGCCCTGGTTCATCACCACGATGTGGTCGGCGAGCGCCATCGCCTCTTCCTGGCCATGGGTGACCTGGATGAAGCTGATGCCGAGCTCGCGCTGCAGCCGCTTCAACTCGCCGCGCATCCTGACCCGCAGGAACGGATCGAGCGCGGACAGCGGCTCGTCGAGCAGGAGGATCTGCGGCTCGGTGATGAGGGCACGCGCGAGCGCGACGCGTTGCTGCTGGCCGCCGGAGAGCTGCGCCGGCAGGCGGCCGGCATATTGGCTCATCGCCACCAGTTCGAGCAGCTCGCCGGCGCGCTTGTGGCGCGTCGGCTTGTCGACGCCGCGCATCTTCAGCGCAAAGGCGACGTTGTCGATCACGCTGAGATGCGGAAACAGCGCGTAGGACTGGAACATCATCGCCGTGCCGCGCTCGGCCGGCGGCAGGTCGGTGACGTTCTGCGCGCCGAGAATGATGTCGCCCGCGCTGACCGCCTCGTGGCCCGCGATCATGCGCAACGTCGAGGTCTTGCCGCAGCCGGAGGGGCCGAGCAGGCAGCAATAGGTGCCGGCCGGAATCTTCAGATTGACGGCATCGACCGCCAGCGTGGTGTCATAGCGCTTGGTGACGGCGACCAGTTCGAGGGCGGCGGGGAGGGCCATGGACTTTCCTGGGACAAGGCAGACGCCCGCTGCTCTCTGCGAGGGTCATGCCAACCGGGTTGCGCGGGCGGATCTCCAAAGATGATCCAGCAAAGTCAGATCGTTAGCTCCAAGTCCGCCGATCTTGATCGTCGGCTGCGCGTCCTGCCTCAACTATATGCACACAAAATCGGCAGGGATTGTATAATCTTTCGCCTGTCATTGGATACGGCAGCTCGACTACCCTTGCCGGTGAGTCCGACGATCGAGCCCAAGAGAATGGCCGCCAAAGCCCACCCGAAATCCGAGCCCGCGATTGCGCCCGACCAGGGCAGCGACCGCGTCAGCCGTATCCGGGAAGGCGTGACCACGGCGATCCTTGAGCATCGGCTGCTGCCGGGGACCAAGCTCGGCGAGGACGAGATCGGCGAGATCTATGGCGCAAGCCGCACATTGGTGCGCACCGCGCTGCAGCAGCTTGCGCATGAAGGCATCGTGTCCATCGAGAAGAACCGCGGCGCGTTCGTGGCGCGGCCGACGCCGGCCGATGCCCGCCAGGTGTTCGAGGCGCGGCGCCTGATCGAGCCCTCGATCGTCGATCACGCCATCGATGCGGTGTCGTCGGACTGGCTCGACCGTCTCCAGCAACATCTCGCCGAGGAGCGCGAGGCCGAACAGCGCGGTGACGCCCGCGCTTCGGTGCGGCTGTCAGGAGAATTCCACCGGCTCGTCGCCGAGATGGCCGGCCACAGCATCTATGCCGGCTTCCTCAAGGAGCTGATCGCGCGCTCCTCGCTCATCATCCTGCTCTACCGCCGTCACGACACGCCGGCCTGCGGCACCAACCATCACGCCGAGATCGTCACTGCGATCAGAAAGAAGGACAAGGCGAAGGCGCGCGCGTTGATGCTCTCGCATCTCCTGGAGATCGAGGCAGAATTGTTCCTGAAGGAAGCAACAGCGGACGAACTGCGGCTTGCCGACGTGCTTGGGGCTTAACACCGCGCCGCGTCTGCTGCTACGGCAGCGAAGATCCCTCGTTTCGCCTGATGATCTTCAGCACGAGAAGCACCGCTCCGAGCGCGAGGAAAATCACGCCGATGGTCGTCGTGCCGCCGGATTCGAAGGTCAGGCCGAGAGCGGTCAGTATGCATCCAATGATGATTGCAAAGAGTCCGCCGAGCTTTTTGCCCAGCAGGACGGGTCCGTCGCTCGCATGTGCCACCATGTTGCGCCTCGTCACTTGAGGGCAGGCTGCCTGCAAATCTCTCGCGCTGCCCCGTGATCTCCTGTTGCGCAGGCCGCGCGATCGTACTCTCGTCCAGTGTGATTGCAATCTGGCGTTGACTATGCGTCTCGCGTGATATCTGCCTTTCGATTCAAGATCGATACAAACGCGACAGCAGCACTTACGCAGATGCCGGTTTTTCCTGCTGAAATGCCGCAGTCATTGCATCTGCTGCGGAGTCGTATGGCAGTACTGCAGAATCGCCCTAGGGTTGAAAATTGACTCTCCATTCCCCCAGGGATCAAGTGCGCATTGCCTGTGTCCCATTGCATCGGGGAGATTGAGCATGTCGGAATTGAATTCGCGGACCGGGCTGATCGGTTTTGCTGCGCTGTTGGCATCGATCGGAATGATGTTCGAAAGTCCGGCCTCAGCGCAGGCCCAACAGGACGCGAGCGTCCTGTTCCGCAACGTCCGGATTTTTGACGGAAAGGGTGCCGCGCTCTCGGCGCCGTCCAACGTCCTGGTCAGGAACGGCAAGATCGAGAAAATCTCGACCTCTGACATCGCGGCCGACGGGACAGCGATCAGCGGCGGCGGCCGCGTGCTGATGCCCGGGCTGATCGACGCGCATTGGCATACGATGCTGGTGCGTCCGTCGCCGATGGCCGCTCTCGCAGGCGACATCGGCTACAACAATCTGCTCGCCGCCAGTGAGGCGACCGCGACGCTGATGCGGGGCTTCACGACGGTGCGCGACATGGGCGGCCCTGCTTTCGGGCTCAAGCAGGCCATCGACGAGGACCTCGTCGCCGGTCCCCGAATCTACCCATCCGGCGCCATCATCACCGTCACGAGCGGCCATGGCGACTTCCGGCAGCTTTCCGATCTTCCGCGCACCATCGGCGGGATGCTCAGCCGCATGGAACGTATCGGCGGGAGCATGGTCGCCGACAGTCCCGACGAGGTTCGCGTGCGCTCGCGTGAGCAGCTCATGCAGGGCGCCTCGCAGGTCAAGCTCACAGCCGGCGGTGGCGTTGCGTCGCCGTTCAGCCCGCTCGATGTCTCGACCTTCACCGAGCCCGAGCTGCGCGCGGCAGTCGAGGCCGCCGACAACTGGGGCACCTATGTCGCCACGCACGCCTATACATCGGTCGCGGTCCAGCGCTCGATCGCAGCTGGGGTGAAATGCATTGAGCATGGTCATCTCATGGACGAGGCCTCGGCGAAGTTGATCGCGGAGAAGGGGGTCTGGCTCAGCACGCAGCCGTTCCTCGATATGTCCATGGGTGCCGGCCTCGGGCCGGCGGAGCAGGACAAGTTGCGGCAGGTGGTCACCGGCACCGATCGCGTCTATGAGCTGGCGAAGAAATATCGCATCAAGACCGCGTTTGGCACCGACGTGCTGTTCTCGAAGGCGCTGGCCGAAAAGCAGGGCGCCATGCTGGCCGCGCTCACGCGCTGGTACACGCCGGCCGAAGCGCTCGCCATGGCGACGTCGACCAATGCGGAATTGATGGCCTTGTCCGGCCTGCGCAATCCCTATCCCGGCAAGCTCGGTGTCGTCGACGAGGGCGCGTACGCCGATCTTCTGCTGGTCGACGGCAATCCGCTCGAGAACTTGAATCTCGTCGCGGATCCCGCGAAGAATTTTGTGGTGATCATGAAGGGCGGCAAGGTCTACAAGAACTCCCTGCCGAAGTGACGAGGGCGGACGCCGATTGAGAAGGCGCCGGCCGGACTTCTATTGCGGCTCCAGGCCCAGGCTCTTGATCGCATCGAGCCAGACCGGCCCTTCCTTTTGGTAGAGCGCAATGGAGGAGGCGCGATCCATGGCCGGCGTGTCGACGCCGAAGGCGTCGAGCAGCTTCTGCACGCGTTCCGTCTTGCCCGCTTCCACCATGAGCTTGGCAAGCAGCTCGATCCGGTCGGTCGGGGTCGCGGCGGGAGCCACCAGCGTAGTGAAGCTGATCAGCTGGAACACCTTGCCGTTGACGCCTTGCTCGACGAAGGTCCTTGTCTCCGGCAGCTTCTTCATTCGCAAAGGCGTCGGGACCGCGATCGCCTGGCCAACGCCGGTCTCGAGCACCGGAAGCGCGGCCTGATAGCTGCCGGTCGCCAGTTGGATGACCCCGGCTGCAAGATCCTGCCACATCGGCGCTTCGCCGCGATACTGCACGATGGATATGTCGAGGCCGAACTGCCGGTTGAGCTCGGCGATCGCGATGTGCGCGAACGAACCGATGCCGTAGGAGCCGGCCGTGACCTTGTTGCGGCGCGCATAGGCGACCAGGTCTTCGATTGTCTTTGCGCCGGTGGCGGAATGGGCCACCAGCGGCAGATGTCCCGATGGCGTCAGCGCGACGATGGCGAAATCCTTGTCCGGATCATAGGCCAGCGACTTCAGCAGCAGCCGGTTGCCGAGCAGCGTGGACGAGATCGTGTACATCAGCGTGTAGCCGTCTGCCGGTGCGTCCTTGACGAGTTGCGCTGCCAGCGCACCGCTCGCCCCCGTCTTGTTCTCGACGATGACCGGTTGGCCGAGCTTTTGAGAGATGTAGTCGCCGTAGGCACGGGCGAAGGCATCGGTGATGCCGCCGGCCGGGGTGGATACCACGATCTTGATCGGCCGGATCGGCCATGCCTCCGCCGATGCCCGCTCGGTCGCGATCAGCGTCAGGCACGCAAGAGCAGCACCGATGGCGCAACGAATTCCGGCGCAGAACCGCACATTGTCCTCCCCATGTCCTTGGCATTGGGCGGCCCGGCGGGCAGCCGCGCGGACCGTCACACGCGCTGAGGGGAGGCGTCAACAAATAGAAATTCCATTTCAAGGAGTGAAATGAAGGGCGCTATGGCCGACCCGTGGCGACGGCGCTGCGCGCACTGAGCTTGCTGTCGAGCGCGTCGGCGAGCGTGGCGGCGAGTTTCTTCATCGGAGGCACAAACCGGCGAATGCCCTGTTCCAGGTTGACCGCCTCCCGGAGCATCATGACGTTCATGCTGGCGAACAGCCTGCCGTTGCCGATGACGGGAACGCCGAGCGCCCACACCGCGCCGCCGAACACGCGACGGCTGTAGGTTTCGTCCATGACCGCAAACCCGGCTTTCCGGATAGCTGCCAGCACCTTGGCAAGCCTGCGCGGGTTGCGCGCCAGATCGTTCCACGGCTCGGGACTCCTGGCCAGGCGGGAGATGATGCGCTCCTGCTCGGCCGGCTCGCAGAAGGCGAGATAGGCGCGTCCCATCGAGGTGCCCAGAATGGGAAAGCGGAAGCCCGGCGGACGGCTGAACAGCAGTGAGCCATCGACCCGCGTGGTGTGGGCGATGACCATCGATTCCTGATCGAGCACCGCGATATCCGACGGCCAGTGGATCTGCTTGCGGAATCGACTGAAAACAGGTTCGGCGATGCCGCCGATCCAGGTCGGCTCGTCATAGCCTGCACTCAGCAGGAGGGCCCGCCCGGTCGGCGCGTAGCTGGTCGGCTCCTCGCGGCGTACCACGTAGCCTTCGTGCTCGAGCGTCTCGAGCATGCGGACGATCGTCGCCTTGTCGAGGCCTGTGGCCCGGTGCAGCGAACCGACTGTCGATTGCCGTTGCTGGTTGATGACGCGCAGCACTTCGAGTCCTCGTGCCAACGCGATGACGGGACGGAACGACGCCATGACAGCTCCTCGTGGTGGCCTGCAGCGCTACCCAAGGAGACAAGCATCGGATCAGTCAACAGCGGTGTGTCATGCCGTCCAAAAATGGTTGCGGCCAGCCATTGGGGAATGGCTGTCTTCGCCGTGGCCGTCCCTTGAGCAGATCGGGCCCCGCCGTCTGCGACATCATGTTGTCGCGCGGCTATCGAGCATGAACTCGCGCGACAAATCCGCCGGAATGATCGTTCCGATCGCCTCTGGCGGAAAGAACAGGAAGTCCCGGTGGCCGGCCAGTCCGAGCTTGTAATGCGGGATCTCTTCGGGGTTGGTGGGCGGCAAATAGCGCCGCCCCAGCAGCATGACGCCTGAATAGCCGAGGTCCGCAAAGAATTCGAACAATCGCCGATTGTCCGGCGGCGACGCCTCGAACTGGATCACGGGCCGGTGCGTCCTGATGGTGCGTTCGGCGCCGGCAAACACCTTCAGCTCGTGTCCCTCGACGTCGCATTTGATGAACCTGACGCCGGCGATTTCCGGGAGATCGTCGAGCTTTGTCGTCGGGACCGAAATGGTCTCGCCGTTCGAGCGGGACAGCGACGCGCTGCCGTCGCCGACCCGCTGGCGCGAGAGTTGTGCCGAGCCGTTGGTGTCCGACAGTGCGAGGTTGACGATCTCGACGTTGCGCCAGCCGAACTGCGTCCGGCGCCTGCCGATATAGTCGACCATCTCGGGCTGGGGCTCGAAGGCCACGACGCGACCGCCGGCACCGACCGCGCGCGCAAGCCAGAAGGCGTAGATGCCCTTGTTGGCCCCGATGTCGAGCACCGTGGCGCCGTTCAGATTGAGGCGGCTGATGGTCGCGAGCTGAAGGCGCTCGGTCCGAAACCTGTAGCGCAGGCAGCGCAAGATGAAATGCGCATCCTCGCGTGCCGTGCTCCACGCTCTGTTCATCCCTGCCTCCCGGCCGGGATTTAATCACCGCAACCGACGGTCGAGCAATCGTTCGTTGGCCGAGGACCTTGCGTGACAGCAGTCACAAAATGGTTGCGGCCAGCCATTGGGGGATGGCTGGCCGCGCGCGAACCGGTCTGGGACGGGGAGGGGTGGGGATGTGACCGGGTCGCGTAACTCGTTCGATGATTCCGTTCGTTCCTAACTCACTGATCCTTGACTCACTGATCCTTGGCGCTCGCGGTGGACACCGCCGGCCGGTTGTCGCCGAGCGACACCCAGACATTGGGATCCGCCTGCGACTGCCGCTTGACGAAGCGGTAGCCGGTCTCGGTCCAGGCGACGACGTTCTCGTTCTGATTGTCGAGAACGAACTCGCCCTTGTCGGTCTTGACCGTCAGCACTGCGTGTCCTTCGCCCTTCTTGTCGCGCACGACGGTGATGAGCAGGGCCTCGCGCGGCCAGCCGGCATCGATCAGCATCTTGCGCTTCAACAGCACGTAGTCTTCGCAGTCGCCGTAGCCGTCCGTCGGCAACGACCATTTCTCGATCACGCCCCAGTGCTCCATGTCGGTCAAAGGCTTCACGGTCTCGTTGACCCAGCGATTGACCTTCAAGAGATCGCGCCACGCCGTCTGCGACATCACGATGTCGCGCGGCTGCGACGGACCGCCCTGGCATTGGGCAGTATTGTCAGCACAGAACTCGACCCAGCCGATCGGCGCACGCGTGGCATCGCCGAGGCTCGCATAGAGCAGACGGTTGTCACCGGCCTGCGCCGTCGCGCTTAGTCCCAAAAGGACGGCGGCGAACGCCATCCCTTTCCCCTGTCCCCTGAAGTCGAACATCGTGGCCCCCGTTTTTCTTGTTGGGACCACAATTCGCACAAACGATTTTCGTCGCCGCTAAGTGAGACAAGTCAAGTCGATGCAAACACAAGTAAAACGAGCGTCGAATTCGAGATTTACTTGAATAGAATTCGCGTAAAATTCGAGATGACTGCAATTGACTAAAATTGTCGGCATTAACGCGGCCGAGCCTGCGAATGCTGCCTTTGTGCGGCGGCGCGCGCGCCGTGTTAACCGCGAAATCGCTGCGGGCCGGACATGAAAAACGCGGCCCCGGGGTACGGGGGCCGCGTCATAAGGCGAAATCAGCCGGGTTTTTCGGGGCTTTGCGCTTTACCGCGCGGTAACGCTCTCTTCGAGAGTCTCGATCGGCTGCTCGTGCGTGAACTCCAGCGCGAAGCCGTCCTCGAGGTTTCGCACCACGCGGCCCTGGACGCGGCCGAGCAAGACCGTCGATTTCAGCGGCGGGCGGTTTTCCGCCGCGATCGCAGCGCCCGACAGCGACAGGTCGATGATGCGGCAGGTCATCTTGTTGCCGTCCTCGAGCGTCAGCACCGCGATCGGGTTGCGCGGCACGATACGGTCGTGGCGGCGATCCTCCGGCAGATTGAGGATGTCGCGGTTGGCGAGCCAGGTGAGCTGGGCCGCGAGCTTGTCGCGCTTGCGCGGCGTCGCGCCCACCGTCATGGCAAAGCCGTTGTCGATGATCCTTGTGATCTTGCCCTCGACGCGGCCGATATGGTCGAGATAGGCCACCACGCGGTCGCCGACATTGCCGATGCCGGGGGCCAGCATGGCGAGCCCGCCGGGGGACATATTGATGACCTGGCAGGGGAATTCGCGGCGATCCGGCAGCATATAGCGGCCAAGCAGGTGCACCTTCACCCGCTGGAAGCGTCGACGCTCCTCGGTGGCCGGAAGAAATTTTCGGTTCGCCAACGCCATTTTCACTACCCGACCCCCCGCCCGGGCGGAGTCCGAACGACCCTAAGGTGCACAGGGTTAACGTGCCGTTAGCAGGGTGCGGACGAGTCGCGATTAGAGCGGACTTCGAGCGAGTGGATGCCGGGTTTAGTCCAGTTAAGTCTGACCAACTGGACGGAAAGCGACCTTGTATGTTCGGTTCGCTCTTAGAGTGTCCTTTGGAGCGAGCGGCGGATGGTCTCTACCAGGCGCTCGGTCTGGGCGGTGATGCTGTCGCTGCCATGGATGGCGCGTTGCATGGCCTGGGTGATCTCTACGGTTGGGTCAAGTGCCGCAGCCTGACGGGGACGGTCTACCCAGATCACCTTGGCGACGTATGCGGTAAGGATGGCTCCAACGACGCCGGCCAGGGGCGCCAAAAGTGCGACTGTCTGGTAGGTGGTCATCGCAGACCTCCCAAAATGACGTGCCCCGTTAAATGTAGGGCGAAAGCACCCACAAAGCAAACCACCCCTATCCCGACAACAAGGCCCGAACCGGTTCCGGTTGGTAGCAAATTGAAGATGAACTGGGCCGCAGGAACGAAGCAGCCGGCGGTAAAGATGGCTGCGCCGAGCGTATTGAGCCAGGAGGCGATATGCTTGAGGTGCTCGTTGCGGATTTCTTCTGGTGTCACTGTCTAGCCCCCCAAGATGCTGGACACTCAAGCTTGTGCCGGCTGCGGCTTGCGGGCGGCGATGCGCTCGAACAGCCACAGCAGCAGCGGGCAGACCAGCACCACGGCGGCGCCGAGGTCGAGGGCGGCGGCCGCACTGCCGGTCCAGCTCGCGAGCCGTCCGGCGACGACCGGCCCCAGCATCATCGCCGCGTAGAAGACGGTGAGGAAGATGCCCATGCCGATGGCGCGGTTCTGCGGCGCCAGCACCCGCGCCGGCAGGCTCATGATCGGCCCCGCCGGTTGCCCCGAAACGATCCCGAGCGCGACCACGATCAGCACCACCGCGCTCGACCGCGTCAGCAGCGCAAGCAGGATCGCGAGCGCAAAGCTGCCGGCCACGAGCAGGGTGAGGGGGCGCTGCGTGCGGTCGGCGAGGTAGCCGCCGAGCGGCACCGAGAAGGCCGAGATCCACAGCGCGACTGAGATCACGGAGCCGGCGGCCGCCACCGTCCAGCCGCGCTCGACCAAGAGCGTCGGACCGAAGGACAGGATCATGGCGAAGCCGACGTTGAACAATCCCCAGATCATGCCGGCGACCATCACGGCCGACACCGTCTGCGTGTCGAGCCCGCCGGTCACGGCGGCCACCGGTCCGCTCACTGGCGGCGGCCGATAGAACAGCATCAGCACGATGCCGACCACCACGACGGCACAGACTGCAAGGAACACCGCTTCCACGCCGCCTGCGGTGCCGATGATCGGCAACATCACCAGCGACAGCGCGATTCCCGTCGGCCAGGAATTGATGACGATGCCCATGGCGGTTGCGATTTCCTTGCCCGCAAACCAGTCCGTGGTCATCTTGGTGAGCTGCACGCTCAACAATACGCCGCCGATACCGGCAACCAGGCGGCCCGCGACCTGAAGACTCCAGCCATCCGCCAGCGCCATCATCAGGCTGCCGATCAGCATCAGCGCCAGCGCTGCGAGCGCGGTGGGCTTGTCGCCGACCCGCGCGCCGATCGCGCCGCCCGGCAGCGCCAGCACGACGCCGGGCGTGAAGTAGAGGCCGATCAGGAGACCGATATCGGCAAGGCCGACGCCGAACTGCGTCTGGAGCAGCGGAGCGACGGCAGCCACGCTCTGGAACTGGAACGCCATGGTCAGGCGCACCAGGAACAGGATCGCGAGAATGCCCC
This sequence comes from Bradyrhizobium guangdongense, assembly GCF_006483445.1. Lineage (GTDB taxonomy): Bacteria > Pseudomonadota > Alphaproteobacteria > Rhizobiales > Xanthobacteraceae > Bradyrhizobium > Bradyrhizobium guangdongense_A. The sequence continues at coordinate 7,254 of NZ_PPPT01000261.1, read as the reverse complement.
AGCGACTGCGCAACGCCTTGCCCCCAACATCTCATGCACATGAGATCGTTTGCAGCGTGGGATGCCAAGCGGCGCGTGTCAACCTGTGGATGTTACCGGCCGTTGCAGCGTCTTGACGCAACTGTGTGCGCCTGGAGTCCGTAGCCCGGATGGAGCGCAAGCGTAATCCGGGGTCCGTCTCCCGCATTGCGCTTCATGCGGGCTACGTGCGCAGCGCTTGGCATGGTGCAGTGCCTCCCATAGGCTATGTCGCGCCCAACAAACATAACAAGCGCGCGAGCCGAGGAAACACCATGCAGCAAATCCGCGTCTGCACCCATGCCGGGCCGGGATCGGAGCCTGTCATCCGCACCGTGCCGTGGCCGAAGGTCGGCCGGAAGGCGGCGCTGATCAAGATCGGGGCCTGCGGCGTCTGCGGCACCGATCTGCACATTTTGAAAGGTCACTGGCCAAAGCCGCTGCCCTGGCCGTTCACGCTCGGCCACGAGCTCGGCGGTGTCATCGTCGAATGCGGGCCTGACTTCACCGAAGATTTCATGAGCAAGCCGTTGAAGGTCGGATCGAAGGTGATGATCCCGCCGCTGATGCCGTGCGGCCATTGCTACTACTGCATCCATTATCCGCTGACGGCCAACAAGTGCCTGACGCCGGTCTATTACGGCCGCTATCTTGGCTTCGACAAGCCACCGCACATGTGGGGCGGCTGGGCCGAATATGTCTATGTCGATCTCGAGATGCTGCCGGGCACGAAAATCTACAAGCTGCCCGACGACATGTCGCTGCGGCTCGGCGCATTGTCGGAGCCGCTGACCTCCTGCATCCGCGCCTTCAACCGCGCCACGCGCGCTGGAGGCTTCACCTGGAGCGACACCGTCGTGATCCAGGGGTCTGGCCCGATCGGCATCCTCGCGGTCGCCGCCGCGCGCGAGATGGGAGCGGGGCGCGTGATCTGCGTCGGCGCACCGGAAGAGCCGCGGCTCAAGCTCGCGCGCGAATTCGGTGCGGAAGCAACCGTCAACATCGAGGAGCTGAAATCGCCGCAAGAGCGTATCAAGGCGGTGCGCGACATCGTCGGCGGCTTTGGCGCCGATCTCGTGATGGATTGCTCGGGCCATCCCTCGGCCGGCCCCGAAGGCATCGAGATGCTGCGCGACGGCGGCACCTATGTCGAGATGGGCCAGTTCACCGACGCAGGCTCCATCGAGACCTCCTGGCACCGCATCTGCACCAAGGACCTCAACGTGCTCGGCTCCTGGGGCTTTACCGCCAACGACCTGCCGCTCGGCGTCGACATGCTCTACCGCACGCAGCACAAATATCCGTGGCTGAAGATGCAGACGATCTATCCGTTCACGGAAGAGGGCGTCGCGCAGGCGGTGAAGGATGCGATGGCGATGAAGACGGTGAAGTCGACCATCGTGCCGTGGCCGGAATTGGTGGAGCCTTAAGGGAAGTAGCGCCGGACAAACCTTTGGAAGTTGTCCATCAGAAACCGGTTTGCCCGCTGGCTGATGGGCGCGTCCGGCACCATCAAATCAAAGCCGTGAAAGGCGCCGTCGAAGACCTCGAACGCGACGGGAATATTGGCCCGGCGAAGGTTCTCGACATAGGTTTTCGTTTCATCCCGAAATGGCTCGAGGCTGCCGACGAAGGTGATCGTCGGCGGCAGCTTCGTAAAGTCCGTGCAGCGTGACGCAGCCGCGTAAGGCGGAACGGTCTCGACGCCATCGAGATAACGCGACCATGCCAGCCTGTTGGCTTTTTCATCCCATACGGGTGCGTCGTTATCGATCGCCGAGACGGTGTCCTGCCGGTCATCGATCATAGGATAGAGCGGCATCTGAAAGGCGATTTTGGCATCCTCGGTATCGGTCGCCCTCAGTGAGACGGCCGCCGCAAGCCCGCCGCCCGCGCTGTGGCCTGCCACGATGAATTTGTCGGACCGTCCGCCGAGCGAGGCCGCATTGTCCCTGATCCAGAGCAGCGTGTCGTAGCAGTCGTTAAAGGCAGCCGGGTACGGCCATTCAACGGCCTTTCGGTAATCCGGCGCGACGATGATGCACGGCTCTGTCTCGATGAAATCGGCGATGACAGAGCCGAATTGCTCGGGCACGCCGTAAACGTAACCGCCGCCGTGCAGATAGAGCATGACCGGCAGCGGTCCGGCCGCCGCGGCCGGCCGATAGAGTCGCACACGAATTGGCGGTCCGCCATGTCGGCTCGGAACATGTTGCTCGCTGCAGAGAAGGCCTCGGATGTTTTTTCCCTGCAGGGCAGCGCCGCTGAGACGGAAGACGAGCAGAGAGAACCATGGCGTGTGAAAGAAGCTCGCGACCATCCGCCCGACGGCATAGCTGCCGCGCAGGTCCTCATCCACCATGTTCCTGGTGACCTTCATGAAGCCAGTCTAGCAGGGTCGCGGTTATCGCAAACTGGCGACCAACTTTGCCGGGACGGGCCGAAGGCCCAGCCCCCGCGAAAACCGCGGGCGCTTCGAGGCCGGCAGCCGTTCCGGAAGCTGTCCGAAATAGGCGATGGCCTTCGTCATCGCAGACCTGATGGCCGGCTCGATCTTCGCGCAAATGAACCAGCAGATCAGGACGAGTAGGCCGAGCTGGACCCACACGGCCATGGTGGCATCGAGGCCGGCATCGACAAGTACACGAATGATCGCGGTGCCGACGACGTTGTGGGTGAGATAGAGCGGATAGGTGATCAGCCCGAGCGTTCGCCAGTAAGCCGGCGCCTCACGCGACGTGGTCGTCGTCGCGCGCCTGTTCCGCTTCGCGCACCAGGCAATGAGGCCCACCGCCGCCAGCCACACCATGATCGGCACCAGCGCCGATTGGTCGGCGATGGCGGTTATGGAGGTCAGGAAGAACGAGGCGAAGAAGTAGATTTCCGCAGCCCCGGAAATAACGGTGACGGCGACGGCGATCCTTTCGAGCGCCGTCAGTTGCCGGTTCGCAGAAATGAAGAGCCAGATGCCCAGCGCAAAGAAGCAGCCATGGGACAACAGGAACGCCGCGCACGGCACCCGGAACATCAGCATCACGAGATAGGGCAGGTCGGACGGTGTCGTGCACGACAGCACCAGCAACGCCACGGCGTTGAAGACGGCGCTGTAGATGGTGAGGCCGAAAGCCAGGTGGCGCAGGGTGACCTTCTTCGTCAGCATCGCGCAGAACACGAGCCCATAGAACGCCACCTCGGCGGCCAGCGTCCAATAGACGCCGTCGAGCCATTGCGCCGTGACGCCCTTGGGGACGAGCGTCATGGCGTGGATGTAGGGCACGATGAATTCGGACGCCTTGCCGCTGCCGAAGAGAACCAGAACGAGGAGGGTCGCGGTGGCGCAAACCCAGACCGCCGGATAAAGCCGGAGCGCGCGGCCGAGAAGAAATTCCGTCGGGGACGACTTGCTCGCGGAATTCGCGATCACGAACCCGGAAATGACGAAGAACACTTCAACGCCGACCCAGCCGAACCAGGTGTAGGGCGCGGCGGACGGGTAAATGACATCGGCGGCGACAGTGCGCTCGAAACCGGGGACGCCGACGGAAACCCAGGCCCAGGACCAGAACATCTGATGAAAAACGGCGACGCCGAGGGCCGTGGCGAAGCGCAGCGGGTCCAGCAGGGGAAAATGGTTCTTCACGGGCGTGCTTCCAATCCAGGAAACGATCCCGCTACAGATATTGGGGTCCTTCACCGGGCTCTGCGACGTACGTCACACTCGCTCCGCATGGTGGCCTGCTGCGATAGCTGGTGGAGGGCTCCGAAAGCGGTGACATTCTAGCGCAGCCGCGAAATGACGCTCTGGGCGAAAAGCCTAGGATCCCAGCTTGATGATCCTGCGCGCCATCCGGACGTTGGCGTAGTCGATCATCTTTCCATCCAGGGTCGCCGCGCCCTTGCCGAGCGCCTCGGCCTCTCCCATCGCCTCGACGACCCTCCGCGCGTGCGCGAGTTCGTCGTCGGATGGCCGGAAGGCACGCAGTGTAGGTTCGATTTGGCTGGGATGAATCACCTGCTTGCCGTCGAACCCCATCGCGGCCGCCTTGAGGGCGCTGCTTGCAGTCAACGTGGCATCGCGGAACGCGCCGCAGGGACCGTCGACGGCACGCAGACCGAACGCCCGCGCCGCCACCAGCACGCGCATCATCGGATAGGCGAAGAGGTCCAACGGCACACTGGGATAGCCGCTCTGAGCGGATCCCAGGTGTCGATACCCTTCTGGCGAAGCTCCGATCTCCGAGGATCGCGCGCCGATCGAGGCCGCGAAATCTCCCACGCCGAGATGAAGGGCCCCGACGCTTGCGTGAGAGCCGGCGAGCAGGTCGACATTGACGAGACCCAACGCGGTTTCGATCAACAATTCCAGCTCCATCGGCCTCGCGCGATCTGGCGCCGCGGCCCGCAACCGATCCGCTATCCCCGCGATGTCGCTCGCCCGCTCGGCCTTCGGCACGATCACGGAATCCAGCCTGGGAAGTGCCCCCAATGCGCGGATCTCGCGCTCTATGAATGGGCTGTCGATGCCGTTCAGGCGCACCGCGACGAGCTTCTTGCCCCAATCAAGCGAGGACAACGAGCGGACGGCGGCGTCCAACGCCGCATTCTTTTCGGACGGGGGGACGGCGTCCTCGAGATCCATGAAGACCGCATCCGCTGCCGAGACGGCCGCTTTGGCGACCATCTCGGAACGATGTGCAGGAACGGCCAGATACACCCGCGTCAAGCGCTGATCGTGAATCGTCACGTCGTCTCCCCAAGGCCAAGTTCAAGGCCAAGTTCAAGGCCAAGCTCGTCGAGAATGGATCGATTGTGCTGTCCGACCGCCGGCACGGGATCCATCCGAGGCGACAAGCCGGGAATGGTGAGAGCAGGGAGGAAGCTCATCACCGGACCGTGCTCGGTCTCCACACTTCGCACCCGACCGCGATTCCGAAGCTGTTCGTGCTGCAGAAAGGATTCGACGGAATTCATCTTTGCGTTGGCGATCGAAGCCTCGTCCAGCAGCCGCAGCGTTTCTTCGCTGGTCTTGGCCGCGAACCGCTCCTCGATGTGTCGCTGCAGCGCGTCCCGGTTCTGCATGCGGAGCGGATTGGTACGGTAATGCGGATGGTCCGCGAAGCCGGGATCTCCGAGGACCACGGCGCACAGAGCCCTCCATTCCCTGTCGTTCTGAATTCCGAAGAAGATCGTCTTGCCGTCCCCGACCCGGAACGGACCATACGGCGCGATCGTCGCGTGCTTCGCTCCGGTTCTTGGAAGCGGTTGTCCCGTGCTGTGCGTATAGTAGGCCGGGTAACTCATCCAATCCGCGATCGAATCGAACAACGAGGCCTGAAAGGCGGTGCCCTTGCCGGTCTTCTCGCGGCGGTACAGAGCCATCAAAACTCCGTTGAGAATGTACATGCCGGTGGCGATGTCCACGACGGACAGTCCGACCTTGGCGGGCTCGGCTTCCGTGCCGTTCACCGCGAGCACGCCGGCCTCGCACTGGACCAGGAGATCGTAGGCCTTCTTGTCGCTGTAGGGGCCGCCGGATCCATAGCCTGAAACGTCGCATGCGATGATGCGTGGAAATCTCCGCAGCAGCGATGCCGCGTCCAGGCCCAGCCGCTCCGCAGCCCCCGGCGCGAGGTTCTGGACAAAGACATCCGCCTTCGGAAGCAAGGCATCGAGAACCTCCTTGCCTTGCGGACTCTTGATGTCGATCGCCAGACTTTCCTTGGACCTGTTGGTCCAGACGAACTGGCTCGACATGCCATTCATCACGTGGTCGTAATCCCGGCAGAAATCTCCGTTGCCCGGCCGTTCGATCTTGATGACGCGCGCTCCCCAGTCCGCAAGATGCCGGCTGGCGAGAGGCGCTGCGATCGCCTGTTCGAGGGAGACGACGGTGACTCCCGAGAGCGGCAGATCCGCGTTATCTCCATCCATGCGAAAGCCTCACAATTTTCACCTTGTGCTTCAACCTATCCGATCTCGCGCGGTCAGCAAGCTGTCGCCTGCGACGACACCCGCGACGGAAGGGGTTCCTTTTTGCTCGCCGCCGGTGTTTCCTCGGCACGGCGGAGAACGGACATGCAGGGATCGCTCGGAGAGAAGATCGGCGAGGGCGTCTTTGCCGATGTCCATGCCTGGGCGCCCGGCCAGGTGGTCAAGCTGTCAAAGCCGGGTATCCCGCAATGGGTCGTCCAGCATGAGGCGCAAATGACCCGCGCGGTCTTCGCCGCCGGCGGCCCGGCGCCGGAGGTGTTCGGCGAAGTCACCCTGGACGGTCGCTTCGGCATCGTGCTGCCGCGGTTCGATGGCCCGACCCTGACGCAGGCTGTACGCACCGGCGCCGTCACGCGTGAAGAAGCGGGCGCCATCCTTGCGACGCTGTGCCTTGCCGTTCACAGGACGCGACCGCCGCCGGGCCCACTCTCGCTGCACGAGGCGATGGCGGCCCGATTGCAGTTCGCCGGCCGCGTGCTTCCAGAGCGCGTGATCAACGGCGTCCTCGCGTTGATCGAGCACCTCAGGCACGATGACGTGCTGTGCCATTCCGATCTTCACCCCAGCAATGTGATCATGACGGCGCAGGGCCCGAGGCTGATCGACTGGCTCGGCGCGGCGCGCGCGCCCGCCGCCTACGAGATGGCACAGTGCCACGTCCTGATTGCCGAACTCGATCCGGAAAATGCCGACGATCCGGAGCGCGCCCCGATCAGTTCGGTTCTACAGGCGGAGTATGCGCGGCTGGCCGGCATAACGCCGGCGACGCTGAGGGCGGCGATGCAGCCCTATTTGCCGATTGTCCGCGTCTTCCTGCTGCTCGGCGGGGCCAAGCCTGAGATGCGGGAGCGGCAAATCCAGCGCGTCGAGTCGGCCCTGCGCGCGGAAGGCTGACTTGTTCTGGTCGCGCGCGAGCCTGTCGAAGCGCAAGGGCCTCAGCCTTGCTCGGCCAAGGCCAATGCCAACAACTGAAAGTGAAGCCGACAGAAGGACCAGCGATGCTATCCTCAGACAGCAATCAGGAAGTTGCCCATGCCGAATTGGCTGATTTTCCAGCTCCTCGCGATGGCCTGTATGCCTGCTGCTTATGACATGGCGCGCGACCGTGGCCGATCTTCGAAGGCCTGGCTTTGGACGACCCTGATCTTTGGGCCGTTCGCGCTTCTGGCGCTGTTCATGCTGGGCCGCGTTCGAACGTCAGCATCCCACTGACGAAGGCGAGGCGGGCGAGCTGACAGCTTGCCC
>NZ_PPPT01000260.1 GCF_006483445.1 Bradyrhizobium guangdongense | reverse complement strand
GATGTTTGCAGGTGCGGCGGTGTCGGTCAGAACGGTGTGGACCAAGCGGGTGGAAGCGTCGCCTCTTCCCGCCGACGAATTTCGAGCCATCGTTCGAGGAGCGAGAGCGCCGGCCGTCGTCGAGTTCAGTGGAAATACAAAGCTTGATGGATTTATTGTCCGGGTGCTCGGGACCAAGATGCAGGTGGAAGCGAATTTATTCGAGTCGCCTTTGCTTGCCTTGCGACAGTTCCGCCCGGGCGAGCCAGCGATTGCGAAGCTTCGAAGCGGGATGACCGAAGGAACGGGTATTTTGCGAGGGACGGTTGCGAGCTTCTGGCGAAAGCTGGCGGGGACCAGCAGCTATGATGGTTTGTCCGAGCTTATTGGTCGTACCTACGATTCAATTCGGCACAATGGTGGCCAACCGGTCGACCTCGAAGAGATCGATAGGACGGCCAAACTGGTCGATGCGTTTACCAAGCCGGAATTGGAATTATGAGAGTGCTTGTTTCTGGGGCTGCGGGATTTCTTGGTCGGCACGTTGTCGAACGTTTGCTTGAGCGCGGCCACTTTGTTCGCGCCATAGTCAGGCCGTCCTCTTCGCCCCCCGAATGGAAGGGCAATGTGGAGATATGGCGAGCCGACTTGCGCGTAGACGGAGCATTGGAAGGAGCTTTCACCGATATCGACGTCTTCGTGCATCTGGCAGCGGCAACCAGCGGCAACGAAGATGTTCAATTTGCGTCGACTGTCGTCGGAACCGAGCGGGCGCTGAAGGCGATGGCATCGTCCTCGGTCGAGCGTCTCGTGCACATAAGCAGCCTGGTCGTGTATGATTGGGACGTGGCTCGAGGGGAAATGAACGAGGAGACACCGCTGCTGACCGACTTCTACCGGATGGGTGGATATACGATCGCGAAGATGTGGCAGGAACGTCTGGTTACCCGGTGTTCGGCAAAAAATGATTGGCAGCTAACTATCCTGCGGCCCGGCTTCATTTGGGGGCACGAGCACGCCGAGATCGCGGGAATGGGTCGAGGCGCGGGGCCGATCCACATCATGTTCGGTCCGTTTACGCGTCTGCCCCTCACGTATGTGAGGAACTGTGCCGACTGCATCGCAGTGGCAGTCGAAGACCCCCGAGCTTCCGGTCAAATCTTCAATATCGTGGATGACGATGAGATTCGCGTCTGGCATTACGCTCGGGAATACGTCAGACGCACGAAACGCAGCAGGTGGTTGCTTCCGATCCCCTACTACTTCGGCTTGGGGGTGGCCTGGATCGCGCAATTGTTCAGCCGCTCATGCTTCGGATCGAAGGGGAAGCTTCCCTCGCTGCTGACGCCGCTGCGCTATCAGCAGCAGTTCAAGCCGATCCGTTTCGGCAATGGCAAATTGAGGAAGGTCCTGGACTGGGCTGCTCCAATCAAGTTCGACCATTGCTTGGAAGAGACCTACTCCAAAGCCCGGGGCGATAATCACCTTGGGCCCGCTTGAAAGCATTTGCTCAACGTTGCTGCCCAATGGAGGCGGTAGTTACGGACTGATCATGAAACGGATTGGCTATCTTCTTCACCGATTTCCCGGCAAAACCGATACCTACATTAAAAGAGAGCTTCGAAGCCTGCTCAAGTCGGGAGTCGATGTGAAAATCCTGTCGGTGTGGAAGCCGGAGGAGAAGGATGCCGCAGATCTCGAGAATATGCGCGAATGGGGTGAGATAACCCAGTTCCTTCTGGCGCGCTCGGTTCCCGGGATCATCTCAATAATCTTTGCCGAAATGATCTCGGCGCCGATGCACTTCTTGCGGGTTCTAGCCTTTGCCACGCGCATGGCGGCACCAGGTCCGCATGGCCTCGTCTACCAAGCCGTCTATTTTCTTGAAGCAGTGATTGCAGCCCGGTTCCTGCGAGAGGGCGGATTTGCGCACGTCCATAACCACTTCGGAGATCATAGCGGCATGGTCACCATGCTGGCTGCCAAGCTGGCCGGGATTCCCTACAGCATATCCTTCCACGGCCCCCACGTGTTCATCGATGGCAAGTACGGGCGGCTTCGGGAGAAGATTTCTGGCGCGCAGTTTGTTCGGTGCATTAGCTACTATTGCAAGAGCCAACTGCTTTTCCTCTCTGGACTTGAAGACGGGTCCACTCTGAAGGTCATTCATTGTGGATTGGATCTGGACGCCTACCGGTTTCAGGCCCCGCGAGAGACTATCCGGACCATCTTTTGCGCCGTTCGGCTCGCACCGGAGAAAGGCCTCCCGTTCCTGCTGGAGGCTATGGACGCGCTGATCAGATTGCATCCCGAGATAACACTTCGGGTCGCGGGAGATGGCCCATCGCGGGCCGATCTGATGGAGAGTGTCAAAGCTCGCGGACTTGAGCGTCACGTCACGTTCCTGGGAATCTTGAATGAGGCGGAGATTATCGGAGAGCTTCAGACGGCAGATATATTCGTCCTGCCAAGCCTGGCGGAAGGCCTGCCAATATCGGTCATGGAAGCGATGGCGGTGGGCGTTCCCGTTATCTCAACCAATATTGCGGGAACGAGCGAGTTGGTCGAAGACGGAAGTGCAGGATTGCTCGTTAGACCAGCGGACGCCCACGCGCTCGTGACGGCCCTCGATCGCATGATTAAGGATTACTCATTCCGAAAAAGCGCTTCCAGCACCGGAAGGCAAAAGGTGGAGAGCGAGTTCGATTCGGACAAGGAGACAGAAAAGCTAAAGCGAGAGTTTCTACTGGTTGAGCAAGGACCCGTACGCCGGCGGCAAGAGCAAGCGAGTGTCGCTCCCTTGATGGTTGGAGGCCGCGTCGATTCCAACTCGCGGGCCGGCGCGAGCTAAGCCCCTTGATGAAACCATTGGGCTGGTAGCGGCAGGTCCGGGCTGTTCCGGTCATTCCTCTCATCCAGCGGATGAGGAAATGTCTTTGCGTAAGAGGTCGACTTGACGCGGTCTTTCCGAATGAGTGTCATCTCCAGCGCGCGGGGAATGACGAGTGATCCGCAGCGCACGCTTCGTCCATAGTTGTTCGGGTGGTTATGCACAATGTAGAAATCCTGCAGCAGGCGGTCGAAAGTAGCTTCGATAATGTTAAACGCGTGCTTATCCATCACGCGCTCAAGGTCGTGCAATTCGATGACGATCATACGAAAGCGTTGGAGAGTCGGGCGCGACGCATTAAGCAGAACCGGCCATTCGGCTCCTTCAATATCCATTTGAAGGATCAGATCGCCGTCATTTTCCGGCTTGTTGGATGAGACCCAATCGTCAAGCGTGATTGTTGTATCGTTGTTGACTACACCAAGGAATTTCCTCGTAAAGTGAACCATGTCCCCGTCAATAGGCGCCGAGCTCACCGATGCGTCCGCCAAATAGCACGGAATTCCTCGCTGTATAAAGTTTGTTTCGAACGAAGCTCGATCGTCAACGCCTGGAGAGAAGCAGGCGACGATTCCATCGAGGTCGTCAGGAATCAGATAACCACCGTCGCCACGGCTGCCTAATCGAATGAGGGGGTGTTCGGTGTTGACTGGATGCAACTTGGCGAGAAGTCTGCCTACTGCCGCCAGATCGGTTCGCATTGCAACCGCAAAGCCCATATTAAGACACGCCGTCACAAACGCATATTTTAAAGGAGACCGGATCGTCATAAAGTGCCTCGAAACCTGACTTGAATGACCTGTTTTTCAGGATAATCGCGCTCGGGTCGCCGGTCCAGCGTCCGTTTGACCGGGGGAGTTCGCGGCACGTGCGGGATAACTTATGGGCTATAGCCGCAGTTGGCCCCACCTATGTGCAGCATGCTCCTGAGAGCCGACCTGTCGGAGAATCGTTCGTTGCCCCGTCCTTTTGGCAAGATCGTATTGAATTGAAGTATATGGAATGAAAAAGACGCGGTTCCTGGGTGGTCCGCTTGGATGAGCCAACTGGGGGCGCAGTTGAAAAGCCGAAATGGACTGGGAGGAAAAGCTCTTGATTCAGAGTTCGATCAAAACGTTCGCCATCGTTACGCCCACCTATTTGCCGGATCTCAAACGGTGCGAACTGCTGGCAGAGTCGCTCGATCGGACTTCGCCTGATGTGCCGCACTATCTCATAGTTGATCGACGCGACTACACGGCGTTCAAGCACCTGGAGGGTCGCAAGCGACATCTCATTGAGTCTGAAGCCTTGCTGGGGCGGTGGATCTGGAGGATGCCCGGTCGCAAGGGCCTGTGGTTCAGTCTGAAAGCACCACCGGTGCGCGGATGGATCATTCAACAAATTCTAAAGATTGCGGCGGTTGAGGTTGTCTCAGAGCGAACATTGATCTTTTGCGATTCCGATACGGCATTTCTTCGAAATTTTCACCGCGAAGATCTTCTAGTTGACGGGAAGATCGGGCTGCTTGACGTGGACTTCGCCGGGCATCACGAGTGGACCGTTACAGCTCGTCACCTGCTGGGCCTTCCGAGGGATTACCGTCCCGGCTCTCGCAATCATGTTGGCAACATGATCTGTTGGAACAGCGAGGTCATTCGAGCTATGCAGCAGCGAATTGAGGCGAGCACCGGCGTCAACTGGATGGTTGCGCTTGCGCGAACGGTTAGTTTCTCCGAATATATGATTTATGGAGTCTTCGTTAGCGAAGTCCTGGGATATGATTCAACGGACCACGCACCGTCGTCAGTGCCGCTGGTCAAACCCTCTTGGCATCTCCCCCTGTCAAATGATTCTGCTATTGAAGAATTCTTTGCGAACGTTGATCCGCGGACAGTGGCGGTTATGATTCACTCAAAGACAGGCATCGATCCGGCGAAATATCGAAAGCATCTTGCGAGTTGGTGGAGCAAATGCACATAACAATACGCTGGGAACGAGAGTCTAGCATAGCGGTGATAGTACTTTTACTCCCGCTCGGCATTTTCCTTTCCGTCTGTACCGCGAGGATGAGTAAAGGCCGCTCAAACTTACCGCAGAGCAAATTAAGGCAGAAAATGGAAACGAAGGGTCGCCATAGCTTTTGTCTCGCGACATTAACTGAAAAGCCCGTCACGGCTAGGCCATAAGAGTTGCTTAGGCTAGCCTAAGCCCTTGCTGCACAAGGAAAAGTACTTTGAAGACGTTAACTAACTGTCCGATTTGCCAATCGCTGCATCACAAGAAGCTCTTCTCCGCTCCATCGACAAGGGGCCAGGACGATAAGATCTGGTCCGTCTCAGAATGTATTGACTGTAGCCATCAATTCATGAACCCCCAACCCTCTTGGGAGGAACTCCAACCTTACTATGATCACAACTATAGCGCTTATCGCCCCACTCATGACGCTGCCGCAGACGACACTTCCGTCGTCAAAGAGGCTCGTCGCACGGGGCAGTTTCGGGATATTCCATTACGTCCAAAAATGCGCATTTTGGACGTCGGGTGCGGTGGTGGCTATTTTCTCCATATCATGAAGATCCTCGGAGCAACGACCAAAGGCATTGAACCAAGCCCACATGGCGCGCGGGCCGCAAAGCAGCGCGGAATCGAGGTTTTCAATGGCATGCTCGAAGACTTCGCCAAAACAACTTCCGAGCGGTTTGACGTCATCACAGCCCATCATGTCCTAGAACACGCCCCTGATCCGATCGAAACGCTTCAGACGATGAAGCAACTTCTCGCGCCGGGCGGTGTTGTATGGATCGAAGTTCCGAACGCGGGTTACACACTCGCTCGCGCCTGTCGCGGATACTGGCACAGTACGGACCTACCCTTCCATTTGATGCAATTTACGCCGAAGAGTGTCGCTCTCGCTGGAAAGCGCGCCGGACTGGAAGTTCAATATCAAAAGAGCGAATCCAAGCCCGAGAATGTGGCCGCGTCGATGCGCCTTTATCTGCGGTTCCGCTGGATGATCCCACTGCGGGTAGCTGACCATATTTGGCCAATCCAACCGTTGTCAAAGATATACGCTAAGAGGGTCGACGCTAGCCTGAACGGAGAGTCCGTCATCACACAATTCGTTCCATAAGCTCACTCGGAACGTCGGCAAGTTCGCGGCCTGGTCGGCAAGATCGCAGCCTGATTGTTTCTCCCAATACGATATATCGGGCATCGGTCCAATGCGTCTGATCGGTGTAGAAGGAGGCGGTAACCGCCTTGCTGCTTGGGCGACCATTCCGGTTCGATCGGATGCGACATATCCGCCGGCAACGGCGCTCTCCATGCTAATAGGTTGATTAAAGTTCAGCCGGCATATCACTTCAAGTCGCTGTCGTGAACGACCCTCTCGGGAGAAATGTCGGAACGACGGTGCCATGGTAACCCTTTGTGGCCTTCGCGTGAGAGACTAAGGGTAAAGTGGCGTCAGCGATTGTACCGGTGTTGTGGCTCCAAAGCAGATCTTGCGCTGAGTTCATCGGTACCTAAGAAGTGGCGGTCGCTCCAGCCAGATCGTTGCTGGATGCATCGATGACGAGCGTGCGTGACTTGCTGGCGCTGTAGTAATTGTAGTCTGAACTCGCCCCCGAATTATGTTCGATTGCGATCGTACATCCGCCGATGGCGACGCAGAAAATCTCAGCATCGCTTGACGCTGCAGTTATGTAGCGTTGGGCGGGGTTGTTCTAGGTTGAGCCAATCGAGAGGATAAGGCCGGACCCATCGTAGACGAGCCGCTAGGGCCGGCCTATGATCGAAGCAGTCAAGCAGTCGTCGAGTTGCGCGGGGCCGCCGTAGAAGGCAGATGATGATGCCGTGCTTGAGCCTACATCAAAAGCTGTCACTGTAATCTGCCATATGCATACCCTGAGCCGCCGAAAGCGATGTACACCGTACCGTAAGTATTTGAATCGCCCTCAATGGCCTTGATTCTGTCAAGACTGTTGATGGGCCATGTCGTCAAATTAACCCAGGTTGCGGCATTGTCATCTGACCTCCACACGCCCCAGATGTGATTTACATATCCAGCGATGAAGATTGCTGGGTAACTGGCATTAGGAGGAGCGGCACCAAATCCGAAAGCCCACACCTCGTTGACATTGGGCACGCTCTTCCACGTCGTGCCGGCATCATCAGATCGATAGAACAAGCTCCCGCTTGAATTAGTTGGTTCGGACGGTCCTGCCGTGAAGAAGAGATGTCCCGCTTGGCCAGGAACAGAGCGCAGTTTGGCATTGTAGCCGGCGTTGGGGAACGCGAACCTTGAGACGTGTGTCCAATTCGCTCCGCCGTCGGTCGATCGATAGGTGCCGGCCGCAGTGCGAGAGGAAGCGGGACCATAATTGTAGGCATAGAAAGTTGCTGGCTGGACTTGATCACGATCGAGAATTTGTCGGTCAAGGTAGTATGCCCCGCCCCATCCTCGCTCGCCCAAAGTTGGTACCTCAGCCGGGAACGTTCCTCTGGTCCAAGATACTCCGCCATTTGTCGTATACCAAATGCTGCCAGTTGTGGATGAATAGGCCCACGCTATATTGTCTGGCGTCGACGCGGCGATACTTCCGCCGGTCAAATGACTTACAGTGCTGTCCGTGGGAAGCGACTTGAATTGAGACCAGTTCTGCCCGCCGTCTGTCGAATAGCCAGACTGATCGGCATAGACATTATAACCGACATTGCACAGGCAAACGACGTAAGTCGGGTCGCTTGGTGCAAACGAGCCGGACCACCCCGCATTAATTGCGACCGTATTACTCGGTCCTGCCTTCGATGGATACACGTCGGGATCGTCGACGTAGAATATTGGCTTATCCCACGAAAACACCAAAGGCTTGCCGCCGGGCGGTGAAATGATCCAGTTTGGTACCAACTGCTCGATCCCCGCACTCTGGGATTGCAGTGTCACCGGAGCTGAGCCAGTGCCTTTGATGGTCGTCACGAAAACGCCGATCCCCATCACGTCCCACAACTTATCGGGAATGACTGGATCAAACATTAGTTGAGACACCGAATTCCAACAATTGTTCGTATTTCCCAACCAAGGGATATCGCTCGAGGCGAGGATGTTTGCATTGCCTGCAGTGCATGGCCCCCAAGCAACTCCCTTCAAAGTACTCCATCTCGCTCCTCGATCGAGGCTCATGCTGATAATCCCAGCATTTTGAGCCACGCCGATACGGCGCGCGTCAAATGGGTCGGTGAACACAGACGCATAGGTATAGTTGCCAACTGCTGGCGTTATATTGATCCATGTGCCTGATGCATACTTCCAGATGCTGTTTCGTCGTCCTGGATTATCAATCGCGTACAGTATGCCGTCAGCCGCGACGGTTATTGCCTTCACTGTCATTGGACTACCAGCCATAGCGCTCCATGTCGCTCCGGAATCGTTCGATATGAAGAATCCGCTGCCACTGCTCGCGGCGTATATTCTAGTGGTCTTTCCCGCAACAACGGGAGATGTCCTGTCGATGGCAGTGAAGGTGAAGGTAACGCCGGTAGCTCCGGGCACGCCAGAGGCCGCCGTCCACGTAACCCCGCCATCGTACGTGATGAACAAACCCGTATTTGGCGTTCCAGCATAAGCGACGTCTGCATTGACGGGGTCGATTGCGATCTTGGTTTGAGATCTAGTATCTATGTTCTTATTTACACAAGCGAACGCTGCCGATTTCGTCCACGTCGTTCCCGTGTTGCTGCTAACATACATGCAACCAAGATGAAGCATATAAAGGCGACTGGGATCATTAGGTGCCACGGCCACATAGGCTACGTTGCCGGCACGCAACGGTCCGACGTCGCCGGATGGCATCGACTGCGATGTCACGAGTTGCTGCCATTGATGCTCAGCCTCGCTCCATTTGTAAGCGCCATACGTGTCTGTGCTTATGACTTTCGTCGTGCCATCGTCAGACTGATAAATGCCCGTGATCCACCCGCCACCACCGATCTTCAGCGTCTTGAACACCGTGTCGGATGTCGACTTTCCCTGGGTCCACGAAGACGCAGGTACGATCTGACACACACAGGCCAGCGCTATGGTCAGAAGCTCCACGAACACCCTACGTGTCGACATCATTCGAAACCTCCGCCAATTCGGTACTTCGTCTCGTTGTGGGAATGGCCTGCAGAGCGATTGCTCATATCGCGAGTTAGCGAGTAGCCCGATGGTATTTATATCTTTGAACAGCAGCAAGCGTTCGACTGCGCCTGCACGACCTTAACGTGACGCGACCGCTTGCCTCACCGCGTCCAAAATGGCTTCTTTAAGACTATTGTAGATCAAGGATAGACACTTAAAATTTTGATGATTATTGTATGATCCGTGCTGTTAAGTCGCCCTTCAAAAACGGAGAGACTTGCGATTATGTTGAATTCAACTGTCGGTCATAGCAGTAGCCGGCAACATCCCATGTTTGGCCCGGTAGTATAGAAATGGTTGAACAACCCGATCAATCGACGCCCCTCGCGGGGGTACACGAGTTCCTTAGGAAAGAGTTTAAGGGGCGAAACGTACGGATCTATGAAGCAGGCGGGGGATCGCGATCTTATCTACCGCTAGAGGATTTATCTATCTCAAGCGTAACTGTGGTTGATATTGATCCTGTCCAAATTGCGGACAATCGTTATGGAGACCAGAAGGTTTTAGGTGACATTCAGGAATATGTATTCCCACCGAATAGTTTTGATCTCATCGTTTGCTATAATGTTATCGAACATCTGACTTCGCCAGATAAGGCCATTGAGCTATTCTACCAAGCTCTTGCTCCTGGCGGCTTTGTCTTCATCGGGGCGCCGAACCCTACTTCTCTTTGGGGTATTGCTGCAAAGTATACGCCGCACTGGTTTCATGTCGCAGCGTATCGATGGATCTTAGGAAGAAAGGACGCTGGCCAGCCGGGCAAGGGGCCTTTTCCGACGATATACCATCGGATCGTGTCACCGGCAGAGCTTGTTAGATTTTGTGAGAAGCTTGGATTTAAGACGATCTACAAACAGGAACACTCTTCTCCGAATCTTCAAAACTTGGCGGATCGGCGACGGATTTTTGGGTGGGCAATAAAAACGTCGATTGCAGTTCTTAATGTGCTGGCTTTAGGCAGGAACGATTTTGGCAAAAGCGATTATCATGTCGTTTTCAAGAAAGTTATGTGAAAAGGCGTTCCGAACTCATGCGGTGCGCCCGTCCATTGCCGAGCGATCGGTTGCTTGTCTGAGCAGTTGCGGCGGTCGCTGACGTCAAGGATCTGAACTGGGTCAGCGACCTTTGAACTGAACATCGATTGTGATCGGCAGATCTATTTCTACGATCCTCGCATGCAGGGCAACGTGGTACTAGTAGGAAACTAGAATGTGTTGTTGCGGCGGTTTCCATGCGCCGATTTCAATATACAGCGCCAAAGACGTTGAGGTTATGGCTCTGGCAGAAAATACACGGTCTAGGAAACTCTTGGCCGTACTCGCAATGAACCGCAGGCTGTCCCGATTTCGGGTTCGCTCTCTTCCGTTCAACTCGAGATTGTGTCAATCGTGAGACCTGTGACGATGCGATGGTCCGTGTTTGAAGAGCGCGGAAATCGGCGTAGCCAGTTCGAGTGCGACCGCCGAGCTTGCGAACTGAGCTAGAATTAACTCGTGCCGTGCAGGTGTGACCTCTTGCATCGACAGCCGGCTGGTGCCGAACGCTTCGGCGATTGGCAGGAGCGACTGGACTCCTTATCGCGAAATCGCATTTTGGAGGCACACTACTACGTCAATAGAGAAACGACGCTCCTTCGCAAAGGCTGGGAATTGGTAGATGACATCGTCACGTTTTGGGCGGCTCTATTCGCTTGATCTCGTCAGGGGCCTGGCGGCGCTATCGATCGTGATCTGGCATTGGCAACATCTCTATTTTATCGGGCGCGATACCGGTTTCGAAGTGACCGCGCAGCCTGCCTATTGGCTTTTTTTCCCCATCTACTTGGGAGGGTGGATGGCAGTCGAGCTATTTTTCTGTATCTCGGGGTTCGTGTTCTTTTGGCTTTATTCTGAAGCCCTTGTTAGTCGCTCAATGGGCGCAAGGACTTTCTTCGCGCTGCGATTCTCAAGGCTCTACCCGCTCTACTTTCTGACGCTCGCCATCGTCGTTGTTGGGCAAGCGATCTATATTCACTACGTTGGCAATCCCTTCATATACGCCATCAACGTTGAAAATGTTATTCGCAACGTATTTCTTACGCAGAACTGGAGTTCTCGATCGAATGAGACGATTAATGGTCCGGCGTGGTCAATTTCCGTCGAGCTGTTGTTGTATGTGATATTCTTCATCTATTGTCGCTGCGTCAGCCGGGTCTCCGTTTTCGTGCTGATCGGTCTGGTGCTCATTGGCTTTCCTCTGGCACTGGTCGATGCGGATCTCGGTCGGGGATTGATTAGCTTCTTTTCCGGCGGTGTGACCTATTTCATCTACCATCGGCTCCACAATTCGCCCGCGGCTCGTTCCGTGCTCGTGATGAGTGCCGGAGCGGCGGTAGCCGGCTGGATAATGACAATAGTGGAGCTCAAGTTCGGTCCAATTCAGAGCGTCTTGGGTGAGTTCGTGCGTTCGCTTCCTGCCCCTCTAGGAGATGCGATCCTCAAATCTGCGAAGCAGATCCTGATAATACCGGTGCGTTTGGTGCTCATTCCCGCCTCGATCCTGGCGCTGGTTCTGAGCGAAAGTCTCGGCGCGGGAGCCTACAGGAAATTCGCGGCGATTGGAGACATCACCTATTCCTCGTATCTCATTCACTATCCCATGCAGCTTTTCATTGCTATCTATGTGGTTGCAACGGCAGGGGCCCCGCAGATCTTTCAGTCTGGCACAGGGATGGCTTTGTTCTTTTGTGTACTCATCATCTTGTCGTTCTCGTCCTACAGGTGGTTTGAAGTTCCAATGCAGAGGTATCTCAGGTCGGTGTTGCTTCGCTCACTTGCTAGTGAAAATGGCCGGCCCTCTAGCGGGAGCGAATCGAGAACTGCTGGCCCGCCGGCAGCGGGTTCTCAGTGACGCCACGCATGTCGCTGCGTTCTTGGACGACCTCGGCAGCCATACGAGCAGAGCAGTTCGGTAAGTCATCCGTTCCGTCGGCGCCAAATTGTTCTACCTGTCAAAATAATAGCCCGAGCTGAATCGGATCGAACAGCCTTCGCCAAGCTCAGCTACCTGATCCGCAAAGCTTCCGCGCGGACCCTAGACGCTGTCTGCGCCGCAATCGGATACGCCTTCACCGGCGAGGAGTATGCCAACTAGCCCAAAGATCCAGGATATGGAATTTAGCGTAATCCGGCTCTAGGCAGGAGGAATGTGGTGCGGGTTACATAAAGGCGAGTGAATCTGGTTTCTGGATTGGGCCAGCTGTTAAGAACGTGAACGATGGAGGCCGATGCTGGTCGCGAGCGCCATGCCCACGGACTATGATGCAGTCGATTTCCAGCCCGTGCCTTCGTCTTTAGGGCTTCTTGCAGTCTGCATAGAATGTGCCGTTCACCGCGATGACGCGTTCTATGCATTGGCGAGGATCAGTGATCTCACCGCTGACGCTGAAATAGTAGCTCTGCGCTTTCAGGATCAACGCGTAGTTTCCGGGCGGCAGTTCGAGCGCGGGGTCCTCGCTGTGCAACTCATACATTTCCTGTTCGTCAGGCATCGGCGATGCCCGGAACGGATAGGAAAAATTGCGGATCACCCAGACGTCCTCGCCGTCGGCGGGCTTCTTGCCACTTGCATCTGCCGAGAATTCACGGACGATCTTCGCGACGACGCGAACCTCGGCGCGCTCCGTGAAGTTGTTGGAGAGCTCGCGGCGGAAAACTATAAACTTCGGATGCCCATTGGTCAGACTCGCTTGATTGGGAACCTTGAATGCAGCCGAAATGGCAACCCTGCCATCGGGTGGCCGCCCCGGCAGCGACTGCAATGCGGTGAGAGACGTATCGTCGACGGCGGCATAAACGCCGTAGTCCTTGGGGCGTAGGGTTTTGGGTTTTGCGGGCGTAGTTGGTTCGGCGGGAGTAGGAGCTGCAGGGGTGGGCGGTGGCGCGACGGTGGCAGACTGTTGCGTCTGCTGGGACAGCTGTCTTACCAGCGAGACTAGGCGCTCCCGCTGCTGCACGGCAAGCACCGCAATGCCGACAAGGATCAGCAGCAGAGCCGCACGCTTGGTGACCGACCAGATCGAATGGCGCGGCTTTGTGGCCCTGCGATCGTCGACCTCAGTCTGCGGGCGCTGAGGCCTGTGGACTTCATGAAGCGTCGGCTGGCGCGACGCCGGCAAGCTAGTTGCCGGAACTTGCGGCGGGGAGAGCGGCGGGATGCTCACCTGCTGACGGGCAAATTCTTCCACGCCCTGGATCGCAACTTCCAGGGCTCGCTTCGATCGTCCGATGTCTCTTACATCGGCGTGACTGAATTGCTCCCTGAGCTTGTAACGGGCGAGGTCGTAGACGACCTGACGCATGTGCTCGGGGTGGTTCTGAACCGTCTCAAGCATGCGCGCAATGACAAGCGCGAACTGGACCTCGGTGGACGCCGGCGGTGCTGCTCCGTCCTCTCCAAGTCGCAGGTCCCCAGTTTGCAGGTCTCTCGAGTCAGTCATCATCCGGATGGTCCCTATCCGCCGAATGTAGCAGATCGGCTACCTCCCGCTATGCAACATAGGCTGGGGGCACCCAGAATCGCAGCTCGCCGCACCCTTTCAAAGGGGGATAGTGGGGAGGTATATCTACAGTTTCAGTGTGGGGGAGGGAAAAAGCAATGTTCGTCGTGCCGACCTTTCGAGCCGTCGCGGTCTCGTTGATTTGTCTTGCCGGTTCTTTGGTGCCGGAAGCGGCCTCGGCCATCACGGCAGAGTTGGCCAGAACCTGCAAAGCGCTGACCTCGAAACAATTTCCCCCCCGCGAGCCCGGCAATCCCGCGGCCGGAAGCACCAAGGGCTCGGGACGCGACCAGCAGGCCTATTTCGACAAATGCGTCGCCAACGGCGGCAGGGTCGAAGGCGGAATAAAGTAAGGTCTAACGCTACGATGTCCGGCGAGCGCTATCGGCAGACGGCTATTCCTTGGGCGGGAGTGGTTCCGTAACATTGCCATCCTTGGCGATGCAGTCCTTGAAATAGGCCTGACGATCGCCGCTCATCCGGACCGACCCGGGGCGCTTGTAGGGATGAGCGATGTAGGAGAAATGTAGGCATTTCCTTGCCACCTCCGCACTGGGGCCCGCAAATGCCTCGATTGGCACAATGACAGGGGCAACTGCCACCAAAAGAATAAGTGCAGATTTTCCCATGATGTTCCTAAGAGGTGGAAGCTGGCCACCAAAGACGCGGTCAGCCGTTGAGAGATACAAATCGACGTCAATCATGCAACAAGAATAATGCTTGCCATGCCGCTGCGCGATGACGCGCTAATCGTCGCCAAACGGTTCGGCCGGGTCGCAACAATGGTGCGTAACCGCTTTTGTCGCTCCGAGGTTAAGGTTTATTCTGATCCGCTTGATTTGCCTTCATGTTGGACGTGCGCACAAATCGAAAAATCCGTTAGACTGCATTGAATTAGGCGTTGGTGGAATGATTTCGCGCGCTTGATCTTGACCGGATGAAGGCCGCCATGGCGCAGTCCGTCATCGTCGATCTCCGCAACATCTACCGCCCTAAAGAAATGGCCGCCGCCGGCTCCGTCTATGAGAGGGTGGGGCGACCGCCGGCTCGCATGGCGAATTTTGCAAGGTCTGAGATGACGATGGATAAACGTATCATTCCCCTGATCATGTGCGGCGGTGCCGGCACGCGGCTGTGGCCGGCCTCGCGCGAGGTGCGGCCAAAACAGTTCTTGCCGCTGTTCGGAACGCGCTCGACGTTCCAGGACACGCTGCTGCGCGTCTCCGATCCGTCGCTGTTCGATCGTCCCATCGTCATCACCAACGCCGCCTATCGCTTCATGGTGCTGGAGCAGCTGGCCGAGATCGGCATCGAGGCCGATATCCTGCTCGAGCCGATGCGCCGGGATTCAGGGCCCGCGATTGCCGCAGGCGCAGCCTTTGCGCAAACCCGCGACAGCGAGGCGGTGGTTCTGGCGCTCGCCGCCGATCACGTCGTGAAGGACGGCGCCGCCTTCGTCGCGGCCTGCCGCCAGGGGCTGGTCGCAGCGAGTGCGGGCCGCATCGTCACCTTCGGCGTCAAGCCGGAGCGGCCTGCGACCGAATATGGCTACATCAATCCGGGTGAGGCGATCGCGGGCGAGGTGCGCAGCGTCGTAAAATTCGTCGAGAAGCCGGATGCGCCAACAGCGGCTGGCTACGTCAAATCGGGCTATCTCTGGAACAGCGGCAACTTCATGTTCCCGGCCGCGGTGCTGCTCGACGAATATCGCAAGGTCGATGCGGCGAGCGTGCAGGCGGTGTCCGATGCGGTCACCCATGCGGGCCGCGATCTCGGCTTCATCACGCTGGAGCCGAACGCGTTCGGCTCCGCGAAGGCGATCTCGATCGACTACGCCGTGATGGAGAAGACCACGCGTACCGCCGTGGTGCCGGTGTCCTGCGGCTGGTCCGACGTCGGCTCCTGGCACGCGGTGTGGGAATTGTCCGACAAGGATGCGGACGGCAATGCCGCGCATGGTACCGCCGTGTTCGAGGACTCCCGCAACTGCAACGTCACGACTGATCACGCGCTGGTCGCGCTCGAAGGCGTCGACGATCTCGTCG
>NZ_PPPT01000259.1 GCF_006483445.1 Bradyrhizobium guangdongense | reverse complement strand
GGCGGCTCCATCGCCACCAGCGACATCAACTGGAACAGATGGTTCGGCACCATGTCGCGCAGCGCGCCGGTGGCGTCGTAGAAGCCGCCGCGATGGCCGACGCCGAGCTTCTCCTCCACCGTGATCTGGATGTGATCGATGTGGTTGCGATTCCAGATTGGCTCGAACATGCCGTTGGCAAAGCGCAGCACCAGAATGTTCTGCACCGTCTCTTTGCCGAGATAGTGATCGATCCGGTAGATCTGGTGCTCCTCCATGATCTTCAGGAGTTCGCCATTCAGCGCCTTTGCCGATGCGAGATCCGTGCCGAAGGGCTTTTCGATGATGAGCCGGCGCCAGGCGCCATTGTCCTCCTTCATCAGCCCGGTGCGGCCGAGCTCGCGCGCCGTCGGCGCAAACGCGGCCGGCGGCGTCGCCAGATAGAACAGGCGGTTGCCGCCGGTGTCGCGCGAGCATTCGAGCGCGTCGAGATGCTTGCGCAATTCGTCGAATGAGGGCGGGTCTTTCGGATCGGCCTCGACGAAGGTGACGCATTGCAGGAGTTTTTGCGCGATATCGTCATCCACGGGACGTGTCGCGAACTCACGCAGCCCCTTCATCAGGCTGTCGCGCAGATCGCCATCCGACATCGCCTTGCGGGCGGCGCCGACCACGCAGAACTTTTCCGGCAGCAGGTGCTCGGCCGCAAGATTGTAGAGCGAGGGAATCACCAGGCGGTGGGTGAGATCGCCGGTGACGCCAAAAATGACGAAGGCGCAGTTTTCAGGTTTTCGTTGCGGCTGTGGGTCTTTCACGAATAACTGGCCTTTATCGCATCATCAGGGCTTCTTGGGCTCTTTGTGGCCGCCAAATCCCGCGCGCATCGCCGAGAGAATCTTTTCGGCAAAGGTGTGGTCCTTGCGCGAGCGGAAGCGGGCGAACAGCGCCGCGGTCAAGACCTCCGCCGGCACCGCCTCGTCGATCGCGGCATTCACGGTCCAGCGTCCCTCGCCGGAATCCTCGACGAAGCCGGAATACTCCGACAGCGCCGGACTATCGGCGAGTGCGGTCGAGGTGAGATCCAGCAGCCAGGACGGGATCACGCTGCCGCGGCGCCAGACCTCGGCGATATCTGCGAGATCGAAATCGAAGCGATGATCTGACGGCAGCGTCTCGAGATTGGCGTTCTTGAGGATGTCAAAACCCTCGGCATAGGCCTGCATCAGGCCGTATTCGATGCCGTTATGGATCATCTTGACGAAGTGCCCGGCGCCGACCGGGCCGGCATGGATGTAGCCTTGCTCGATGCGGGGATCGCGGCCCCCGCGACCGGGCGTGCGCGGAATGTCGCCGATCCCCGGCGCGAGCGTCTTGAAGATCGGATCAAGCCGGTCGACGACGGCCTTGTCGCCGCCGATCATCATGCAATAGCCGCGGTCGAGACCCCAGACACCCCCCGATGTGCCGACGTCGAGATAATAGATGCCGCGCTCCCCGAGCGCCTTGCCGCGGCGAACATCGTCCTGCCAGAACGCATTGCCGCCGTCGATGATGACGTCGCCGGGCTCCATCAGCTTGGCGAGCGCGTCGATCGTCGTCTCCGTGATGTGGCCGGCCGGCAGCATCACCCATGCCGTGCGCGGCTTCTCCAGCTTGGCGACGAACTCCTCCAGCGTGGTCGCGCCGACCGCACCGTCGGCCGCAAGGCCGGCGACGGCCTTGGCGTCCTTGTCATAGACCACGGTCGTATGGCCGTTGCGCATGAGACGGCGGACGATGTTGCCGCCCATCCGCCCCAGGCCGATCATTCCGAGTTGCATGGACGCCGTCCTTCAGTTCAGCGCGTCTGAGATCGCCGCGTTCAGAGCGGTGAGGCCCTTCTTCAGCCCGCCCTTCAGGTGCACGCGGAGCGCACGGCGTCCGCGCTCGGTGAGCACGTCGAAATCGCCCCGGGCCTGCGCCGCCTTGATCACGCCAAAGCTGGCCTTCTGGCCCGGCACCGGCAGATCCTTGGCGTCGTCGGCGGTGATCTGGAGGAACACGCCGCTGTCGGGTCCGCCCTTGTAGGCCTGTCCGGTCGAGTGCAGGAAGCGCGGGCCGAACTCGGCGGCGGTCGCCACATGGCGCTTTTCGAGCACCGCGATCCGCATCTTCTGGAGTGCACTGATCGTGGTCTTGTCGCGCTCGATATAGCCGAGCAGGGCGACATAGTCGCCGGCCTGTGAGCGCGAGAGATGCGCCTTGATCCAGGAACCGAGATCGCCGTTGGCACCGGCGGCCCGGAGCGCCGCCGCGTTGCTCTCGTCGGTGTAGAGATCGGCATCGGCGGTGCTGACCACGGGGCGCTCAGACGGCAGCGCGCCGGTCTTCTCGAAAGCGGAGGTGAGCTCCCGGGTCTTGATCTTGGCGGCTTCCACATCCGGCTGGTCGAACGGATTGATGCCGAGGATGCTGCCCGCGACCGCAGTTGCCATCTCGAAGCGGAAGAACTCCTGGCCGAGATGCTCGATCGACTTCATGAGGATGCGCACCACCGGGTGGCCGGCCTTTTCGAGCGCCGAGAGCTGGCCGTCATGGACGGTATCAGCTTCACCCTCGGTCCTGATGTCGATGAAGAAGCGGTCGTTGCCATAGACGCTCTGGTCGTTCAGCGGCTCGCCCTCGATCGGGATCAGCCCCTTGCCTTCCTTGCCGGTGGATTCGGCGATGAGCTGCTCGGCCCAGGCGCCGAAATCGGCGATCTTCTTCGACGAGAAGATCGTCACCTTGTCACGGCCTTCGAGGCCGGCCAGCCCCATGGCGAGGCCGAGCTGGACGCCGGGATTTTCATGCGGCGGCACGTCCGGCCCGCAGGAGCGGATCATCGTGAGCGCATGGCCGACGAAGCGGCCGACATCGATGCCGGCCGTTGCCGCCGGCACGAGGCCAAAGGGCGAAAGCACGGAGTAACGTCCGCCGATGCTCGGCTCGCCGTAGAAGATGCGGGCGTAATGCAGCTTCTTGGCCGCCTTCTCCAGCGAGGAGCCGGGATCGGTGACGGCGATGAAGCGGTGGCCGGTCTTGACCTTCGGCCCGACCGCCTTGGCGACGCGGTCGTAGAAATAATCCTTCATCGCGTTCGGCTCGGTGGTGCCGCCGGACTTGCTGGAGACGATGAACACGGTGTTGGCGATGTCGATCTGCGCCTCCATCGCCCGCACCTGCGCAGGGTCGGTGGAATCGAGAACGTGCAGCCTGGGGAAGCCCGCCTTCCTGGGAAAGGTTTGGCTAAGCACCTCCGGTCCGAGGCTGGAGCCGCCCATGCCGAGCACGACGGCGTCGGAGAAATTCTGGCCCTTCACCTTGTTCGCGTAGTCGGCGTAGTCGGCGACGTCGGCCTTCGCGGCGCTGTCGAGCCAGCCCAGCCACTTGTCCTCGTCGCTGCCGGTCCAGACCGATTTGTCGCGCTGCCAGAGCCGGCGGATCTTTGCGCCCGCGCGCCATTCTTCGGTCGCCTTGGTCACGGCCTTGCCGATGATGTCACCGAGCCCGAGCTGCTGACGATTGACGGCATTGCCGAGCACGGTCGCGCGCTTGGAGGCGACGGCGCCGTAGAGCTTGTCGGCAGCGTCGGCAAACAGTTTTACGCCGTCCTTGACGAGCTCCTCGGTGATCGCGTCGAGCGAGATTCCTGTTTGCGCGAGCTCTTCGAGCACGCGGCGGGCGTCGTCGATATTCTCCTCGAGACTGTCGCGCAGCTTGCCGTGGTCGCGGAAGGCATCCAGCGTCGCCGGCGGCACGGTGTTGACGGTGTTGGGGCCGATCAATTCCTCGACATAGAGGACGTCGCGGTAGTCCTTGTTCTTGGTGCCGGTTGACGCCCAGAGCAGCCGCTGCGGCTTGGCGCCCTTGGCGGCGAGCTTGTCCCAGCGGGGACCCGCGAAAATGCGCTTGTAATCCTGGTAGGCGAGCTTGGCATTGGCGATCGCCACCTTGCCCTTGAGCGCGGCGAGGCGCTCCTTTTCGGATGGATCGTTGGCGCGGGCGATCTTCTCGTCGAGCTGCTTGTCGACCACGCTGTCGATGCGGCTGACGAAGAAGCTCGCGACACTGGCGACAGGCGAGGGATCGCCGCCGCCTGCGACGTATTTTTCGAGCCCGGCGAGATAGGCTTCGGCGACCTCCCGATAGACTTGCTGGGCGAACAGCAGCGTGATGTTGACGCTGATACCGTCGCCGATCAGTTGCTCGATTGCCGGCAGGCCTTCCGCCGTCGCAGGCACCTTGATCATCAGGTTCTTGCGGTCGACCTCCTTCCAGAGGTGCCGGGCTTCCGCGACCGTGCCCTTGGTGTCGTTGGCGAGATAGGGCGAGACCTCCAGGCTGACGAAACCGTCCTGGCCCTTGAGGCGGTTGTAGACCGGGCGGAGCACGTCGGCGGCGCTCCGGATGTCCTCGATGGCGAGCTTCTCGAACAGCTCGGCGACCGTCTGGTCGCCGCGCTTCAGCGCCTTGCCGACCGGTGCGTCATATTCGTCCGAGCTGCCGATCGCCTTCTCGAAGATCGCGGGATTGGAGGTGACGCCCTTGACGCCGTCGGTGTCGATCAACGCCTTGAGGTCGCCTTTGGCGATGAAGCCGCGGGCCAAAAAGTCCAGCCAGACGGCCTGTCCGTGCTTTTCCAGTTCTTTGACGGGATTCATGATGTCTGTTTCTCTCCAAGCCGGTGCGCCAAGTCGATACGTAAAGGGTTCCAGCGCCGGTCCTGACGCGCTATGCTCTGTTAACATGACCAGGGAGGGGAACCAATCAAGGGTATGGAGGTCATACTCTCGGCTCAACTCGGGTGCGATCAATATGATCCGGTCTGTCGGACCTATTGTCGCGAGACGGTTGTTTGACCGAATGAATTGCAGTGGGGCCTGTTGCGTGACGCCGGCGGGGCGCTGGTCGTGATCGTCGACCGCTGCGCCGCCTGTCGACAATGAATTTCTCGTTCGGGACTCGACTGCGGAAATTTCTCGAACCTGGCGGAAGCGGGGGCGCGGTGCCTTGAGGCCGGCGCTGCGACGACTGCTTTCCTGCATCAGAAGAAATGCGCGGCCCCGTACTTGGCGGCCCTTTCATGGCATGAGCGATGCGTACGCCGCATTGCAGCAGAGGCGATCCTAGGCACAGATTGCCGCATAATCGTCACGGACGCACGGCCGTCTCACCGCTTTGCTGCACCGCCGGAAATCAAAAATCCCCGGTATCGCCCGGATGTTGCGTTAAGGATACATTAACTAAAAACTCGCCACCTTAAAAAACCGGATTCGCTTCCATAGCTTACAAAAGAGGCAGGTGCCTGTTTGTAATTCACGTAGTGCCTGCGTTGTGCGTTGCGCAGGTTGCCTCGCCCGGTGTCTGATGTCGCGTATGTGCTGACTGCTGATTCGCGAAACATCCGAGGAACGCAGCCGCAAGACGGATCGTTGCCTCGGCGGAGATAAGTGGAGAGGGATCATGTACAACGATTCTTTGTTCAACGCTTTCGCTCGGTCGTTCGAGGCCAGAAGCCAGAGCGACATGTCGATGGCGGAATATCTGGAATCGTGTCGAAGCGATCCAATGAAATACGCGAATGCAGCCGAACGACTACTAGCTGCGATCGGCGAGCCCCAGACGATTGACACGGCCAAGGACCCACGCCTTGGCCGTATCTTTTTGAACCGTACGATCCGGACCTATCCGGCCTTCGCGGGCTTCTACGGCATGGAGGAAACGATCGAGCGCATCGTTGGTTTCTTCCGTCACGCAGCGCAAGGTCTCGAAGAGCGCAAGCAGATCCTCTACCTGCTCGGCCCGGTCGGCGGCGGCAAGTCCTCGCTCGCCGAGCGGCTCAAGTCGCTGATGGAAGTGCACCCGATCTACGTGCTCAAGGCCGGCGATGAACTCTCGCCGGTGTTCGAGAGCCCGCTCAGCCTGTTCGATCCCGAACAGTTGGGACCGATGCTCGAAGAGAAATACGGCATTCCGCGCCGCCGCCTCACCGGGTTGATGAGCCCGTGGTGCTACAAGCGGCTCGAAGCCTTCGGCGGCGACATCTCGCAGTTCCGCGTCGCAAAAATCCAGCCCTCGCGGCTGCGCCAGATCGGCATCGCCAAGACCGAGCCGGGCGACGAGAACAACCAGGACATCTCCTCGCTGGTCGGCAAGGTCGATATCCGCAAGCTCGAAACCTACGCGCAGAACGATCCCGACGCCTACAGCTATTCGGGCGGTCTCAACCGCGCCAACCAGGGCGTCCTCGAATTCGTCGAGATGTTCAAGGCGCCGATCAAGATGCTGCATCCGCTGCTGACCGCGACGCAGGAAGGCAACTACATCGGCACCGAGAATATCGGCGCGATCCCGTTCACGGGCGTGATCCTGGCGCACTCGAACGAGGCCGAGTGGGCGAGCTTCAAGTCCAACAAGAACAACGAAGCCTTCATCGACCGCATCTGCGTCATCAAGGTGCCGTACTGCCTCCGGGTCACCGAAGAGCAGAAGATCTACGAGAAGCTGATCCAGGGCTCCGAGCTCGCCGCTGCTCCTTGCGCGCCGTCGACCTTGGAGACGCTGGCGCGGTTCTCGGTGATGTCGCGCCTGCGCAAGCACGAGAACTCGACGCTGTTCGGCAAGATGCGGGTCTATGATGGCGAGAGCCTGAAGGAATCCGATCCCAAGGCGCGCAGCGTCCAGGAATATCGCGATGCCGCCGGCGTCGACGAAGGCATGGACGGCGTCTCCACGCGCTTTGCCTTCAAGATCCTGGCTGCGACCTTCAACCACGACCCGCAGGAAGTGGCCGCCGACGCCGTGCATCTGATGTACGCGCTCGAGCAGTCGATCCGCCGCGAGCAACTGCCTGAAGAAGTCGAGAAGCGCTACCTCGAATTCATCAAGGCCGACCTCGCGCCGCGCTACGCCGAGTTCATCGGCAACGAGATCCAGAAGGCCTATCTGGAATCCTACTCGGATTACGGCCAGAACCTGTTCGATCGCTACGTCGACTACGCCGACGCCTGGATCGAAGACCAGGACTTCAAGGATCCCGACACCGGCCAGCTTCTGGATCGCGAGCTCTTGAACCAGGAGCTGACCAAGATCGAGAAGCCGGCCGGCATCGCCAACCCCAAGGATTTCCGCAACGAGGTGGTCAAATTCTCGTTACGGTCCAGGGCCCAGAACGGCGGCAAGAATCCGACCTGGACCTCCTACGAGAAGATTCGCGACGTGATCGAAAAGCGGATATTCTCCCAGGTCGAGGACCTGCTTCCGGTGATCTCCTTCGGGTCGAAGAAGGACGGCGAGACCGAAAAGAAGCACGGCGAATTCGTCGCACGCATGGTGGAGCGCGGCTACACCGAGCGTCAGGTTCGCCGGCTCGTCGAGTGGTACATGCGCGTGAAGCAGGCCGGTTGAGGCGGATGCGAAAGTGGCCATTCATATTATTGACAGGCGCCTGAACCCAGGCGGCAAGAGTCTTGAGAACCGGCAGCGGTTCTTGCGTCGGGCCAAGTCCCTGGTGCAGGGCGCCGTCAAGAAGACCTCGCAGGAACGCGACATCAAGGATGTCCTGGAGGGTGGAGAGGTCACTATCCCGCTGGACGGGATGCACGAGCCGCGTTTCCGCAGGGAAGGCGGCACGCGCGACATGGTGTTGCCCGGCAACAAGAAGTTCGTCGAGGGCGACTATCTCCAGCGCCAGGGCCAGGGCAGCGCCAAGGATTCCGGCCCGGGCGAGGGCGACAGCGAAGATGCCTTCCGCTTCGTGCTTTCCCGCGACGAGTTCGTCGATCTCTTCCTCGACGACCTCGAACTGCCTGATCTCGCCAAGCGCAAGATCGCGCAGACCGAGAGCGAAGGCATTCAGCGCGCCGGCTACACCACGTCGGGTTCGCCCGCCAACATCTCGGTCGGCCGCACGGTCAAGCTGGCACTCGCCCGCCGCATTGCGCTCAAGCGTCCGCGCAAGGACGAGATGGACGAACTCGAGGCCGAGATCGCCGAATGCGCCGACGAGGAGCTTCGGGCCGAGCTCGTCGCGAAGCTCGAGAAGCTGAAGGCCAAGTCCAAGCGCATTCCCTTCATCGATCCGATCGACATTCGCTACCGCCGCTTCGAGACGGTGCCGAAGCCGGTGGCGCAGGCCGTGATGTTCTGCCTGATGGACGTCTCCGGCTCGATGTCCGAGCACATGAAGGATCTCGCAAAGCGCTTCTACATGCTGCTCTACGTGTTCCTGAAGCGCCGCTACAAGCATGTCGAGATCGTCTTCATCCGCCACACCGACCGCGCCGAGGAGGTGGACGAGCAGACCTTCTTCTACGGCCCGGCCTCCGGCGGCACGCTGGTGTCGAGCGCGCTGCAGGCGATGAGCGACATCGTGCGCGAGCGCTTCAATCCGTCGGACTGGAATATCTATGCTGCGCAAGCCTCCGACGGCGACAATTCCTATTCCGACGGCGAGCTCGCCGGCATGCTCTTGACCGAAAAGATTTTGCCGGTGTGCCAGTTCTTTGCGTACCTCGAAGTCGGTGAATCCGGCGGCAGCGCCTTCGATCTCTCCGACTCCTCGCTCTGGACGCTCTATGAGCGCCTGCGCAACAGCGGCGCGCCGCTCTCGATGCGCAAGGTCAGCGAGCGCAGCGAGATTTTTCCCGTCTTCCACGACCTGTTCCAGCGCCGCGAAACCCAGGAGAAGGCCGCTCCATGACGGAAACGACCGGACGACTGTTCGAGGGCGCCGACTGGGACTTTCGTACCTTGCAGCGCATCCACGATGCCTGCGAGGACGTCGCGATCAAGAATCTCGGCCTCGACGTCTACCCGAACCAGATCGAGGTCATCACCGCCGAGCAGATGCTGGACGCGTATTCCTCGGTCGGCATGCCCTTGTTCTACAAGCACTGGTCGTTCGGCAAGCATTTTGCGTATCACGAGGCATCCTACCGCAAGGGCCTGATGGGCCTCGCCTATGAGATCGTGATCAACTCCTCGCCCTGCATCTCCTATCTGATGGAGGAAAACACGGCGACCATGCAGACGCTTGTCATCGCGCACGCCGCCTTCGGCCACAATCACTTCTTCAAGAACAACTATCTGTTCAAGCAGTGGACCGATGCCGACGGCATTCTCGATTACCTGGATTTCGCCAAGAACTACGTCGCGCAGTGCGAGGAGCGCTACGGCCGCGTCGAGGTCGAGCGTACGCTCGATGCCGCGCACGCGCTGATGTCGCACGGCATCGATCGCTATCCCGGCAAGAAGAAGCTCGACCTGCGCGCCGAAGAGAAGCGGGCAGGGCGCCGCCGCCAGCATGAGGAAGAGGTTTTCAACGACCTCTGGCGCACCGTGCCAACCGGGCCGCGCAAGAGCCGGGGTGTGCTGAGCGTCGAGCGCCGCCGCAAGCTGCTCGGCCTGCCGCAGGAAAACCTGCTCTATTTCCTCGAGAAGAGCGCGCCGCGGCTGGCGCCCTGGCAGCGCGAATTGCTGCGCGTCGTCCGCCACATCGCGCAATACTTCTATCCGCAGAGCCAGACCAAGGTGATGAACGAGGGGACGGCGACCTACGTCCACTATCGTATCATGAACGCGCTGCACCAGCAGGGGCGCCTTACCGACGGCAACTTCCTCGAATTCCTGCACTCGCATACCAGCGTGGTGTTCCAGCCGGAATTCGACGATCCGCGCTTCTCGGGCTTCAATCCTTACGCGCTCGGTTTTGCGATGATGCAGGACATCGAGCGCATCGTCACCAATCCCGAGGCCGAAGATCGCGAATGGTTCCCGGATATCGCGGGCAAGGGCGACGCGATGGGCGTACTGCGCGACGTCTGGGCCAATTATCGCGATGAAAGCTTCATCAACCAGTTCCTGAGCCCGAAGCTGATGCGGCAGCTCCGCATGTTCCACCTCCACGACGATCCCGAGGAGCGCGCCGGGATCAGGGTCGATGCCATCCATGACGAGCGCGGCTTCCGCCGCGTCCGCCGCGAGCTCGCGCGTCAGCACGATGTCGGCTTCATCGATGCCAATATCGAGGTGGTCGACGTCGATCTCTCCGGCGACCGCCGCCTCATCCTGCATCATCACGTCATCAAGGGCGGCCAGCTCAACGAGACCGACGCCAAGCGCGTGCTGCAGCACCTCGCCGACCTCTGGACCTACGACGTGTCGCTGATCGAGGTCGACGCGTCGGACAAGGTCTTGCGGGAATACGTGGTGAGCCCGCGGCCGATCACGGCGGCGGCTTAGCCAATTTGCACCGCAGCCCTTCGCCTCTCCCCGCAAGCGGGGAGAGGCCGGATCGCATCGAAGATGCGATCCGGGTGAGGGGGACTCTCCACGAATCCAACTGTCACCGT
>NZ_PPPT01000025.1 GCF_006483445.1 Bradyrhizobium guangdongense | reverse complement strand
AAGCCCGGCCATGACGAGCTTGTGGCGCAGGCAATCCGAGCAAAGGTGATCCGCATACGCGCTTGCCCTGCTCTTGCCGGTGGGCGCGGTTGCGCGAGGCGCGCTGCTGCTCACGCCCGCACGGTGTTAGCCTCATCGGCAACTAGAACAAAGGGGAGCGACGCCGATGGCTGTTAGCAGCATGCCCGCCAACAAGAGCGGGCTTTTTGCCGATCCACGCGAGGACTGGCTCGCGCTGCACCAGGAAGAGGTTATCGATCCGGCACGCCCCATCGTCGATCCGCATCACCATCTCTGGGACCGTGGCGGACAGCGCTATCTGATCGAGGAAATGGTTGCCGACATCAACTCCGGCCATAACATCATCGGCACCGTCTATGTCGATTGCCGCTCGATGTATCGCGCGCACGGACCGGAAGCGTTCCGGCCCGTCGGCGAGGTCGAGTTCGCCAACGGCGTCGCCGCGATGAGCGCGAGCGGCGGCTATGGCAAGGCCGCGATCTGCGCCGGCATCGTCAGCCATGTGAACCTGCTGCTCGGCGATCAAGCCAAGGGCGTGCTGGAGGCCGAGATCGCCGCCGGCAATGGCCGCTTTCGCGGCATCCGCCATTCCTCCGCGTGGGACGAAGATCCCGCCGTCGCCGGCATGTATGCCAACCGGCCGCAGGGCCTGCTGCTCGACAAGACTTTTAGAGAAGGCTTTGCCTGCCTGGCGCCGCTAAGCCTCAGCTTCGACGCCTGGCTGTTTCATCCGCAGATCGGCGAGCTCGCCGGCCTCGCACGCGCCTTTCCCGATACCAAAATCGTGCTCGACCATTGCGGCGGGCCGGCCGGCGTCGGCCGTTTCGCAGGCAAGCGCGAGGAGGAATTTCCGGTCTGGCGCGCATCGATCCGCGAGATCGCGAAATGCGAGAACGTCGTGGTCAAGCTCGGCGGCCTCGCGATGTGCCTGCTCGGCTACGATTTCCATCTCCGCCCGAAGCCGCCGTCGTCCGAGGAGGCGGCTGCGGCGTGGCGGCCCTATATCGAAACCTGCATCGAGGCCTTTGGCCCGAAGCGCGCGATGTTCGAAAGCAATTTTCCGCCCGACAAGGGCCAGTGCAGCTATCAGGTGATCTTCAACGCCTTCAAGCGCATCGCCGCGCCGATGAGCGAGGCGGAGAAGACGGCGCTGTTCTCGCAAACCGCGACCGATGTCTACCGGCTCGACCTGCCGGCCGCATAAAATGAAAGAAGGGCCGGGACCGAGGTCCCGACCCTTCTCACGCTGGGAAGCGCTTGGGCGAAAGGTTCTAGTTGGCGCCGACGAGGCCGGCCGAGCCGCGCTCGCCCGGAGCGAGGAACATCTTCTTCAGCTTGTTGATGACACGGATCACGAAGCCGAGCCAGACCGGGTTGGTCTTGCGGCAGAAGGCGATCTTCTTCACATGGCCCTCGACATGCCATTTGGCGTGCGCGCCGTCGCGGAAGAAGATGACGTCGCCGACGCCGTAGCGCTTCGGCTGCATGCCTTCGCTCTCGAGCACGATCGATCCTTCGAGGATCATGATCGTCTCGTCGAAATCATAGTACCAGTTGAACTTGCCTTCGGTGCAATGCCAGATCAGCGAGGTGGCGGTGCCGTCGGCGCTGGTCGAGAGCGCATGGGAGCTTGCTTGCGGGTTGCCCTCGATGATCCAGGACGGCTCGATCGGCGCCGGCTTGAGCTCGACATTGCAATGGCCGGTTTCAATAAGCGACATCGGGGCACCTCGACAGGATTGATAAAGTGTGAATGCCGGCCCACGGCCGGCTCCAAACGATGCCGGAGACGCTAGTTGCCGATTTTTAATTCTTTCTTACGCGGGGGCGAACAATCAGCCGGAAGTTGCACGTTCGCGACGCTCAACGCCTGATTCGCTTTGCAGATTCCTGCATGGGGCGTCGCCGGCGTCCTGGATGCGACAAAAAGCGCGAGACCTCGCACGAAGGCCTCGCGCTGGTGTCGGTCTGGGTTCCCTTGAGGTTGTTGGGGCTTAACGCGCCCACTCGCCCTTGCGGAATACCGGCTCCTTGCTGCCGTCGGCGTGGATGCCGTCGATGTCGGTTTGGGCCGAACCGATCATCCAGTCGATGTGGATCAGGCTCGAGTTGCCGCCCTGCGCCGCGATCTGCTGCGGCGTCAGATTTGCACCGTTGATGAAGCACTTCGAGTAGCACTGGCCGAGCGCGATGTGGGAGGCCGCGTTCTCGTCGAACAGGGTGTTGAAGAACAACAGGCCGCTTTGCGAGATCGGCGAGGAGTGCGGCACCAGCGCCACCTCGCCGAGCCGCCGTGCGCCCTCGTCGGTGTCGAGCACCTTGTTCAAAACTTCTTCGCCGCGCGAGGCGCGGGCCTCGACGATGCGGCCATCCTCGAAACGCACGGCGATGTCATCGATCAGCGTGCCCTGGTAGGATAGCGGCTTGGACGAGACGACGTGGCCATAGACCCGCCGGCAGTGCGGCGTCGTGAAGACTTCTTCGGTCGGGATATTGGCGTTACAGCTAATGCCGTTCTTGGAGGTCGATGCGCCGCCCTCCCATTCATGGCCGTCGGCAAGGCCGATGGTGAGGTCGGTGCCCGGACCGGTGTAATGCAACGCGCGAAAGCGCTTGCCGTTGAGCCAGTCGGTGCTCTGGCGCAGCACCGCATTGTGCTTCGTCCAATTGGCAATCGCATCCTCACGGTCGACGCGGGACGCTGCAAAGATCGCGTCCGCCAGCTTGCCGATCGCCACATCCTCGGCATCGTCGGGGAAAACCTGCTTGGCCCAGGACGCGCTGGGATATGCAATGATGTTCCAGTTGGTGTCGAAATTGACGATCTTTTCCAGTGCCGGCTGATAGGCCATGGAATTGGCCTTGCTGGCACGGGCAACCTTCGACGGATCCTCGCTCGACAGCAGCATCGGGTTGTCGCCGACGATCGCTAGTCGCGCGGTGTTTTCGGAGAATGCCTTGGCCATGCCCTCGTAGAGCCAGTTGGCCGCGCGATCAAAACTGTTGTCGTGACCGTAGCGGTAGCGCGACAGCGTCACCTCTTCGTCCGACAGGATCGGCGTGACGAGGCCGGCGCCGGCCTTGTAGGCGTGGACGGCGATCCGCCGCACCAGGGGCAGCGCGACCGACGGCGCGGTCAGGAGCAGATCCTGGCCCGGCCGCAAACCCAACCCCACCTTCACCGCCACCTCGGCCAGCCGGTCGAGCTTCGCGGGGTCGATGGTCGTACTGGAATTGCGGTTGTCGGTCATCCCGGGTCCTCTGCGAAACACTTCTTGCATCTAAGTCTAGCATCGCATGGCGCAAGAGCACGAGGCAATTGCGCACCACACGGCCAGATACGCAGTTTCACGCATTTTGGTTTTCAACGCGTTGAAGATTTGAGCACCCGATCGACCATTTCCGGTGCAAGACCGAGGTAATTTTTCGGTGAAGTCAGTGCCTCGATTGTGGCACGATCGATCCTGTCAAAAATACGGGGATCGGCGGCCAGCGCATCGGCAAGCCGCAAACCCTGCTCATTGGCGAGCCGGCAGGCGTCATAGACGACGTCATGTGCCTCCTGACGGCCGATCTGCGGCGCGAGCCCCATCATGACCGCTTCGGCCACAATCAGTCCGCGGCTGATGGACAAATTTTCATCCATCTTCTTTTCGTCAACGATGAGGCCGCCAAGCGCGAATTTCGCCTGATGCAGGGCACCGGCAGTGAGCACGAAGCTTTCGGGGATTGCCATCCATTCGGCGTGCCAGGGGCCGGTGGCGCGCTCAAAGTCCTGCACCATCGCGTCGAGCATGAGGCCGGCATGCTGGCGCACCGCCTTGGAGGCCGCGAGCATCAGCTCGGACGAAATCGGGTTGCGCTTCTGCGGCATGGTCGAGGAGGCGCCGCGCCCCTTGACGAAGGGCTCGTAGACTTCGGCGAACTCGGTCGAGGCCATGATCATGATGTCGAGCGCGATTTTTCCGAGCGAGCCGGTGACCAGCGCCAGGAAGTTCACGGCTTCCGCAAGGCCATCGCGCGCGACATGCCAGGTCGAGACGGGAATGGCGAGCTTTAGCTCCTCGCAGAGCGCCGCCTGCACCTCCAGCCCCTTGTCGCCGAGCGAGGCCAGCGTGCCGGCGGCGCCGGCGAACTGGCCGACCAGCACGCGTGGCTTCAACTGCGTGAGCCGCTCGGCATGGCGATCGAACATCGCGAGCCAGATTGCCGTCTTGTAACCGAAGGTGACGGGCAGTGCCTGCTGCAGATGGGTGCGGCCAGCCATCGGCGTGTCGCGATAGCGCTTCGAGAGCTTTGCGAGGATGCTGCGCAGCTCGGCAATGTCGCCTTCGATGATCTCGAAACCGGAGCGGAGTTGAAGCACCACGGCAGTGTCCATGATGTCCTGCGTGGTGGCGCCCCAATGCACGTAGCGGCCGGCCTCGCCGCACTGCTTCACCATCTGATGCACCAAGGGCAGGATCGGATAGCCGACGATGTCGGTCTCCTGCCGCAACAGGTCGAAATCGAGCTTTGTGACGTCGGTCCGCGCCGCGATCTCGTCGGCCGCCGCTTGCGGAATCACCCCGCATCGCGCCTCGGCCCTCGCCAGCGCCACCTCGACCTCGGCATAACGCGAGACCAGCGCAAAGTCCGAAAATACCTCGCGCATCCCTGGCGTGCCGAAGGCATCGCGGAACAGAATGGAGTCGAGCACGGTCGTGGAGGTCGGAAAGGCGGGCATGGGTGTTTCTTTATGGTTGGTGTTTGAGGGGCGCAGATTACGCGGGAAGTCCGGAGGAGCAATCGGCAATCGCCGGTCGCTACACCCTCGCTGTCGTCCTGGCGAAAGCCAGGACCCATTACCCCAGGGAGGAGTTTGGCGATGACAAGGAGTTACGTTGGTACTTCGACCGCCGTACTCGATAGATCACGCGGTATGGGTCCTGGCTTTCGCCAGGACGACATCGGGGCTGTGACCAAAAAGCCCTGTCAACGGCTGACTTGCCGTGCCGATTTGTGGCAAAACACCCGCCCGATCTGCCGAACGACCGATGAGGCCAAGCATGCCCGCGCCAAAACCGCCTGCCTTCGAAACCCTGAGCCTGCATGCGGGCCAGCATCCGGATCCCGTGACCGGCGCCCGCGCGGTGCCGATCTACCAGACGACATCTTATGTCTTCCAGGATTCCGATCACGCGGCGGCGCTGTTCAACCTCGAACGCGCGGGGCACATCTATACCCGCATCTCCAACCCGACCACGGGCGTGCTGGAGGAACGGCTCGCCGCGCTCGAAGGCGGCGTCGGGGCAATCTGCACCGCGAGCGGCATGGCGGCGATGCATCTG
Organism: Bradyrhizobium guangdongense; assembly: GCF_006483445.1. GTDB lineage: Bacteria > Pseudomonadota > Alphaproteobacteria > Rhizobiales > Xanthobacteraceae > Bradyrhizobium > Bradyrhizobium guangdongense_A. The sequence goes on along the minus strand of NZ_PPPT01000025.1, from coordinate 13,463 downwards.
GCCATCGCGACGCTGCTCAATGCCGGCGACCACATCGTGGCCTCGGCCTCGCTCTATGGCGGCACCATCAATCTGCTGGCGCACACGCTGCCGCGCTTCGGCATCACCACGACCTTCGTGAAGCCGCGCGATCTCGATGCCTTCAAGTCCGCGATCAAGCCGAACACAAAGCTCGTGATCGGCGAGACCATCGGCAATCCCGGGCTCGAGGTGCTCGACATCCCCGCAGTCTCCAGAATCGCGCATGATGCAAAGGTTCCGCTGCTGATCGACAACACCTTTGCGACGCCCTATCTCAGCCGCCCGATCGAGCTCGGCGCCGACATCGTCATGCATTCGGCGACCAAGTGGATCGGCGGCCACGGCATCGCCATCGGCGGTGCGATCGTCGACGGCGGCCGGTTCGACTGGCGCGCGTCGGGCAAATTCCCCGTGCTCACCGAGCCCTATGGCGGCTATCACGGCATCGTCTTCGACGAGCAGTTCGGCACCGCGGCCTTCATCATGCGCGCGCGCACCGAAGGGCTGCGCGATTTCGGCGCCTGCATCTCGCCGACCAACGCATTCCAGCTCTTGCAGGGCCTGGAGACGCTGCCGGTGCGCATGGACCGGCACGTGCAGAACACGACTCTGGTGCTGGAGGCCCTGAAGGCCAACAAGGCCGTGGACTGGGTGCTGCATCCCTCGCTGGAGACGCACACCGACTACCAGCTCGCCAAGAAGCTGCTGCCGCGCGGCGCGGGCTCGATCGTGTCATTCGGCATCAAGGGTGGTCGCGCTGCCGGGCGCAAATTCATCGAGAGCTTGCGCATGATCAGCCATCTCGCCAATGTCGGCGACGCCAAGACGCTGGTGATCCACCCCGCCTCGACCACACATCAGCAGATGGACGCCGAGCAGTTGAAGGCCGCAGGGATCGGCGAAGAGCTGGTGCGGCTGTCGGTCGGCATCGAGACCGCCTCCGACATCATCGACGATCTCTCCCAGGCGCTCCGTATTTCGCAGAAGGTTTGACCCATGAAGCTCTCCGTCAACGGCGCCGAGGTTTTCGTTGCGACCGGCGGTCGCGAATTCGACAAGTCGCTGCCAGCAGTGGTGTTCATCCACGGCGCCGGCTTCGATCATTCGAGCTGGGCGCTGCATACGCGCTGGTTCTCCCATCACGGCTATTCCGTGCTCGCGCCTGACCTGCCCGGCCATGGCCGCTCGGCGGGACCGTCGCTCGGCAGCATCGCAGATATGGCCGACTGGACGGCGGCACTGATCTCAGCCGCCGGCGTGCCGAAGGCGCATCTGATCGGACACTCCATGGGCTCGCTGATTTCGCTGGAGACAGCGGCGCGCCATCCCGACAAGGTGTCGGCGTTGAGCCTGATCGGCACCGCCGCGACCATGACTGTTGGTCCCGATCTCCTGAAGGCCGCGGAAGCCAATGAGCAGGATGCGCTCGACATGGTCTCGATCTGGGGCCTCGGCTTCAAGGCCGAGCTCGGCGGCAGCCTCGCGCCGGGCCTTTGGATGCATGGCGGCGCGCAGGCGGTGCTTAAGGATTGCGAGCCCGGCGTGCTGTTCAGGGATTTGTCGGCCTGCAATTCCTATGCGAATGCGCTGGCGGCGGCCGCGACCGTGAAGGTGCCGACCACGCTCATTCTCGGCGAGCGGGACATGATGACGCCGGCCAAGGCCGGCAAGGCGCTCGCAGCGGCGATCCCGCACGCGAAGACCGTCGTGGTTCCGGGCGCCGGCCACATGATCATGGCCGAACGCCCGGATGAGTTGCTGGCGGCGCTGAAGGGGTGAGCTCTCCGAAGGAGGTCAGCATGGCGGAGGACCTGAAGCACCGTATCGCACTCGTCACCGGTGGCTCCCGCGGCATTGGTGCGGCGATCTGCAAGGCCCTGGCGCAAGCCGGCGCCGCCGTCGCCATCAATTGCCGGGAGCGGATCGATCAGGCCAACAGGCTGGCGGAGGAGATCCGCCAAGGTGGCGGTCGCGCGATTGCTGTCGCCGCGGACGTCTCGCAGCGTGACGCGGTCGCTGGCCTGGTGGAGCGCGTCAAGGCCGAACTCGGGCCGATCGACATCCTCGTGAACAATGCGGGGATCGCGATCGTCCGCGGCGTCGACGACCTCACCGAGGACGATTTCGACCGCACCATAACAGTCAATCTCAAATCGGCATTTCTGTGCACCCAGGCCGTGCTGCCCATGATGCGCGGCAGGAAATGGGGCCGCATCGTCAACATCTCCTCGGGTGCCGCGCGTGGTGCCGGTTCGATCGGCCCGCACTACAACGCGTCCAAGGCCGGTATGGAAGGACTGACCCGCGGCTATGCGGCGCGGCTGGTGAAGGACGGCATCACCGTGAACGCGGTGGCGCCGTCGCTGATCGAAACGGACATGATGAGCGGCCAGACCCAGCTCGTCAGCCGCATCCCGCTCGGGCGCTTCGGCACCGCGGACGAAGTCGCCAAGGCCGTGATGCTGCTGGTCGACAATCCCTACATGACCGGCCAGACCATCGCGATGAGCGGCGGGATGGCGTTTAATTAGGGGAGAGGGGAAGCGGCTACCACATCGTCGCGGCCGCGCGCGTCGGCCAGATGCGGTCGTACTCCTCGCCGCCGACGGTGTTCTCGCTCATCTCGGCGAGGATCTGGCCGGGCGTCGGCAGCGTCTTCGGATCGATGCGCTTGTCGGGATTCCAGAGATCGGAACGGACGATGGCGCGGGCGCACTGGAAATAGATCTCGTCCAGCTCCATCACCATCACGCTGCGCGGTGCCTTGCCGTCGACCTTGAAGGAGGCGAGCAGTTCGGGATCGATCGAGAGATGGGCGCGACCGTTGGCGCGGATCGCATTGCCGGAGCCGGGGATCAGGAACATCAGCGACACGCGGGGATCGCGGACGATGTTGCGCAGGGAATCGACGCGGTTGTTGCCGCGGCGGTCCGGCATCATCAGCGTCTTTTCGTCGTGTACGCGGACGAAGCCGGGCAGGTCGCCGCGCGGCGAGCAATCGATGCCCTCGGGGCCGATGGTGGCAAGTGCGGCAAACGGCGATTTCTCGATGAAGATACGGTAGAGCGGCGTGACGTGATCGGCGACCTTCACGGTCGAAGCGTCGTTGGTCTGGCCGTAGATGGCCTCGAGCTGCTCGATCGTCGCAATCACCGTCATTCCGTCGCTCCCCTTCGTGTTGGCCGACGCTACTCGTCCCAGCACTCGTTCCTGATGATCCGCGCCAGCTGCCGGCCGTGATACTCAGCGCTGCCGGCATTGACGATCGTGACATCGGCGCTGGCGCCGACATTGCGATCGAGCCGCTCGCTTATGTTGCCGTCGCTGACGCGGGCGCGCGCGGCGAGCCGTTCGGCCAGCGCTTCGGGGGGCGCCGTGATCGCGACCACCACGACATTGGCATAGGCGCGGCGCAGATCGTCCAGCACCGTGCGCGAGACGTTGGCGACGACCGTGCGGCCGGCACGGATGTCGTCGTTGATCTCGACCGGCAAGGCATAGGCATGGCCATGCGCCTCCCAATGCACGGCAAAGTCGCCGTGATCGAGCGAGCGGCGAAACTCGTCCGGGCTCACCGCGATGTTGTCCTCGGCCGCGGACGCCGCACGCGTCACGACGCGGCGCGGGAAGACGATATTGGAATCCTCAGTGCAGGCGGCGCGCGCGATCCCCAGCAGCGTGTCCTTGCCGGCGCCACTCGGCCCGACCACGAGGATAAGCCGGCCTGGCCCGATCGCGTCGCTCTGTTCGGCGGCCATGGTCAGGTCTCGCTCATGCGACACGGCGCCCTTCGCGCCAGACGCTGCGCACCACCGGCACGTTGCCGGCGACGTGCACGCGGATCAGATCGGCGCGCTTGCCCACCGCGATCTCGCCGCGGTCGCTGAGGCCTACGGCCTCTGCCGGCGCTTTGGTCACGGTGCGGATCGCGGACGGCAGGTCGATCGCGGGCGCGACCACCGGCAATTGCAGCGCCGCCATCAGCAGGCTGGAGGGAATGTAATCCGACGACAGGATGTCCAGCAGCCCCTCGCGCGCGAGATCGACCGCGGCGATGTTGCCGGAGTGCGAGCCGCCGCGCACCACGTTCGGCGCGCCCATCAGGATGTCGATGCCGGCGTCCTTGAGGCCGCGCGCCGCTTCCATCGTGGTCGGGAACTCCGCCACCGCGACGCGATCGCGAACGGCATCCGCGACGTTCTCGTCCGTGGTGTCGTCGTGGCTTGCGAGCGGGATCCTGTACTCGTGCGCCAGCGCGACGATCTCGCGCATGTTGTTGGCGGCATAGGCCTGCTGATAGGCAAAGCGTTTTGCAAAGAGCTCGTCGAGCTGGGCGTCGGTCATCCCTGCGCCCTTGCCGCGATAATAGTCCCGCAGCTTGACCTCGTCGCGGAACTGGCGCTGGCCCGGCGTGTGGTCCATCAGCGACATCAGCCTGATATCGGGACGGTCGATCAGCTCCTTGGCTTCCTCGACCACGCTCGGCATCGGAATCTCGCAGCGCAGATGCAGGAAGTGATCGGCGCGCAGCAGGTTGTCATCTCGCGCGGCCGTGATCGCCTTGGCCAAGATGCCGGCGCGGCCGTCGACCTCCTCGGCGCCGTCCTCGCGCCAGACGCGCAGCGAATCCAGCACCGTGGTGATGCCGGAGGTCGCAAGCTGGCCGTCATAGGAGATGACGGCGGCGATCGGATCCCAGAACACTTTTGGGCGCGGCACGTAGTGCGCTTCGAGATGATCGGTGTGCAGCTCGATCAGGCCCGGCGTGACGAGATCGCCGCCGGCATCCTCTGCACCCGCGGGTGCCTTGCCCTCACCGATCTCGGCGATCTTGCCGGAGGCCAAGGCGATCCAGCCCTGCTCGATCACGCGATCGGCCAGCACGATCCTGGCGTTGGCGATCACGGTTTCGTTTGGCTTCGCGTTCATTTCCATTTCGTCCTTCAGGCCGCGGCGGCAAAGCTGGTGACATCGACGATGCGGTCGGCAATCAGATGGCGGATCTCGTCGTCATGGACGATCGCGACCATGGCGACGCCCTGGCGCTTTTTCTCGGCGACCAGCTCGACCACGACGGCGCGGTTGGCGGCGTCCAACGAGGCGGTCGGCTCATCCAGCAGCAGGATCGGCAGCTCCGAGATAAAGCCCCGTGCGATGTTGACGCGCTGCTGCTCGCCGCCGGAGAAGGTCGCGGGCGGAAGCTGCCAGAGCCGTTCGGGAATGTTGAGGCGATGCAACAGCTCCCCGGCGCGCCGCTGCGCTTCGGCGCGCTCGACGCCATTGGCGATCAGCGGCTCCGCGACGACGTCCACGGTCGCAACGCGCGGCACCGCGCGCAGGAACTGGCTGACATAGCCGATCGTGGAGCGGCGGATGTTGAGCACTTGCCGCGGCTCGGCGATGGCGAGATCGACCAGCGCGCCGCGGTGGCGGATGCCGATGCGGCCGGAGTCGCAGCGGTAATTGCCAAAGATCATCTTGAGGATCGACGATTTGCCGGCGCCGGAGGGACCGGACAGCACGACGCATTCGCTCGCGTTGACATGGAAGGTCACGCCTCGCACGACCGGCAGCTCGATGCCGCCCTGCAGGTGCATCGTAAAGGTCTTTTGCGCATTGGCGATGTCGATCATGGCGGTCATCGGCGAACACTCTGTAAGAGATTCATGGCGGCAGAATCGAGGAAACGAGCAGTTGGGTATAGGGCTCGCGCGGATCGTCGAGCACCTGGTCGGTGAGACCGGTCTCGATGACGCAGCCGCCCTTCATCACCATCACGCGATGCGACAGCAGCCGCGCCACCGCGAGATCATGGGTGACGATCACGACGGCGAGATGCAGCTCGGCGACCAGGCTGCGCAGGAGATCGAGCAGACGCGCCTGCACGGACACGTCGAGGCCGCCGGTCGGCTCGTCCATGAACACGAGCCGCGGCTCGGTGACGAGGTTGCGCGCGATCTGAAGCCGCTGGCGCATTCCGCCGGAATAGGTTCTTGGGGCATCGTCGATGCGGGCTGTGTCAATTTCGACGCGCGTCAGCCAATCTGACGCCGTGTCGCGGATACGGCCATAGTGATTCCAGCCCACCGCCATCAGCCGCTCGCCGACATTGGCGCCGGCCGAAACCGCCATGCGCAGGCCCTGCGCGGGATCCTGGTGCACAAAGCCCCAGTCGGTGCGGAACAGGAAGCGCCGCTCGGCTTCGCCCAGGGTGGCGAGATCGCGTGTGACGCCGTCGCGCATCCGGTAGGACACGTGGCCGCCGCTTGCCGCGAGCTGGCCCGACAGAAGCTGCAACAGCGTCGACTTGCCCGAACCGGACTCGCCGACGATCGCCAGCACCTCGCCGGGATAGAGCGCAAAGGAAACGTCGCGACAGGCTGCGATCTTGCCGTAGGACTTGCTGAGGCCGTCGGCGATCAGCAGCGGCGCGTCATTCTCCAGCAGGGTCTGATCAGCCATTGTTTTTCTCCTGCTGCCGCGCCTTCTCCTTGTACGGAGCGGCGCTCAGGCTGCCATGATGTCCCTCGGCCTGACGCCCTTCGCAGAAGTCGGTGTCGGAGCAGACGAACATGCGGCTGCCCTTGTCGTCGGTGACGATCTCGTCGAGATAAGACTTTTCGGCGCCGCACAACGCACAGGGCGCATTGAAGCGGTAGGGCTCGAAGGGATGATCCTCGAAGTCCAGCGACACGACCTGCGTGTAGGGCGGGATCGCGTAGATGCGCTTCTCGCGGCCGGCGCCGAACAATTGCAGCGCGGCGCAATTGTCCATCTTGGGATTGTCGAACTTTGGCGTCGGCGAGGGATCCATCACATAGCGCGCGTTCACCTTCACCGGATAGGCGTAGGCGGTGGCGATGTGACCGAAGCGGGCGATGTCCTCGTAGAGTTTTACATGCATCAGGCCGTATTCGGCGAGCGCGTGCATGCGCCGCGTCTCGGTCTCGCGCGGCTCCAGGAAGCGCAGCGGTTCGGGGATCGGCACTTGATAGACCAGCACCTGCCCCTCGCTCAGCGTCGTCTCGGGAATGCGGTGGCGAGTCTGGATCACGGTTGCCTCTTCCGTCGCCGTCGTGGTGGCAACGCCCGCGGTCTTGGCGAAGAATTTTCGGATCGAGATCGCGTTGGTGGTGTCGTCAGAGCCCTGGTCGATCACCTTGAGCTTGTCGTCGGGGCCGAGGATCGCGGCGGTCACCTGCACGCCGCCGGTGCCCCAGCCATAGGGCATCGGCATCTCGCGGCTGGCGAACGGCACCTGATAGCCGGGGATCGCGATCGCCTTCAGGATCGCGCGGCGGATCATCCGCTTGGTCTGCTCGTCGAGATAGGCGAAGTTATAGGCCGGCGCGTTCATTCCGCGGCCTCCTGCATGGGCTCGACATCATTGGCTTCGGCAAACTCCTTCCGAAGTTTGCGCAACAAGCCGAGCTCGGACTGGAAGTCGACATAATGCGGCAGCTTCAAATGCTCGACAAAACCGGTCGCCTGGACGTTGTCCGAATGCGACATCACGAATTCCTCGTCCTGCGCAGGCGCCGTCACCTCTTCGCCGAGCTCACGAGCGCGCAGCGCGCGATCGACCAGCGCCATCGACATGGTCTTGCGCTCGCTCTGCCCGAAGGCGAGGCCATAGCCGCGCGTGAAGCACGGCGCTTCCGTGGCCGAGCCCTTGAACTGGTTGACCATCTGGCATTCGGTGAGCTCGATGGAGCCGAGCGGCACGGCAAAGCCAACATCTTCGGCGAAGAATTCGACCTCGACCTCGCCGAAGCGGATCTCGCCGGCAAAGGGATGGTTGCGGCCGTAGCCGCGCTGGGTGGAGTAGCCCATCGCCAGCAGAAAGCCTTCGTCACCGCGCGCGAGATTTTGCAGACGCAGGTCGCGATCGGCCGGGAAGTCGAGCGGCTCGCGGGTAAGGTCGCCCACGGGCGCATCGGGCTCTGCCTGGGGCGAGGACTCGATCAGGCCGTCACGCCCGAGAATGTCAGTGACGCGCGGCGTGGCCGCGGTCACGGCCTCCGCCGTGGCCGGCGCCTCCGGCACAAAGCCTTGGGCAAGCGCTGGATCGAGCAGGCGATGGGTGTAGTCGAAGGTGGGGCCAAGAATCTGGCCACCCGGAATGTCCTTGAAGGTCGACGACACCCGCCGCTCGACGCGCATGGCACCGGTATCGACCGGCTCGCTCGCGCCGAAGCGCGGCAGCGTCGCGCGGAAGGCGCGGACCAAAAAGATCGCCTCGATGAGATCGCCACGCGCCTGCTTGATCGCAAGCGCAGCGAGCTCGCGGTCATAGAGCGAGCCCTCGCTCATGGTGCGATCGACCGCGAGGCCGAGCTGCTCGGAGATCTGGTCGAGCGTCACCTCGGGAACAGCTTGGTCGCCGCGGCGCGCATGCGCCAGCAGGCGATGGGCGTTCTCGATGGCGCGCTCGCCGCCTTTGACTGCGACATACATTTGACTAGCTTCCCTTCGTCACGAGGCGCGTGGTGCGGGGGATCGCGACCACGGCATCATCGGCGACCAGCACGACATCGATGCCGCGCGGAAACAGCGCCTCGTTGATGCCAAGACGCTCGAACAGGTCGGCAGGCTTGATCGCCGCCTGAAGCCTGGCCGTGCCGTCGATGCCGGGGCCGCGCAGCTCATAGGCGCGGCCGGCGGACAGGCTCTCGACCTGGAGGATGATTGTGGTCGAACGGTCCGGATATTCATTGCTGCCAAGCGCAAAGCGCTCCAGCGCCGGAAGTGCTGTCGCATCGGCGATCAGCGCAAAACTCGCGACCGAAGAATCCTGCATGACCGGCGCGCCGGTGTGGAATTTCAGCCATTTCAGGACATCGGAGCTCTCGCGCATCCGCGCGTCGAGCCAGAGCGGCGTATCGTGGTCGAACAGCGTCAGCGCAATCGCGGCTGTCGCCCGCATCATCGTATCAGGCGTTCCCGCCATCGGCACGATCCGCTGCACCGAGCCGGGCCGCGCCATCGCGTCCATCACCGAACGAAACGTCGACTGAGCCGACAACACCTTGTCCGCAAAGCCCGGCGGCAGTTCCGCAATCGTCGTCATGGCCTCACCCTTCACCGCGCACCATGGTGTAGAAATCAACCTTCGTCGCCGCCGTCTCGGCCGCGCGCTGCTTGCGCTGCGCAGCGAGATTTTCGCGCAAAGGCGCGACGACTTCCCGCTCCACGGCGACGCCAAATTCCCTGGACTGCACCAGCGCATCGCAAAGCGCGATCAGCCGGGCCTTCTCACCGTCGCGACCGAGCGTGTAGCCGAAGCCGACCTCGCCGCCGGCGAGCCGCACTGCGGCGCGCGACACCGTCGCCTCGCCCAGATTGAACGGCGCGCCGTCGCCGCCGACCCGACCGCGCAGCATGACGAGGCCGTTTTCCGGTTCCCGCAGCGTCTCATGGGCCGGCAAAGGGATGTTGCGGAGGCGGGCGGCGATCTCGCCCGCCTCCGCGTGCACCAGCACCGCCATGGCGGCCTTGCGCTGGATCTGCTGACTGTCCTGCTGGGTCATTTTGATCGCCAAACTTGCCGGATCGAAGTTGTCTGTTATAATAGACAACTTCATAATGAAGCGCCATGACTGTTTCGTGACAATCGTGTGATTTTGGAGCCAGGGTCGGTCTCGTCATGAGCCGGCAGGACACCGCCTCATCAGGCGTCGCGCTGTGGCGCCTCGTTGCCGACGGCATCGAGCGCGGCATCGCCGACGGCCGCTTTGCCGCCGGCGACAAGCTGCCGGGCGAGATGGAGATCGCCGAAACCTATCGCGTGAACCGCCACACGGTGCGGCGCGCACTCGCCGCGCTTGCCGAACGCGGCCTGGTGCGCGCCGAGCGCGGCAGCGGCACCTATGTCGAGGCGCAGCGCCTCGCCTATCCGCTCCGTTCGCGGACGCGATTCTCGGAGATCGTCGGCGCCGGTGGACGCGAGCCGCGCGGACAGTTGATCGAGGCGTCCGCGGAGCCGGCCAGCCGCGAGCTTGCGCGCGAGCTTGGCCTCAAGAGCGGCGCGACGTTGACTCGCATCGAGGCGCTGCGGCTCGCCGACCGCACGCCGATCTGCGTCTCGACGTCGTGGCTATCGGCCGAACTGTTTCCCGACGCCGGCAACGTCTTCGCCGCGACGCGTTCGATGACAAAACTGCTGGCGCATTACGGCATCCGCGACTACGAACGCGGCTCGACGCGAATCACCGCCGGCATCGTGGACGCGACCGATGCGGCCCGACTCGATCTCGCGCTCGGGCGGCCGATCCTGGTGGTTGACTCGACCGACGTCGATCCGACGGGAAAGCCGCTGGTGACGAAGCGCTCAAGGTTTGCGGCGGAGCGCGTGGAGTTTTTGATCGAGAACGGTTGAACAATTTTCGCTCTCGTAGGGTGGGTTAGCTGTGCGGCTGCGCGAAGCGCAAACCGCACGGCGTAACCCACCACTTCTGTCGACGCGGAAGCAAAAGAGGTGGGTTACGCCCCGCGACCCGCGCTTCGCGCAGTCGCATAGCTAACCCACCCTACGATACCGAGCGCTTGGCTGAATCTACTCCGCGTAATCCGGCTCCTTGCGGTCCAGCATCCGCTTCAGCGCATCGAAGTGGCGCTGCGACGGTGTCGGCCCCTTGTAGAGATGATCGTCGCGGTAATCGCGCTGCGTCTTCTCGACCACGGGCGCCGGCAACTGCTTCAGGCGCTGGCCGGTCCACATTGCATAGATCTGCACCTGCGCGGCGCGCTCGACGTAATAGAGCCGGTCATAGGCATCAGCGACACTCTCACCGACGGTCGTGATGCCGTGATTGGCCATGAACAGCACGCCCTTGTCTCCGATCACGCCGGCGAGCCGCCGACCTTCAGCCGGATCGAGCGCAGGCCCGCTGTATTCGTCGTCATAGGCAATGAGGCCCGAAAGGCCGACCTCGGTCTGGCCGATCTCCTTGATGCGGGGATCCTCCAGCCGCGTCAGGGCGCTGGCATAGGGCATGTGGGTGTGGAACACGGCCTTCGCCGTCGGCAGCGCCTTGTGGATCGGCGCGTGGATGCAATAGCAGGAGCGCTCGACCTCGCCCTCGCCGCTCTTCACCGCGCCATCGTCGATGCCGACCTCCATGAAGGAGGAGGCCGTCACCTCCGACCAGTGCATGCCGAACGGGATCTGGTAGTAGCGGTCGGCACTCCCCGGCACCACGAAGGTCAGGTGATTGAAGATGCCTTCGGAGAAGCCGTGCATGTAGGCGAGACGATGCGCGGCCGCGAGATCGACCCGCGCCTGCCACTGCTCCTCGCTCAGGCTGTTGCGGAGCGAGTTTGGCGAAACCCTGAACTGCATGACATCCTCCCGGCTCTGTTTGTTGTGGTCCGGGACGATTCCGCAAGCGAAACGCCCGGCCTCTTATGGTGGGCAGTCTAGCGCAATTAGGCGTTGAGGCAGTTGAAATTGCCGCGGGCCTCCCATCCGGATTTGCGGCATGAGGGCGCAGGTGGTGGGTCCGCTGCTGCAACAGCCACGGTGCGGTAGGGTGGGCAAAGGCGCAACGCGCCGTGCCCACCATCCTTCCGCGATCGTGACAGAAGCGGTGGGCACGCCTGGGCCGCGCATTCGCGCGACCCGTCGGCTTTGCCCACCCTACAAGAGCCTTACGCGCTCCGCGCGAGCGCGCCGTCGATCATGTTGACGGCGTTCTGCACGCCGTAGACCGCGACGAACGACCCGAAGCGTGGGCCCTTCTCCTGTCCCAGCAGCACCTGGTAGAGCATGTTGAACCAGTCGAGCGTCACGCCGGGGCGGCCGTCCTTGCCCTTCTTGACCTGATCGAGGAACGGTTCGCGGCGGCCGATCTCGTAGACGACGTTCTGGATCTCCTCGGCGGACGCGTCCTGCGGCAGTTGCGACAGCGCATCGCGCAGGTCCTGCAGCGCGGCGCGCTCGACATCGCTCGGCTCGCGGAACTGTTTTGTCGGCGCCACGAAGTCGCGATAATAGTTGATGGCGTAGCCGACCATCGCATCGAGCTTCGGATGCGTCTTCGCCGTCACGCCCGGGCGATAGCGGCCGATAAAACCCCACAGCGTTTCGACGTTCTCCGCGTTCGACGATGACACCAGCGTGAGCAGAAGCTGGAACGTGACGGGCATGTCGGCCTTGGGCGGATGGCCGTGATGGATGTGCCAGACCGGGTTGCCGAGCTGCTGCTTGCCGTCCTGGCGCGGGAAACCGTCGAGGAATTGCTGATAGTCGTCGACGTTGCGCGGGATGACGTCGAAATACAGCCGCTTCGCCGCTTTCGGCTCGCGATACATGAACAACGTCAGCGATTCCGGCGAGGCGTAGCGCAGCCATTCGTCGATGGTGAGACCGTTGCCTTTCGACTTCGAGATCTTCTGGCCCTGCTCGTCGAGGAAGAGCTCGTAGTTGAAACCTTCCGGCGGCGTGCCGCCGAGCGCGCGGGCGATCTGGCCCGACAGCTTGACGGAGTCGATCAGATCCTTGCCGGCCATTTCATAGTCGACGCCAAGCGCAACCCAGCGCAGCGCCCAGTCCGCCTTCCACTGGCATTTTACATTGCCGCCGGTGACGGGAGTCTCGACCTCCTCGTTGGTGTCAGGATCGACATAGGTCACCGTGCCGGCCGCGACGTCGCGGCGGATCATCGGCACCTGGAGCACGACACCTGATGTCTTGCTGATGGGGAGGAACGGCGAATAGGTCGCGCGCCGGTCCGGGCCCAGCGTCGGCAAGATGATCGCCATCACCTTGTCGTAGGCAGCCAGCATCTTGAGCAGTGTCGCGTCGAAACGGCCCGAGGTGTAGTAGTCGGTCGCGCTGGCGAATTCGTAGTCGAAGCCGAAATGATCGAGGAACGCGCGTAGCCGCGCGTTGTTGGCCGCGCCGAACGATGGGTGCTCATTGGAGAACGGGTCCGGCACGCGCGACAGCGGCTTGCCGAGATGGGCCGCCATCATGTCGCGATTGGGCACATTGTCCGGCACCTTGCGCAGGCCATCCATGTCGTCGGAGAAGGCGAGCAGGCGCGTCTTGATCTTGTCCTCGGTGAGCACGCGGAAGGCATGGCGCACCATCGAGGTGCGCGCGACCTCGCCGAACGTGCCGATATGCGGCAGGCCGGACGGGCCGTAGCCGGTCTCGAACAGCACCTCGTCCTTCGGGCTTTTCTTCAACCGCGCGACAAGCGCCTTCGCCTGCTCGAACGGCCAGGCGTTGGATTGTTCGGCGAGCGCACGAAGATCGCTCGGGCTTGCAGCGGGATCAGACATCAAGAAACCTCCGGGCCGCGGAAAATAGCGATTTCCGGGCAGAATGCAAAAGTTGCGAGCGTGGTCGCCCGCTTACTCCCTCTCCCCGTTCCTACGGGGAGAGGGTTGGGGTGAGGGGCTGCGTCCGCGATGACGGTGAGAGACGGACTCGCGGA
>NZ_PPPT01000258.1 GCF_006483445.1 Bradyrhizobium guangdongense | reverse complement strand
GAATCCATCGGGCCGCAGGCGTCGCGGATGAATGGATTCCGGGTTCGATGCTTCGCATCGCCCCGGAATGACGACGCGAGAAGCAGCACTGCCTAGCTCTTCAGCAACAGCCATCATCGCTGACGTAACGAAGGCCGCGTCGTTGCGCTGCAACGCGTTGCCGATTCCTGCCGGCCTGTGAAAGACTTAGGCCGGTCGCCGGCCGCAAGCGTGCGGTCTGCCGGCACTGGCACGTCGTTTGCTTCAGGTAAATAAACGTTTACTTACGACCGTCCCTTGCATCACCGAAGGAGCAAACCATGAGAAAGGCCACGCTGCTTTCCACCCTCGCGCTCGCCGCCGTCCTCGCCTCGCCGGCACTGGCAGAGGACAAGATCGGCTTCATCTTTGTCGGCCCTGCCGCCGACGCCGGCTACAACCAGTCGATGGACGACGGTCGCAAGTTCGTCGAGAAGACCATGCCGGCTGTCACCACCACCGCCTTCGAAATGATCCCGGAGACCGCCGAGGTCGAGCGCGTCATGGAGCGGCTGGTTGCCAGCGGCCACAAGATCATCTTCGCGACCTCCTACGGCTATCTCGACTACGCCATCAAGGTCGGCGAGAAGCACCCTGACGTCACCATCCTGCACGCCGGCGGGCTGAAGACCTCAAAGAACGTCGGCACCTACTGGGCCGACAGCGATGCCGGCATGTATCTGGCAGGGGTTGCCGCCGGCCATCTCAGCAAGACCGGCAAGCTCGGTTTCCAGGGCGGTTTTCAGATCCCGCAATTGATGCGCTCGGTGAACGCCTTTACGCTCGGCGCACAGTCCGTCAATCCAAAAGCCGTGACGACCGTGGTGTGGAATGGCGGCTGGTGGGAGCCGCAGAAGGAAACCGAAGCGACCAACGCCTTTGCCGACGCCGGCATCGACGTGATCGCCGAGCAGGTCGACAGCCCCATCACCATCGCGCAAGTCGCCGAGAAGCGCGGCATCCTGATGATCGGCAAGGACCTCGACATCCATGACCGCGCGCCAAAAGCCTGGCTCACCGGCGTGTCCTGGAACTGGGGTCCGATGATGGTCGAGGAGATCAAGAAGATCAAAGCCGGCACCTGGAAGGCGTCCCATGTGCGCGGTGACCTCGCCAGCGGCAACGTCGTGCTCGACCCCTTCGGCCCGATGGTGCCCGCCACGGTTCAGGAAGGCATCAAGAAGTTGAAGGACGACATCAACGCCGGCAAGAAATCGATCTGGGAAGGCCCGATCGCCAAGCAGGATGGCACGGTTGTTGTAGCGGCCGGAGCAAAGCTCTCGATGGAGCAGGTCGAGACCATGGACTATCTGGTCAAGGGCATCACAGGCGCCACGAAGTAGCTAAGGCGCGCGTCAGGAGGGGCTTGCCATGAACGTCACAGCCAAACCCGCCGTCCCCGTCGTGATGGGGACCAGTCCGAGCCAGGCCTGGAAGGTCACTCCTGACGCCGTCGACATGACACGCCCTGCTCCACCGGTCCGGCCGCTCGCGATAGCGGCCGAACCGCAGAACATCACCGTCGATCTCGCCAAATCGGCGCTGCTGATCGTCGACATGCAGAACGATTTTTGCACCAAGGGCGGCTGGCTCGACTCCCGCGGCATCGACATCTCGCCGAACCGCAAGCCGATCAAGCCGCTCGCGGCCCTGATCGAGGCGTTCCGGGCGCAGGACATCCCGGTGGTCTGGGTGAACTGGGGCGTGCGCAAGGACCTCCTCAACATCTCGCCGTCGCTGCGTCACGCGCATAATCCCCGCGGCGACGAGCCCGGCATCGCGCAACCCGTGCCGGGCACCCGTTCCGAGGTGATCGCGGTCGGGAGCTGGGGCGCTGAAGTCGTCGACGAGATAAATCCGGGCGACAAGGACGTCCAGATCATCAAGCACCGCTTCAGCGCGTTCTGGGACACCGAGACCGACGCGGTGCTGCGCAACATGGGCATCAAGACGCTGTTCATCGGCGGGGTGAACATGGACCAGTGCGTGATGACCACGCTCGAAGACGCGAGCTTCCTCGGCTACGACACGATTCTGATCGAGGACGGCACGGCAACGACATCGCCCGACTTCTGCGTGCAGGCCGTGCTCTATAACGTGAAGCTGCTGTTCGGCTTCGTCACCCAATCGGCAGCGCTCCTGAAGGCGCTGGCGGGCCTGTCACGATAGGGGCGCGATGTCAGAGCTCTCAGTCGTAACCGCCGACCAGCGCCTTGCCGCGCTCGGCATCGAGCTGCCGCAGGTGCCGAAACCGATCGCCAATTTCGTGCCGTTCCGCCGCCACGGCGACCTCATCTATCTCGCCGGACAGGTCTGCGAGTGGAATGGCGACGTGCGCTTCGTCGGCAAGGTCGGCGAGGCCTTCGACCTCGCGCAGGCGCAGGCCGCCGCGCGCGTCTGCGGCCTCAATCTGATCGCGGCGCTCAAGCTTGCCTGCGGCGGCTCGCTCGATCGCGTCTCCTGTTGCCTGCGGCTCGGCGGCTTCGTGAACTGCACGCCGAACTTTCCGAGCATTCCGCAGGTCATCAACGGCGCCTCCGACCTGATGCACGAATTGTTCGGCGCGCAGGGCGACCACGCCCGCACGGCGGTGGGCGTCGCCAATCTGCCGCGCGGCGCCGCGGTCGAGGTCGACGCCATTTTTGCGGTCAGGTGAGCGATGGCGGAGGCGCTGGTCACGTTGTCGGCGATCCGGAAAGAATTCGGGTCGGTCATTGCGAATGACGACGTGGATCTCACAATTCATGCCGGCGAGGTGCTGGCGTTGCTCGGCGAGAACGGCGCCGGCAAGAGCACGCTGATGAAGATCCTCTACGGCTTCTACGCGCCTGACAGCGGCACGATCAGCATGGACGGAACGCCGGTGAGCTTTGCGTCGCCGCGCGAAGCGATGGGGACCGGCATCGGCATGGTGTTCCAGCAATTCTCGCTGATCCCTGCCCTCTCGGTGCTGGAGAACCTGCTGGCGGCGCTGCCGGGCGCGCCATGGCTGCAGCCGCGCCGCAGTGTCCGCGTGCAGGCGGCGCTGCGATGGCTGACCCGGCTTGCGCCGAATATCGATCCCGCACGTCCCGTGCGCACGCTCAGCGTCGGCGAGCGGCAACTGGTCGAGCTGTCAAAGGTGCTTAACCTCGACGCCCGCGTGGTGATTTTGGACGAGCCGACTTCGGTGCTGACGCCGGCGGAGACCGAGCGCCTCTACGGCTTCATCAGGACGCTTGCTGCGGAAGGCAAGGCTGTCGTGCTGATCACGCACAAGCTCGCCGACATCGCCGCCTGCGCCGATCGCATCGTGGTGATGCGCGGCGGGCGGGTGGTCGATTCCGCCCTGGCAAAAGACCGGACGCCGGACGCGCTGGTCGATGCCATGGTCGGGCGCGGCGCGGTCGGCACGCTCATGCCACCACTGGCGCCATCGACCAGCGTTCCGATGTTTCAGGTCTGTGGGCTGTCCGCTGAGGTTCAGGGGCGGTTCATCCGCGACATCTCATGCGAGCTTGCCGGCGGTGAGATCCTCGGCATCGCCGGCGTGTCCGGCAACGGGCAGTTCACGCTGGCCGAGGCGTTGGCGGGTCTCATCCCGGTAACGCACGGCGATGTGGTGCTCGATGGCATCAGCATTGCGAGCCACACCGAGGACGGCGCCATCGCCGGCAATGTCGCCTATATCCCGGAGCGGCCTCTCGACAACGCCGCCGTCGCCGAGCTCGATCTCGCGCTCAATCTTGCGCTGCGCGATGCGCGCTGCCTGCCGTTCTTCCCGAAGCGGGACACCATCGTGCGGCAGGCGGAAGCACTGATGGCGCGCTACGACGTGCGGCCGCCGAAACCGGCGCTGGAGGCCTCGGCGCTGTCGGGCGGCAATCTGCAAAAGCTCGTCATCGCACGCGAATTGTCGGGTCGGGCAAAACTCGTCATCGCCTGCTATCCGACCATGGGCCTCGACGTGCTGGCGACGCAGGCCGTCTATCGCGAGATGTTCCGCCAGGCCGCCGAGGGTGCCTGCGTGGTCTGGATCTCGGAAGAGCTCGACGATCTCCTCAGCTACGCGCATCGCATCGCCGTGATTCACGACGGCGCGATCATGGGCATCGTCAGTCGCGACAACGCCGACCGTCAGACGCTCGGCCGCTGGATGGCCGGTCACATCATGGACGCCGCATGAGTGCGGCGTCCTCCATCCGGATCATGGCCGCCATCGGCGGCGGCGCGGCCTTCCTGATCGCGGCTGCCATCTTCCTGACCGCGATCGGCCGCCCGCCGCTGGGCACGCTGTCGCAGATGTTACTTTACGCCTTCGGCGATGCCTATTCGATC
>NZ_PPPT01000257.1 GCF_006483445.1 Bradyrhizobium guangdongense | reverse complement strand
CTTTGCCCACCCTACGAGAGCGGAGCAAACGTGAAGACCTCTCCCCCGTCATTGCGAGCGCAGCGAAGCCATCCAGAATCTTTCCGCGGATGCAGTCTGGATTGCTTCGCTGCGCTCGCAATGACGGAGAATGTGGTAGGCGTCTTGTACCCGTCGAGCATCGTGACTGAGGAGCCATCAAAGTGACTTTCGTCGCGCGTCATGCGCTTTGGTCGGATGAGCAGAGGGACGCCGCAAAGCGGCTCGCCCGGATCGTCGAAGAGAAGAACCTCGAGGTCATCCGCCTCGCCTTCCCGGACCAGCACGGCATCTTGCGCGGCAAGACCATCATTGCCTCCGAGGCGGTCGCGTCGCTGGAAAGCGGCTGCTCCATCACCACGACGATGCTCGCCAAGGATACCTCACACCGCACGGTGTTTCCGGTGTTCACCGCCGGCGGCGGTTTTGGCATGAAGGAGATGGAGGGCGCGGCGGACGTCCTGATGGTCGCCGATCCCACCACCTTTCGCGTGCTGCCCTGGGCGCCGACCACGGGCTGGGTGCTGTGCGATCTCTATTTTGGCGACGGGCGTCCGGTGCCGTTCGCGACGCGCTCGCTTTATCGCAAGGTGCTCGATGAGCTCGGCAGCCGCGGGCATGAGTTCGTCGCCGGGCTCGAGGTGGAATTCCACATCTTCAAGCTCGACGACGCGCAGATGCGACCCGAGGATGCCGGCCAACCCGGCACGCCGCCCGCCGTAAGCCTGCTCAGCCACGGCTATCAATATCTCACCGAGCAACGCTTCGATCAGATGGAGCCGGTGCTTGAGATCCTTCGCCGCGACGTCCTCGCGCTCGGCTTGCCGCTGCGCTCGGTGGAGGTCGAGTTCGGGCCGAGCCAGTGCGAGTTCACCTTCCAGCCCAGGCGCGGCATGGAGCCGGCCGACAACATGGTGCTGTTTCGTAGCGCCGTGAAGCAGATCGCACGGCGTCACGGCTATCACGCCACCTTCATGTGCCGGCCAAAGCTGCCGAACGTGTTCGCGAGCGGCTGGCATCTGCACCAGTCGATCGTCTCGCGCGCGAGCGGCGAGAATCTCTTTATGGCGAAGACGGGCAGCGAGCCGCTCAGCGACTTCGCGCGCGCCTATCTCGCGGGCCTGCTCGATCACGCCCGCGCCTCGGCCGTGTTCACGACGCCGACCATCAACGGCTACAAGCGCTACCGCTCCTATTCGCTGGCGCCGGATCGCGCGATCTGGGGCCGCGACAACAGGGGCGTGATGATCCGCGTGCTCGGCGGCGCTGGTGACGCCGCGACCCGGCTGGAGAACCGCATCGGCGAGCCCGCCGCAAATCCCTATCTCTACATGGCCTCGCAAATCCTGTCGGGCCTCGACGGCGTCGATCGCAAGCTCGATCCCGGCCCGTCCGCCGATGCTCCCTACGAGACCAAGGCGCCGCTCTTGCCGAAGAGCCTGCGCGATGCGGTCTCGGCGCTGAAGGACGATCCGTTCTTCCGCGAAAAGTTAGGGGCCGAATTCGTGGACTACTACACCCACATCAAGAACGCCGAGATCGACCGCTTCCTGGCCGAGGTGACCGATTGGGAGCATCGCGAGTATTTTGAGATGTTTTGATTGCCCTCGGGCCCGTCTAACCCCGGAATGACGCCAAAACAGGCATCACGCCTCACACCCCCGTGAGGCGACTTCGTCCGATCTGTTCCGACGACATCCCTGCGCTGCGCGACGAAGCCATTTTCCTTGCACCGCGAAAACAGCCGGAAAGAAGCGGGGCATAGGATGCCGCCATGTGATCAACAGCGGAGTTCGATCATGTGGGGTTATCTGTTCAGCCTGATGTATCGCCTGTCCTGCCGGGCCACCCTGATCGAAATCGGCGTGCACCGCGTGGTGCGCTGAGGCCCACGGATGCGACTTAGGTAAGATGAACTGACCGAACAACGGGGATTTCCCATGCGCAAGCTGATCCTGATCGCCGCGATTTCTGTTCTGGCCACCCAGGCCTATGCGGGGCAACAGCGCAGCCTGAGCCTCGCCACCGCGAACGCGAGCGAGCCGGCGGCAACCCAGCAGGCGACACAGACCACGGCAGCTCCGCAGGCCGCGCCGGCTCCGGTCACGACCACCGCGACCGTCCCGACGCCGCAGGCTCCGACCGCACCTGCGCTCGCCTCGACCACGCCGGCACCGGCGGCGACAACCCCGACACAGGCAACCGTCGCGACTCAGACCCCGACGACGACCACTGCACCCGCCGCAGCGCCGGTTGCGACCACGCCGACCAAGACGGTGGTCGTGACCAAGCCGAGATATCGCGAGCCGTCAGTCGAAGCCCGCGTGATCCGCGAACTGCATCGGCATGGGGTTTATTGGTGATCGGGTAGCCGAACTCCTTCACCAATGTCGTCCTGGCGAAAGCCAGGACCACCGAGCGAGCGCTTTGCGCTCGTCGAGATTACCCCAGGGAGAAGATTGGCGAAGACTCGGAGTTACCTGACCTTCGCCGGTATTGGCACCGCATAACATCGATAGATCACGCGGTATGGGTCCTGGCCTTCGCCAGGACGACATCGAACAAATGGCGCGAGCTCGCGCTACATTGTCAGCCCGCTAGATCCCCAGATACCGGTGCTGCAGCTCCGGCTCGGCGGTCAGCTCATCCGACGTCCCGCTCCACACCGTCTTGCCGCGCTCGATGATGTAGTGGCGGTCGCAGATGCGGGCGAGGTGGTCGACGTTCTTGTCGACGACGAGGATCGACTGTCCGCGCTTCTTCAGCAGCGACAGGCAGCTCCAGATCTCCTCGCGGATCAGCGGCGCAAGGCCTTCGGTCGCCTCGTCGAGGATCAGGAGTTTTGGGTTGGTCATCAGCGCACGGCCGATCGCGAGCATCTGCTGCTCGCCGCCGGAGAGCTGGTTGCCCATGTTGCTCGCGCGCTCGGCAAGGCGCGGGAACAGCACGTAGATGGTGGCGAGCGTCCACGGGTTCGCGCTCGCGAAGCGATCGGCGGCGGCCGCGACGAGATTCTCGCGCACCGTGAGGTTCGGAAAGATCTGGCGTCCCTCCGGCACGAGGCCGACGCCGAGCTTTGCGATCCGGTAGGACGGCAGCGTGCGCACCTCCTCGCCGGCGAAGCGGATCGCGCCCGCACGCGCCGGGGTCAGGCCCATGATGGAGCGGATGGTCGTCGTCTTGCCCATGCCGTTGCGGCCCATCAGCGAGACCATCTCGCCTGATTTGATCGACAGCGACAGGCCGAACAGGACTTGGCTGAGCCCGTAGCAGGTCTCGATCCCCTCGACGTCGAGCAGCGCTGATTCAGCCATCTCTTTTTCAGACATGGCGGGTCACCACATGCTGGTCGCCGAGATAGGCGCGCTTGACCTCGTCGTTGCCGCGGATCGCGGCCGGGTCGCCGGACGCGATCACGCGGCCATAGACCAGCACCGAGATGCGGTCGGCGAGCGCGAACACCGCCTCCATGTCGTGCTCGACCAGCACGATCGAGACCTCTTTGCGCAACTCCTGCAGCAGCTTCACCATGCCCTGGGATTCGGTGACGCCGAGGCCGGCCATGGGCTCGTCGAGCAGCAAAATCTTCGGCTTGCTCGCGAGCGCGACCGCAAGCTCGATCTGGCGCCGCTCGCCATGGCTGAGCTTCGACACAAGAACATCGGCGCGATGGCCTAGACCGACGCGATCGAGCGCGGCATGCGCGGCATCGCGTAAACCCTTTTCCTTGCGCGCATTGGCGAAGAAGCGGAACGAGGTGCCGGCATGCGCCTGGGCCGCCAGCGCGACATTGTCGGCGGCGGTGAAGTCCTGCAGCAGCGAGGTGATCTGGAACGAGCGGGCCAGGCCCAGCGCGCAGCGGCGATAGGCCGGCAGATAGGTGATGTCGCGCCCGCCGAGCGACACGCTGCCGGCATGCGGGGCGAGATGCCCGGTGAGCTGGCTGATCAGCGTGGTCTTGCCGGCGCCGTTCGGACCGATGATGGCGTGCAGCTCGCCCGCTGCGACGTCGAGCGAGACGTGATCGGTCGCGACGATGCCGCCGAAGCGGCGCACCAGCTTTTCGACGCGAAGCAGCGGCTCAGCCACGGTCGAACCTCCCGAGCATCCCCATGATGCCGCCGCGCCCGAACAGCACGATCAGCAGCAAGAGCGGGCCCATGATCAGCGCCCAATATTCGGTGATCTGCGACAAGAACTCTTCCAGCAGCAGGAACACCACCGCGCCCATCACGGGGCCGACCAGCGTGCCCATGCCGCCAAGGATCACCATCACCATGAGATCGCCGGAGCGGGTCCAGTACATCACGGCCGGGCTGACGAAGTCGGTGTTGTTGGCAAGCAGCGCGCCGGCGAGGCCGCACATGGTGCCGGAGATGACGAAGCAGACGAGCTGATAGCGTTTTGCCGGAAAGCCGATCGCCTGCATGCGCTGCTCGTTGGAGCGCAGGCCCTGCACGACGAGGCCGAAGCGAGAATTGACGATGCGCCAGATCAGCACCATGACGCCGAACAGGCAGGCGAGGCAGAGATAATAGAACTGCGTGCGGTTGCCGAGGTTGATCAGGCCGGAGAAATCGCTGCGCTTGTAGACGGTGAGACCGTCATCGCCGCCGTAACGCGCCAGGCCCGAGGCGACGTAATAGGCCATCTGCGCGAAGGCGAGCGTGATCATGATGAAATAGACGCCGCGGGTGCGAAGCGACAGCGCGCCGATCACCAGCGCATAGATCGCGGAGGCCGCGAGCGCGACCGGAAACTGGATCCAGCCGGAGCCGACGCCTTCCTGGGCGAGCATGCCGACGGCATAGCCGCCGATGCCGAGATAGGCGGCGTGGCCGAAGCTCATCATGCCGCCAAAGCCCATGATGAGGTTGAGGCTTGCGGCCGCCAGCGCCAGGATGATGATCCGGGTGAACAGCGTCATGATGAAGATGTTGCCGGTGAGCTGCGAATAGAGCGGCAGCAGCACGAGACCTGCCAGCATCAGGGCCGTAACGGCCTTGCTTACGGTGAAAGACTTCATCGGCGATTGGCCGGAAACAGCCCCTCCGGCCGCACCACGAGCACGATCGCCATCAGGAGATAGATCAGCATGGAGGACAGCGCAGGGGCGGCGGTGGAAGCGGCGGCGCCGCTCAGCACCTGCCGCAGCAGGTTCGGCAGGAAGGCGCGGCCGAGCGTGTCGATCATGCCGACGAAGATCGCTGCGAGGAACGCGCCGCGGATCGAGCCGATGCCGCCGATCACGATGATGACGAAGGCCAGGATCAAGATGTTCTCGCCCATGCCGATCTGCACGGTGAGGATCGGCGCCTGCATCAGCCCGGCGAGGCCGGCGAGTGCGGCCCCTAAGCCGAACACCAGCGTGTAGAGCAGCTTGATGTTGATGCCGAGCGCGCCGATCATCTCGCGGTTGGAGGCGCCGGCCCGGATCAGCATGCCGATGCGGGTGCGCATGACGCCGAGATAGAGCAAGAGCGCCACCAGCAGCGCGACGACGATGATGGCGAGCCGATAGGCGGGATAATGAATGCCGGGCAGGATCGGCACCGGCACGGTGAGCCAGGCCGGCAGCGGCAGCGCGAGGCCCGCCGGGCCCCAGATCAGGCGCACCGCTTCGTTGAAGAACAAGATCAGGCCGAAGGTCGCGAGCACATGGTCGAGATGGTCGCGGCCATAGAGATGCCTCAGCGCTGATACTTCGAGCACGATGCCGAGCAGCAGCGTGGCGCCGAGCGCGAGCGCCGCGCCGAGCAGGAAATTGCCGGTCCAGGCGACGAAGGTCGCGGCGAAATAGGCGCCCATCATGTAGAGCGAGCCGTGCGCCAGGTTGACGAGATCCATGATCCCGAACACCAGCGTCAGGCCGGCCGCGAGCAGAAACAGGAGCAGCCCGAACTGCAATCCGTTCAGAAATTGTTCGACGACGAGCAGCATGAACGCTCTTTCAGCCACACCAAACGTTGCGCCGATGTTCGGTCGCTGACGAGATCAATGAAAGAGCTCCCCTGCCTCTTCAAGGCAAAATCGGTACCGGCAGTATCGTTCCGACGCAAGAGCGATTCTGCGCCAGAGGTGCACTTTGTTGCATCTTAGGGATTGTGCGATGCGCGCGGCGTGACGTTGCCGCTGCGCGGGGCTTGAGGTTGCCGCTGCGCGGGGCTTGGGGTTGCCGCTGCGCGGGGCTTGGGGTTGCCGCTGCGCGGGGCTTGGGGTTGCCGCTGCGCGGGGCTTGGGGATCGCCGTGCCGGCTGGGTCAACCCGCCGCACCTCCGCGCGCGATAAGGACGCGCGGTCATCGCGGCTGCCGCGCCGCGGATCGTCTCTCCCCGCCCGCTAAAGCGCGATGAGATTTGGTTGAATCATCATCGCGCTTTAGCGGGCGGGGAGAGCAATTGTCAGATTAGTGCGTCACGTGCTGCGCGATCTCGGGGGTCGCGACCCGGCCTGCGGTGGCGGCTTCGAGCGCCGCCATCCGGAACAGGTAAGCGAGCGTCGTCAGCCCGGACTCCTCGGCCATCTGCGCGAGCTCGAGCGCCATGTCGGACATGTAGCCGAGATTCTCTTCCTGCATCGTCATGGCGAGTTTTGTTTCCTGGGTTACGGTCTTCATCTCAGGCGATCTTTCGTTGCGCGGCCGCGAGGCCGCAGGTGTTGGCACGGGCGATGGCGTCGATCCGCGGACCGTCCTGGCGCACCAGGCGCATCATTCCAGTGCGCTCATGCAGTCCATCGAGCGCGTCCTGGCTGATGTCGATGGTGATCGCCATGGTCCAGGCGCCTTCGACGAGAGCCGGCAATCCCAACGGCGTGACGGTGAACCCGATGTCGTGGAAGCGCGGCAACCACCAGGTCTCCATGACGAGACAGAGCCGCTCGATGCCCTGGTCGAGGCAGAACTCCTGTGCCGCCGCCATCAGTTGCAGATTGAGCGCGCCGTCGCGGCGGTCGCGCACGACGAAGAAACGCGACCATTCCCAGATCAGCGGATCCGCAGGACAGCCGCGCACCGCGGCGAGATGCGGGAACACCTCGCTCAT
Organism: Bradyrhizobium guangdongense; assembly: GCF_006483445.1. GTDB lineage: Bacteria > Pseudomonadota > Alphaproteobacteria > Rhizobiales > Xanthobacteraceae > Bradyrhizobium > Bradyrhizobium guangdongense_A. Next base: position 28,897 of record NZ_PPPT01000257.1, on the reverse strand, counting down.
CATCGACGGCTTGGTGGTCGGATACAGGCGGTAGCCGCCGAGAACGCGGCGGTCTTCCAGCGCAAGCAGGTAGATCGCGTCTTCGTTGTCGTAGTCGTCGACGTCGCGACGGTCGGGCTTGCGCAGCGCTTCCCATTTTCTCTCGTCGACGAAGATTTCGTGCCGCACGCGAAAATGCTGCTCGATGACGTCTTCATAAAGGTGACGGTTTACCGCGGAAATTGCGTGAATCATGAAAGCCCCCTTTTCCTCCGAAACGGGGGCAGCCTCTGTGAAAAGAGGTCGTCTCGATATTGGGAAATTTCCCAGTGCGAGGCTTAGGGATTGATGATCTTGCGGCGAATCGCGAGCGCGACCGCATGCGTACGGTTGACGGCGCCGAGCTTGCGCGCAGCAGTTGCAAGATGCTCTTCGGCGGTCCGCTGCGTGATGTTGAGGATCTCGCCGATCTCCCAGGCGGACTTGCCTTGCGACGCCCAGGCGATGACCTCGCGCTCGCGCGGCGTCAGCAGCGCGGGCGGAATGGGCCGCGGATCGAGCAGGCGGCGGATGCGCTCGAAGCCGTACATCGCCATCAGATGCAGCGCCGGCTTGCTCCGCGGGTTGAGATCGAGATGCACGCCGCCGAGCGAGACACCGGCCTCGTAGCCGGTGAGCCCGTGAATCGGCACGACGAAGCCGCGCGACATCCGAAAGTCGGTGGCGCGGTTCATCACCTCGGCCGCGCCCGGCTCGGCCTCGGCGTCATAGGGCGCTTCCGACCATTCGAACGGATTCACCGAATGCCGGCACATGCGAATGACGGGATCGACGCGGTCGTAACTGTTCTCGGTGTAGAGCTTGAACCATTCCGGCGGCCAACGCTTGGCCAGCACCATCTGCGAGAAATGCTGATCGGGATTCGGCAAGCCCGTGACGATGATCGCCTCGAAGCCGAAGCGTCCGAAGGCCGCCTCGAGCGCATCCATGGCGTCCGGGACCCGGCGATAGGCTTCCAGGCCTTCGATGAAATCGAGCGCTTCGCGGCCATAATCCACGGCGGCCATCGGTTCGCCTTGCCCCTTGCCTGCGCTCGCAGGCTGCCACTCTGAAAACAGCCCCGCTACGTTACCGCGAACGTCGCCTTTGGGCACTGCTGCAATTCATCATTCCCCGTAGTATTCCGGTGCGACGAATGTCTTGCCGATTAATCTACTTGTAGAGGAAGGGGCGTCAAGTTACACCTTCAATATCGGCAGCGGGAAATCCCACGATGGAAGACGAGAACATCGCCCTCAACAGCGTGCTCGGCCTGGAACTCAACCGCGTGTTTTTCGCCGTGCGTGAAACGGCCAACAAGCAGAAGATCATCGAATATGCGCGCGACGTGCTCGAGAGCGAGCGCGCGGATCTTCGCGACAGTGCCACGCCCGAAGGCCCGGCCAGCTAGAACGCATCTGCAGCATTGATGCGATGACGCGAGACGCCTGCGCATCCATCTGAACGCGCGGACCTCGCAGAGATCAATTACAGCTTGCGGCATAATCACGTTGACAGACATTTGCGGCTGGATGACAGCGCGTCTCTCGTGAGATGATCGCCACGAGAGGGATTGCTATTCATGATGACGCTGCGCCAGGTCGAGGTGATCCGTGCCGTGATGGTGACGGGCACGATTGGCGGCGCGGCGAAGCTGTTGAACGTGTCGGCGCCCGGCATCAGCCGTCTGGTGAAATACACCGAGCGCTCGCTCGGTATCCGCTTCTTCCAGCGCCAGAACGGACGCTACTTCCCGACGCCGGAAGCCGAGAACATTTTTGAGCAGATCAACGGCGTCTACAAGAAGGTGGACGATCTCTCCGAGATCATCTCAAAAATCGGACGCGGCGGCCTGTCCGAATTGCGCATCGGCTCGGTGCCGAGCATCTCGCAGGTGATGGTGCCCCGTGCGATCGAGCGCGTGCGGCGGCGCTACCCCGACCTCGGCATCGACATCAACATCCTCAAGCTCGAGGAAGCCATCGACTATCTGATGCTCGGCCGCGGCGAGTGCGTGGCGATGAGCTACCGGCTCGACCATTCCGGCCTCGACTTCATGCCGCTGGCCTCAGGCGAGCTCTATTGCATCGTGCCGCCGGGCCACGAGCTCGCCGGCCGCAAGCAGGTGACGGCGGCCGAGATCACCCGCTATCCCCTGATCGGCATCGATCCCAACGATCCCTACGGCCGCATCATGGCCGAGATCTTTGCCCGCCATAAGCTCGCGTACGACATCACGATCCGCGCGCGTTTCGGCACCACGGTCTGCGCGCTGGTAAAGGCGGGGCTCGGCATCGCCATCATCGACCAGTTCACGGTGGCGCATGGCGGCTATCCCGGCATCGAGCTGTTGAAGATCGTCGAGCCGACGCGCTTCGACACCTATATCGCGGTGAAGCGCGGCGCGCCGCTGTCGCTGCATGTCGAGTATTTCATCGAGCAGCTCCGCGCCGAGATGCGCACCGTCGAGCCGGCGCGGCAAGGTTCAAGAGACGGCCAAAAGGCCCGCGCGCGGGGAAAATAACATTATGTTAGGTTTGTGAGATAAATGAGTAATTGTGTTAGGCTAAGGAAACGCTATCGTTTTGCTTGAACGCTGCGAATTTCCGCGCAAAACGACGTGGAGAAATTCGCCCCGCGAGACGATAGTGGATCATGTCACAGCGCCGACCTGCAGCCCCGAAGAAGCTCCTCACCGGCCTGATCGGTGCGCCGATTGCGCATTCCGCCTCCCCCGCCATGCACGAACACGCTGCTGACGCCTTAGGCGTACGCGGCCACTACCAGCTCATCGAGGTCGCCGGCGCCGATGCGGCGGGCTTGCGCATGATGCTCGAGGGGGTACGGCGTCTTGGCTTTGCCGGCGTCAACGTCACCTTCCCCTATAAGGAGGCGGTCGTCCCCCTCCTCGACGAGCTTGCCCCTGCCGCGGCCGCGATGGGCGCGGTCAACACCGTCGTCGTCAGGGACGGCCGGCTGATCGGCCACAACACCGACACCACCGGTTTTGCGCGCGCCGTGGCGCCGCTGCTCGGCGCATCCGGCAACGGCGTTGCCGTGATCGGCGCCGGCGGCGTCGGCAAGGCGATCGCCTTTGCGCTGGCCAACTCGGCCGTCACCGACATCCGCATCTTCGACAGCGAGCCGGCGCGCGCCCAAAACCTCGCTTCGCTGCTGCACAAACACGCCGGCGTCGTCGCGACCACCGACCTCGACGACGCCCTGCGCGGCGCGACCGGCCTCGTCAACGCCACGCCGGTCGGCATGCTGCCGAACCGGGACACGCCGGTGCCGGCGGACAAGCTTCACGACCGCATGTGGGTGGCTGATGCCGTCTACTCGCCGCTGATCACGCCGCTGTTGTCGGCTGCGCGCGCCAAGGGCGCGCGGATCATGACCGGGCGCGAGCTTGCGATCTACCAGGCGGCCGACGCATTCGAACTGTTCACCGGCCTCGCCCCCTCGACTGACGTCATGGGTGAGGCCTTCGATGGTGTGATGGCGGCGCGCAGCGCCGCCACCCACGCCGCTTAAACCAAACGGCCGGAACAAGGCCGTTACCAAAGAGCACAAGGGAGGAGAGACTATGAAATCGACACTGCTGGCAGGCGTCCTGTTTGCCGTCGCCACCGCAACATCTGCTTTCGCACAGCCGATCAAGCTCGCCGACGTCGCCGAGCTGTCCGGCGGCGGCGCCACCGTCGGCACCAACTGGAAGAACGGCATCGACCTCGCCATCGAGGAGATCAACGCCAAGGGTGGCGTGCTCGGCCGCAAGCTCGAGGTCAGCCACGCCGACTCGCAGTCCAACCCGGGCGTGGCGCGCGCGCAGGTGCAGAAGGCGCTCGACGCCGAGCCCTACGTGCTGCTCGGACCCGGCTATTCCGGCTCGGTCAAGGTGACGGCGCCGCTCGCAGCGGAGGCCGGCATCGCGCAGATCATGGGCGGCGAGGCCGCGGAGCTGACCCAGGCCGGCAACAAGTTCCTGTTCCGCACCTCGTTCGGCCAGCAATCCTCGATGCCGAAGGTCGCCCGGTACATCAACGGCGAGATGAAGGCGAAGACTGTCGCCGTGGTCTGGGTCAACAATGATTTCGGCCGCGGCGGACGCGACGTCGTCAGCAAGGAATTGGAGCGTCTCGGCACCAAGGTCGTCGCCGATCTCTCCACCGAAGCGGGCCAGGCCGATTTCGCCGCCGACGTCGGCAAGATCAAGGCTGCCAATCCCGACGCCGTGTTCGTCTATCTCAACGAGGAAGAGAGCGCGCGCATTCTCAAAGAACTGAAGCGCCAGGGCGTCACCGCGCCGCTGATGGGCGAGACCACGCTGATCGGCCAGAAGGTGATCGAGCTCGCGGGCGATGCCGCCAACGGCGCGCGCGGCCATGTCGGCCTCACCACCGATGCGCCGGTCGACCTGATCAAGGCGTTCCGCGAGAAGTTCTCGAAGAAGTACAACTACGTGCCTGACCATAACGGCCTGAAGGGCTATCTCGCCATCTACATGGTCAAGGCCACCACCGAGAAGATGGGCAAGGTCGATCCGAAGAAGTTCGCCGACACGCTGCACGGCCTGACCATCAAGGCGTCCGAAGAGCCGGGCATCCTGATGGACGTCACCGTCAGCGATACCGGCGACCTCGATCGCCAAAGCTTCCTGGTCGAAGTGGTCGAAGGCAAGCAGGTCGTGAAGCAAGTGCTTCCGAAGCTGAACTAAGGCGTTCTTTGCCTCTCCCCGCGTGCGCGGGCTCCTCCCTCTCCCCGCTCTTCGCGGGGAGAGGGTTGGGGTGAGGGGTGCTTCCTCGGTCACGGTGATAGTGAGTCCGCGGAGAGAAGCCCCTCACCCCTGCCCTCTCCCCGTAAGAACGGGGAGAGGGAGAAGAGAGGAGAGGCGGGGCGAGGGAGAAGAGAGAGAACCCATGTCCACTCTATTCGATCTTCTGGTCGCGGGACTTGCCACAGGCGCGATCTATGCGCTGGTTGCGGTCGGCTTCACGCTGTTGTGGCAGACCTCGCAGACCATCAATTTCGCGCAAGGCGAGTTCGTGATGCTGCCGGCATTCCTGATGCTGGCGGCGATGCATGTCGGTGCGCCGTTCTGGCTCGCGATCATCATCGGCATTCTGCTGTCGATGATTCTGCTCGGGCTTGCCTTCAAGATGCTGCTGGTCGATCCGATGCTGCGCCATGGCGTGCTGCCTCTCGCAATCGCCACCATGGCGCTCGCCATCGGCATCAAGGAGGCGGTGAAGCAGTTCTTCAGCGCCGAGGCCTCGCCCTTCCCCTCGATCGTGCCGACCGGCGACATCAGGATTCTCGGCCATGCCGTGGCACTGCAGAGCGTCGGCGTGCTGGTCGTCGCCATCCTCGCCGTGGTCGGCCTCACCATGCTGCTGACCCGGACCTCGCTCGGCCACCAGATGCAGGCGGCTGCGCAGAACCCGACGGTTGCGCGCATCATCGGCGTGCCGGTCGAGCGTATGATCCTCCTCACCTTCCTGATCAACGCTTTCCTGGTCGCTCTCGCCTCGATGCTGATCACGCCGATCTATCTGGCAAAGTTCTCGTCCGGTGAGGTGCTGGGCCAGGCCGCCTTCATCGCGGCGATCGTCGGCGGCTTCAATCAGGTGCGCGGCGCAATCGCCGGCGGTCTTTTGATCGGCGTGCTCGACAATCTCGCGGCCGCCTACGTCTCCACGCAATATCGCGCGGCGGTGCCGATGATCTTCCTCATCGTCGTCATCCTGTTCCGGCCGCAGGGCCTGCTAGGCCGCGCCGAGGAGCGCACGGTATGAGCAATCTTGGCAAAACCCTGAAGATCGCGCTGGGACTGGCCGTGATCGCCGCGCTGATCATCGTTCCCATGAACTTCAACCGCTACGGCCTGTTCATCCTCAGCCAATGGGCTGTCATGACCATTGCCGCGATGGGGTTGAACCTGACGCTCGGCTATGCCGGCCAGGTGTCGCTGGCGCAAGGCGCCTTCGTCGGCATCGGCGCCTATGCGGCGGCGATCATGACGACCCATGGCTGGCCGCTGCCGGCCGCGCTCGTGGTTGCGATCGTCTTGAGCTTTGCGATCGGCTGGGTGCTCGGCTATCCCGCGCTGCGCGTGCAGCACCACTACCTCGCCTTCGTCACGCTCGCCTTCTCGACGCTGGCCTTCCTGGTGTTCCGCAACGAGAGCTGGCTCACCGGCGGCATCTACGGCATCTCCAACATCCCGCGTCCGAACATCCTGGGATTTGCGACCAACCGTCCGCTGCCGTTCTATTATGTCTGCCTCGGCTCGCTCGCGATCGTCTCGCTCGCGGTGTGGTGGCTGATCCGCTCGCCCTGGGGTCGCGCCTTCATGGCGCTGCGCGAGAACCCGCTGCGCGCGCAGTCGCTCGGCGTCGACACAAGACGCTACACGCTGATGGCCTTTGCGATCGGCTCGGCGCTCGGCGGCGTTGCTGGCGCGCTCTATGCGCCGCTGACGCAATATATCGATCCCGTACCGTTCAACCTGTCGCTCTCGCTCGATTTGCTGATGATGGTGATCGTCGGCGGCGCCGGCTTCTTCCTCGGCCCGTTCTTGGGCGCGATGATCGCGGTGCTGCTGCCGGAGTGGCTGCGCTTCACCGAGGGCTATTACCTCATGATCTATGCGGTCGCGGTGATGGTGCTCTTGATCTGGTCCCCGACCGGCATTCTGGGAATTCTCGATCGCTACATGGCCGAGCGCCGCACCAAGGCTGCCTCGGCCCTGCGCGCCGTCGCAAAGTCACGCCTGGAGACGGCGCAATGAGTGCGGTCCTCGAAGTCACCGACATCAAGAAGAGCTTTGGCGGCATCACCGCCGTGGACGGCGTCTCCTTCGACGTGCGCGAGGGCGAGATCCTCGGCCTGATCGGACCGAACGGCTGCGGCAAGTCCACGCTGTTCAACTGCATCCTCGGCCAGCTCACGCCGACCGGCGGCGAGGTGAAGCTCGACGGCAAGACCGTCACCGGCTTGCGTCCGTCCGAGCTCAACGGCCTCGGCGTCAGCCGCACCTTCCAGCTCCTTCAGGTGTTTCCAAAACTCTCGGTGCGCGAGAACCTGATCCTCGCGGGCCAGGAGCACCAGGGCAACATGGCCTCGCGCCTGTTCGGCCGCTCCGATGCCGGGCTGACGGACGCCGCCAACCAGATGATCGGCTTCTTCAAGCTTGACCATCTCGCCAATGAGCCGGCCGGCGGCCTCTCCTACGGCCAGCAAAAGCTGCTCGACGCCGCCATGGCCTTCATGGGCGGACCGCGACTGGTGCTGCTCGACGAGCCCGCCGGCGGCGTCAACCCGTCGATGCTGTCAAACCTGAAAGAACGTCTGGTCGCGATCAACCGCGAGAAGAACGCGACCTTCGTCGTCATCGAGCACAACATGGAGTTCGTGATGTCGCTGTGCTCGCGCGTCATGGTGATGGCGGAAGGCAAGGTGCTGGCGATGGGCAGGCCGGACGAGGTGCGCAAGAACCCCGCCGTGATCGAAGCCTATCTCGGACATTAATTTTTGAGCATGATCTTCTCGGAAAACCGCTGCACACTTTTCCGGATCATGCTGTGGAGGAAACCATGAGCGACTCGATCCTCTCGGTTAGCAACCTGGTCGGCGGCTACGGCAAGATGACGATCCTCAACGGCACCACCTTTTCGGTGCCGAAGGCCACGATCACGACCATCATCGGCCCGAACGGCGCCGGCAAGTCGACCGTGTTCAAGGCGATTTTCGGCCTGTTGAAGCTGCGCGAAGGCAAGATCACTTTCGCTGATCGCGACGTCACCAATCTCAGCCAGCGCGCGCTGCTCAATGCCGGCATCTGCTACGTGCCGCAGGGCCGCAACATCTTTGCCGAGCTGTCGGTGCGCCACAATATCGAGCTTGGCGGCGTCGCCGCCGAGAAGGGCATCGATCTGCCCAAGCGCATCGAAGCCGCGCTCGACCTGTTCCCGGCATTGCGACGGAAATCGACGCAGCAGGCATCCACGCTCTCGGGCGGCGAGCAAAAACAGCTCGAGATCGCGCGCTCGCTGTTGCTCGATCCGCAGCTCGTGCTGATCGACGAGCCCTCGATCGGCCTGTCGCCGCTGATGGTGCAGCAGACCTTCAACATCCTCAGGGATCTCCGCGACCGCGGCGTCACCATTTTGATGATCGAGCAGAACGCGCGCTCGGCGCTGGAAATCTCCGACTTCGGCATCGTGCTGGAGCTCGGCCAGACCCGCATGGTCGACAAGGCCGAGAGGATCCTGAACGATCCCCGCATCGGCCAGCTCTTCCTCGGGGGCGCCATGGAGGAAACCGCAGCATGAACAAGCGCTCGATCGCGACCGTTTCCCTCTCCGGCGCACTGGACGAAAAGCTCCGCGCCATCGCCGCCGCCGGCTTCGATTCCGTCGAGATTTTTGAGAATGACTTGCTGTCGTTCGGCGCGAGCCCGCGCGAGGTGGCGCGTCTCTGCAGCGATCTCAACCTCGCGATCTGTGCGTTCCAGCCATTCCGCGACTTCGAGGGGATGCCGGAGCCGCAGCGCGCGCGCAACTTCGCCCGCGCGGAGCGCAAGTTCGACCTGATGCAGGAGCTCGGCACCGATTTGCTGCTGATCTGCAGCAACGTATCGCCGGCTTCGCTCGGCGGCATCGATCGCGCGGCGGACGATTTCCGCGAGCTCGGCGAGCGCGCCGGCAAGCGCGGTCTGCGCGTTGGCTACGAGGCGCTGGCCTGGGGACGGCACGTCAACGACCACCGCGATTCCTGGGAGATCGTGCGCCGCGCCGATCATCCCGCGATCGGAATCATCCTCGACAGCTTCCATTCGCTGGCGCCGGGATTTCCAACCCGCGCCATCCGCGCCATTCCCGGCGACAAGATCTTTCTGGTGCAGCTCGCCGACGCGCCAAAGCTCGAGCTCGACATCCTCTCCTGGAGCCGGCACTTCCGCTCCTTCCCCGGCCAGGGCGACCTGCCGGTGCTCGACTTCATGGAGGCGATCGCGGCGACCGGCTATTCCGGTCCGCTTTCGCTGGAGATTTTCAACGACCAGTTCCGTGCCGGCTCCGCCGCGCAGACCGCCACCGACGGCATGCGCTCGCTGATCCTGTTGCAGGACCAGCTCGCCGCCAACTGGCCAAAACTCGCCGACAAGCGGCTGGCGCCGAAAGCCAAGAGCCGCGGCACCGGTTTTGTCGAATTCGCCGTCAACGAGACCAAGGCGGGCGAGCTTGCGACGCTGTTCGCGCAGCTCGGCTTCCGCAAGACCGGCAAGCATCGCAGCAAGGCGGTGGAGCGCTGGTCGCAGGGCAAGGTCGAGCTCGTGATCAATTGCGAGACCGACGGCTTTGCCCATTCGCACTACGTCACGCACGGCCCCGGCGTCTGCGCCATCGCGCTCGACGTCGACGATTCCGGCCGCGCCATGGCGCGCGCCGAAGCGCTGAAGGCGCGCACCTTCTACCAGCCGGTCGGACCGGGCGAGCTGGAAATCCCGGCGATCCACGGCGTCGGCGGCAGTCTTTTGTATTTCCTCGACCAGGCCGGCAAGAATTGGGACACCGATTTCGAGCGCATCACGAGCGATGCCGGCGCCGATCGCCTGCTCGACGTCGACCACATCGCGCAGTCCATGCCTTACGACGAGATGCTGTCCTGGCTGCTGTTCTACACCGGCATCCTCGATCTCACCCGCCTGCCGCAGATGGAGATCGCCGACCCCAGGGGCCTGGTGCAGAGCAATGCCATCATCAACGGCGACCAGAGCCTGCGCTTCGTGCTCAACGGCTCATCGGCGAACCGCACCCTGCCCGCGCGCTTCATCTCGGAGTTTTTCGGATCGGGCGTGCAGCATGTCGCGTTCTCGTGCCAGGACATCTTTGCGACGGTCGCCGCCATGCGTGCCCGCGGCGCGGATTTCCTGGATATCCCCGACAATTACTACGACGACATCGAAGCCAAATACGATCTCGCGCCCGAGATCATGGCGCAACTGCGCGCCAACCACATCCTCTACGACCGCGAAGGGGACGGCGAGTTCTTCCAGGTCTACACCCACATCTTCGACGAGCGCTTCTTCTTCGAGATCGTCGAGCGCCGCCACTATCAGGGTTTTGGTGCAGCCAATGCCGGCATCCGTCTCGCGGCGCAGGCCCGCGAGGTGCGGCCGGCGAGCATGCCGCGGATGTGATTTGAATCCACAGGCTCGTCATGGCCGGACTTGTCCCGGCCATCCACGACCTTCACGGTCGCACCAAGAACGTGGATGCCCGGGTCTTCGCCGCGCCGAAGCGGCTTCAGCCGCGCAGGCGGGACAAGCCCGGGCATGACGGTGTTGATGTGTCGGTGGTCCGTTACTCCGTCACCGGCTTGTCGGAAATATCCCAGTCCTTACCGTTGAACGTCGAGATGTAGAGCGTCTTCATCGGCGTGTAATCCTCGGGCGTGTAGCTGTAGTTGATGCCGTCGAGGAAGAAGGGTGAGTGGAAGCCGCTGAGGGTCGAGGCCTGCTTCAGCACATTGGCGCGGGTCAGATCATCGCCGCAACGGCGCAGGATCTCGCCCATGGAGACTGCCTGACCATAGCCCGCATAGGCGATGGTGTTGTCAGGATCGATATTGGGCAGTAATTTCTTGCGCAGCTCCTCGAACGCCATCGCGTCGGGATCCTTCTCCCAGCGGCCGGGACCGGCGTCCTTGGAATAGCGGATCGCGACGATGCCGGCCGCGTTCTCGAAGCCCGCAGCGCTGAGGATCGAACGGCCGGTCGAGCCTGCCGACAATAATTGCAGCGGTTTCCAGCCGAGTTCGGCGACCTTCCGGATCGACTGCGACGAGGCCTTGCCGGTGGAGATGTTGTAGAAGACATCGGCGCCCGACTTCGAGAGATTGATGAGCTGGGAGTCGATGGTCGGATCGGTCAGGTCGTAGGTCTGCTCCAGGATCACCTTGGCGGTGCCGCCGGCATCCTCCAGCACTTTCTTGAACGGACCCAGGAAGTCGCGGCCGAAATCGTCATTCTGATAGAGGATGCCGACCTTGGCGTTCGGCTTCACGCTGACGACGTGACGGGCGAGAATGCGCGCTTCGGTCGGATAGAGCGGCAGGCCCGCCATCGTCCACTTGAACTCTTTCGGATTGTTCCACTTGGAGGCGCCGGTGTTGAGTAGCAGCTGCGGCACGCCCTTGGAGTTGAGATATTTGTGCACGGCGGTTTGCGGCGCGGTGCCGAGCGAGCCATAGAGCGCGAGCACCTCTTCCTGCTCGACCAGGCGCCGTGTCGCCTCGACGCATTTCGGCGCGCTGTAGGCGTCGTCCATGGTGAGGAATTTCACCTTGCGGCCGTTGATGCCGCCCTTCTCGTTGATCTGCTGGAAATAGGCTTCGCCGACGCGGCCAAGCACGCCATAGAGCGAGCCGGGACCGGAATGCGGCACGGTCTGGCCGATCTTGATTTCGGTGTCGCTGGCGCCGGCATCGTACTTCTTCTCGGCGGCCCAGACGTAAGGCGCCGGCAGAGTGGATGCAGCGATGGTGGCGAGGGCGGCGGCGCTGAAATCGCGCCGTGAAGGATTCTTGGTCATTGTTCTTGATCTCCCTGGGTGCGGGCATTTTTCTGGCATCGGCCCGCGCACCGCAAGTGGGGAGTCGTCGCTTTGCGACGCAATGCCGCTCAAATCAGGCTTCACCTAGCGCCTAGACTCAAGTTTTCTCCGCGATGACGACGAGACCGCGCACAGGCTCGTTGTTCTCGTTGCGCGGCGAGGCCGGCTCGCACGTCAGCAATTTGAGGCCGGCTCTTGAAATCGCCTCACGCACATATTCCGTGGCGTGGGCATAGCGCAGACCTTCGCCGAGGATCACGCCCTTGCCGTCATGAGTCTCCAGCGTGAAGGCGAGCGTGCCGCCTTGCGCGAGCACCCGCTTCGCCTCCCGCAGCACCGGCGTGAGATCGGACAGATAAACCATCACGTCGGCGGCGACGATCAGGTTTGCACTTGCATCGGGCTTGCTGCGCAGGCCGTCGATCATGTCGGCGACTTCGAGCTCGGCATAGAGGCCGGTGGCGCGCGCCTCCTTGATCATGCCGGGCGACAGATCGATGCCGATGAACTGATCGACCTGCTTTGCGAAGGCGCTGGCCGCGAGACCCGTGCCGCACCCGAGATCGATCGCGCGCTTGAAGAAGGCCGGCTTCTTCGCCGCGACGCGCGCAGCGAGCACCGCCTTGAAGATCAGGCTAGGTGCACGATAGCCGAGATCGTTGATCAGCGTGTGCTCGAAGCGCGGCGCGTACTGGTCAAACAGCGCCTGCACATAGGCTTTCGGCATCTCCGACATCTGCTCGTCGCCGAGCCGGATCAGGTGCAGGCTTGCCCCGTGCTGATCCTCGGGATCGGACCGCCGCGCCTCGCGAAAGGCTGCGATGGCCTTGTCGCGTTCCTTCAACTGCTCGCGGATTTCGCCGAGCGTGAACCAGGCCGAGGTGAAGTTCGGCGCGAGCTCGATTGCCTGCTCCAGAAGGTCGGCTGCGGCGGGAAGGTCGCCCTTGAGCTGGAGGTCGCGGGCGAACTCGAAGCGGCGGTCGGCCATGAGATCGCCGGAGGATTGGAACAGGCGGAGCGGCATGGAGGAACCGGATTGGTCGGGCGGATGACTCGAATGAAGCGATGGCGCAGCCTATATGACAGAAATGCGCCCGCAAGACATCCTGCTGCCAACTGCCGCCGGCCTATGCTGCAAGCCCGGCGGTTTCCATATCGATCCCGTCCGCCCGGTCGATCGCGCCGTCATCACCCATGGCCATTCCGACCACGCCCGCGCCGGCCATGGCGCCGTGCTGGCGACGCAGGAAACGCTCGACATGATGCGGCTGCGCTATGGCGAGAACTTTGCCGGGTCGACGCAGGCCGTCGCTTACGGCGAGGAGATCCGGCTCGGCGACGTCAGGGTGAAGTTTCATCCGGCCGGCCATGTGCTGGGCTCGGCGCAGATCGCGGTGACCTGCAAGGACACCTGCATCGTCGCCTCCGGCGATTACAAGGATGCGCCCGATCCGACCTGCACGCCGTTCGAGCTCGTGCCCTGCGACGTCTTCATCACCGAGGCGACGTTCGGCCTGCCGGTGTTTCGCCATGGCGATGCCGCGGACGAGGTGAAGAAGCTATTGGCCTCCGTCGCGCTGTTTCCGGAGCGCGCGCATCTGGTCGGCGCCTATTCGCTCGGCAAGGCGCAGCGCGTGATCGCGCTGTTGCGCGCGGCCGGCTACGACGCGCCGATCTATCTTCACGGCGCGATGGAGAAAATCACGCATTATTATCAGAGCCGCGGTATCGCGCTCGGCGAGTTGCGCCCGGTGATGGGCGTGAAGAAGGCCGCGCTCGCCGGCACCATCACGCTGGCGCCGCCGTCGGCCACCTCTGATATCTGGACGCGGCGCTTTCCCGATCCGGTCACGGCGTTCGCGTCGGGCTGGATGCGGGTGCGTGCCCGCGCGCGTCAACGCGGCGTCGAATTGCCGCTGGTGATCTCCGACCATGCCGATTGGGACGGCCTGACGGCGACGATCGCGGCGACCGGCGCCGGCGAAGTCTGGGTCACCCACGGCCAGGAAGACGCGCTGGTGCACTGGTGCAGGAGCAAGGGGCTTCGCGCCCAGCCGCTCGATCTCGTCGGCTATGGCGACGAGGAGGAGAGCGAACCGCCCGCGGCCGGCGAGGCCGAGGCATGAACCGCTTCGCCGAACTCCTGGACCGCCTCGCCTACGAGCCCGGCCGCAACAACAAGCTGCGGCTGATCACGGGTTATTTTCGCGAGGTCGGTGATCCCGATCGCGGCTATGCGCTGGCGGCACTCACCGGCGCACTCAGCTTCAAGCACGCAAAACCGGCGCTGGTTCGCGACCTCATTGCGTCGCGAACCGATCCCGTGCTGTTCGGCCTCTCCTATGACTATGTCGGCGATCTCTCCGAGACGGTCGCGCTGATGTGGCCGAAGGGCGAGAGCCTGCACAACAACCCGCCACCCCCGACTCTGTCCGAAGTCGTCACCACGCTGCGCACGCTCGGCAAGACCGAGCTGCCCAAGCAACTCGAACGCTGGCTCGACGAACTCGACGAGACCGGCCGCTGGGCGCTGCTCAAGCTCGTCACCGGCGCGCTACGCATCGGCGTGTCTGCGCGGCTTGCAAAAACCGCCGCGGCCGCGCTAGGGGACAAGGACCCGCATGAGGTCGAACTGATCTGGCCGGGCCTTGCCCCGCCCTACACCGATCTCTTTGGCTGGCTGGAAGGCCGCGCGGAAAAGCCTCTCAATCGCGACCCCGCGCCGTTCCGCCCGGTGATGCTGGCGCATGCGATCGAGGACGCGGATTTCCAAAGCCTCGATCCCGTCGACTACATCGCCGAATGGAAATGGGACGGCATCCGCGTGCAGGCGGTCGCGGGGCGCGATTCGCGCGGGCATATCACGGCGCGGCTCTATTCGCGCACCGGCGAGGACATCACGCAGAGCTTTCCGGATCTCGTGCCGGCGCTGCATCTGCCCGGCGCGATCGACGGCGAGCTGTTGATCGTACGCGACGGCCGCGTGCAGAGTTTCAACGTGCTGCAGCAGCGCCTCAACCGCAAGGCGGTCTCGCCCAAGCTGATCAAGGAGTTTCCGATCCATCTGCGCGCCTATGATCTGCTCGGCGACGACGAGAACGATCTGCGCGAACTGCCTTTCGCGGACCGGCGCGCGCATCTCGAAACCTTCATCAAGAAGCTCGGCGATGCCAGGATCGATCTGTCGCCGACCGTCGCCTTCGACACCTGGGACGCGCTCACGGCCGCACGCGCCGATCCCGCGAGTGCGGGTGCAGGCGAGGATGCAGACGCCGTCGAAGGCGTCATGCTGAAGCGGCGCGATGCGCCTTACCTGCCGGGGCGGCCAAAAGGTCAGTGGTGGAAGTGGAAGCGCGACCCGCACATCATCGATGCCGTGCTGATGTATGCGCAGCGCGGCCATGGCAAGCGCTCGTCCTATTATTCCGACTACACCTTTGGCGTCTGGACCAATGGCGAAGCCGGCGATGAGCTGGTGCCGGTGGGAAAAGCCTATTTTGGCTTCACGGACGAGGAGCTGTTGCAGATCGACCGCTTCGTCCGCCGCAACACCACGGAGAAATTCGGGCCCGTCCGCCACGTCGTGCACGAGCCGGACAAGGGACTGGTGCTGGAGGTCGCCTTCGAAGGCCTGCAGCGCTCGTCGCGGCACAAGTCGGGCGTCGCCATGCGCTTCCCCCGCATCAGCCGCCTGCGCTGGGACAAGCCGCCGCGCGAAGCGGACCGGCTGGAAACGCTGGAGCGGATGCTGAAGACGGAAGCGGCGTGAATTTGGGCCCGCCGCTCGCCAGCCTCGCCGATTAACCAAGGCACGTCCCCCGCAGATTAAAATGCGGTAAGCTGATTGACTGATACGACCGGGTTCCCCATGTCCCCCGCCTTGACCTATAATGCGGCAGAGCCCGCGAGGAGTTATTTGCGATGACCAACGACGTCAGAGATTTGCCGGGAAGCCGTGACGGCCTGTACCGCTTTCTCGGCGGCTCACCGCTGTCGGTCGCATTCCGGCTCATCCTGCTCTCGATCCTGGTCGGCGTCGTGCTGGCCGCGATCGGCTTCGATCCCTGGAATATCATCCACAGCATCCGCCTCTTGTTCCAGCGGCTCTGGGACCTCGGCTTCGACGCCATCAACTGGCTGTGGCGCTACTTCCTGCTCGGCGCCGTGATCGTGGTCCCGATCTGGTTCTTGTCGCGCCTGTTCGGCACGCCGCGCGGCCGGTAGTTTTTTGGCGACTCCGCAGCCGATGCATTTGCGCTATGTCGGCTGCGGAGATGCATTTGGACCGCGCGGCAGGTAGACCTGCCTGACCATGCACGCCCCCGTTCACCCCAAGGTCACCACGCGCCAGATGTTTGCCATCGCAGGGCCTGCGATGGTGGCGAACCTCACCACGCCGCTGATCGGCGTCGTCTCCACCATCGCGATCGGGCGCCTGAACGATGCGGCGCTGCTCGGCGGGGTCGCGATGGCATCCGTCATCTTCGACTGCCTGTTCTGGCTGTTCGCCTTCCTGCGCATCTCGACGCTCGCCTTCACCGCGCAGGCGATGGGCGCCGGCGAGACGCACGACTACGGCGCGATCCTGATGCGCGGCTTCATCGTGGCGGGCCTGATCGGCGTCGCGCTGATCGTGCTGCAACTGCCGCTTGCCGCCGCGCTCTTCAGCCTGATGGGCGGCAGCGAGGGCGTGACACACGCGGCAAGAACCTACTTCATGATCCGGATCTGGTCGGCGCCGCTGGCGTTCGCCAATTACGTCATCCTTGGCTGGCTGGTCGGACAGGCCCGCGCCAACCGGGCGCTGCTGCTTCAGATCGCGATCAACCTCATCAACATGATCGCAACCGTGCTGCTGGTGCTCGTCTATCACACCGGCATCGCGGGGGCTGCGATCGCGGCCGTGCTCTCTGAGGCGGTCGGCGTCGGTCTCGGCGTGCTCGTCTGCCGGCAGCTTGCAAAGGACGGCTTTGCCGTGCCCCGCGCGCGGCTGTTCGACCGCGACAAGCTGATGCGGATGCTGTCGGTCAACCGCGACATCATGGTGCGCACGGCGGCGCTGATCACCGTGTTCCTGTTCTTCACCGCCAAGGGCGCGCGCGCCGGCGACGTCACGCTGGCGGCGAATTCCGTGCTCAACAATTTTCTGCTGGTCAGCGCCTTCTTCCTCGACGGCTTTGCCAATGCCGCGCAGCAGCTCTGCGGCCGCGCCTATGGCGCGCGCGATGCCCGCGGCTTTGCCGATTCGACCCGGCTGGTCCTGACCTGGGGCATCGGTTTCGCGCTTGTCGTCGCGGCGCTGTTCGCGTTCGCCGGCCCCGCGCTGATTGATCTGATGACCACCAGCGACGCGGTCCGACGCGCGGCCCGCGACTTCCTGGTGTTCATCGTCATCGCGCCGCTGCCCGGCGCCTTCGCATTCGGCTTCGACGGCATCTATGGCGGCGCCACCTGGGCGCGCGAGATGCGCAACCTGATGCTGGCCTCGCTCGCGATCTTCCTGATTGCCTGGTGGGTGTTGAGTGGCTTTGGCAATGCCGGCCTGTGGAGCGCGATGATCGCCTTCTACGTCGCCCGCGGCGGCTTGCAGGGCGCGCGCTATCCGGCGCTGTACCGGGCGTCGTTCAAAAGCTGAGTGCCGTAGCCCGGATGGAGCGCAGCGTAATCCGGGAAACTCGCATCGCGGTGAGACCGGTCTCGGATTGCGCTGCGCTCCATCCGGGCTACGAAGCCGCGCAAAATCAAAGCGTCGGCCAGTCCTCCGCCGTCAGCGTCGCGGCATCGGCGCCGACGATTTCCGACAGCGAGTCGCGCCCGGTGCGCAGCAGCGTCGAGGCGAGGTCGCGCTTGATGTCCTCGACGAGGCCGAGCCCCTTGTAGACCAGCGCCGAATAGAGCTGGATCAGGCTGGCGCCGGCGCGGATCTTCGTCAGCGCGGCGCCGCCGGAATCGATGCCGCCGACGCCGATCAGCGGGAATGCGCCTTCGACGCGCACATAGGTCTCTGCGACCATGCGCGTGGAGAGGCGGAATAGCGGCCGGCCCGACAGGCCGCCCTGCTCCTTGGCGCGCATCTGCTCGCGCAATGTCGAAGGCCGCGCGATCGTGGTGTTCGACACGATCATGCCGTCAACCTTGCGCGACCGCGCGACATGCACGACGTCGTCGAGTTGCGCCAGGCTCAGGTCCGGCGCGATCTTGAGCAGCACCGGCGTATCGCCGGCCTTCTCGCGCACCCGCTCGCGCGCGTCGATCACCTGCGCCAGGAGATCGTCGAGCAGCGCGCCTTCCTGCAGGTTGCGAAGGCCCGGCGTGTTCGGCGAGGAGATGTTGACGGTGAAATAGCTTGCGACCGGCGCAAAGGTCTCGATCAGCTTAACGTAGTCGGCGACACGGTCGGGCGAATCCTTGTTGGCGCCGACATTGACGCCGACGATGCCGCCGTTCTGAGCCCGCGCCGCAAGCCGCCGCAACGCGGCCTCGGCGCCGTCATTGTTGAAACCCATGCGGTTGATGACGGCTTCGTCGCGCTCCAGGCGAAACAGCCGCGGCCGCGGATTGCCGGCCTGGGGTTTTGGCGTCACCGAGCCGATCTCGACGAAGCCGAAACCGAGCCGCAACAGCGCATCGGGCACCTCCGCGCTTTTGTCAAAACCTGCGGCGAGGCCGACCGGATTGGGAAAGTTGAGCCCGAAGGCGCGCACCGCGAGCTTCGGGTCGTCGGCGCGCGGCTTGACCGGCGGCAGAAAACGCAAGCCGTGGATCGCGAGGCGATGCGCGTCTTCAGGATCGAGCCAGCGCAAAACCGGCAGCGAGAAGGCGTCGAAGGCACGGATCACGGGGCGAGCTCCGGAATGTCGTGGTAGCCGTCGGAGCGCGTGTTGAGGTTGATCACCGCAATCACCGCGCCGAGATCGAGTTCGGCATAGAGATGCGGAAACAGCTCGTCATTGCGCGAGCGCTCCCAGCGCAGTGCGTCGCCGAGAGCATCAACATCGACCTGGACCAGGAACAGCGCGCGCTGGCCGAAAAAGTGTTTTCGCGCCGTTTCCGGAACCTGGGCGGCGGTGGAGAAATGGATGTAGCCGTCGCGCGCGTCGTCGGCGCTGCCGGTGTACACACCCTGCCGCTCCGCCTCCCGCCAGGCCGAGGCCAGGCAAATTTTGTAAATATTGGCCAATTGCTCCGGAGCCCTGCCAGTTTCTCTTTGACTTTGTTGGGGTTTTTCGGATCGCGCCGTTCTGGCCACGGTCCGGGAAAGCCGGCGCGACCGTAAAGGCGGGCCTTCCCGAACTCAAGGCTTGGCTGCCTCCTCTTGCACGGAAAACGGAAAACCGGTTGATTTGAGGCAGATATTCCTAACTTGCGACAGGCTGGACCTTATGATGGTCAGACAAGCCAAAGCGCAGAGGATGCTGACCCACGATCAGATCTGGGGAGCGCTGGATCGTCTGGCGGAGCGCGCCGGCCTGTCCCCCTCCGGACTTGCCAAGCGCGCAGGTCTCGACCCCACCACCTTCAACAAGAGCAAGCGCGTCACGGCTGACGGCCGCGAGCGCTGGCCCTCCACCGAATCGATCGCGAAGGCGTTGGGTGCCGCGGGCTCCTCGATCGAGACGTTTGTGAAGCTGATCGGGGACGGCGGCGGCGATGGCCGGTCGGTGCCGCTGATCGGTTTTGCGCAGGCCGTCAACATCGACCAATTCAATGAGCTCGGCATGCCCACGGGCAAGGGCTGGACGCGGATGGCGCCGCCGGCGGCGGAAGACAATCACGCCTTTGCGCTCGAGATATCGGGCGATGCGCTCGCCCCCGCCTATCGCGACGGCGACGTCATCCTGGTGTCGCCGGGCATGCCGGTGCGGCGCGGCGACCGCGTCGTGGTGAAAACCAAAGCGGGCGAGCTGATGGTGAAAGCCTTGAAGCGCCGCACGGCAAAGGTGCTGGAGCTCGCCGCACTCGATCCCGCGCAGGCCGACCGCACGCTGGCCGCGACCGACGTGGCATGGATCGCGCGGATCGCCTGGGCGAGCCAGTAGGCTTTTCGACGGCAAAATCCAGGACCGACAACGCTTGCGACTCAGGGTTCCCTTCACATAGGTTGCGCCGGCATCACGTATCAACCTCATGCCAGGGGGAATCTCATGAACCGTCGCGACGCGCTCAAGGCCTTTGCGGCTCTCGCCCTTTGTCCGCTGTGCAAGCCGGCATTTGCCGCAGAAGGCGTGCATTGGAGCTATGAGGGCGCGGGCGGTCCCGCAAAATGGGGCGACCTCGACGCGGCCAACAAGGCCTGCTCGATCGGCTCGCAGCAGTCGCCGATCGACATCGATCACGCCATCAAGTCGCAATTGCCCACCCTGAAGCTGAGCTGGCCCAAATCCGCCGATACCATCGTCAACAACGGGCATACGATCCAGCTCAATTTCGCCGAAGGCGGCACGCTCACGCTCGGCGACGTCAAATACAAGCTGGTCCAGGTGCACTTCCATCGCCCGAGCGAGCACACCATCGCCGGCAAGAATTATCCGATGGAGGCGCATTTCGTGCACCGTGCCGATGCTGGCGGGCTCGCGGTCGTCGGCGTGCTACTGGCCGAGGGCAAGCCGAACGCCGCGTTCAGCAAGGTCGTCAAGACCATGCCGGACAAGGAAGGACCGGCGGTCAAGGCCGACGCCGGCTTCAATCCGGGCGCGCTGCTGCCGCCAAAGCTCGGCTACTACCGCTATACGGGCTCGCTCACGACACCGCCCTGCTCGGAGATCGTCGAGTGGCTGGTGCTGGCAGACCCGATTCCTGTCGCCGCGACGGATGTGGCCGCGTTCGCAAAACTCTATCCGATGAACGCCCGTCCCGTGCAGAAGGACAATCGCCGTTACGTGCTGCGGTCGAGTTGAGACACCGATCAGGCGCGGAGCTCGTCGACGACGATTTCGTAGTTGGCGGCCGTCTCATCGCATGTCGACAGCATGGCCTGCGCGTCGGCATCGATGACGGCCCGTTCCGGATCCGGTCCGGTGAAGGACCTCACGCTGTCGAGGCTTTGCCAGAGCGTCATCGCAAGCAGCTCAATGCCGTCATGGCTCTCCCGGCGCAGGAGTTTTGCGCCGGAAAAGCCGTTGATGGCCTTGAGATGCGGCACGATCCGGCTCGCGAAATGGCGCTGGTAGTCTGCCGCATTCTCGTGGGTGGCGGTGGCACGCCAGATGCGAGCGATCATCTCATTCTCCAATGCTTGAGTAGTTTGGCTTCCGATTAGCCGCCGGTTGCACAACAGGCGCAGGGTGGCGGGGCGGCAGCGGATCGTCTTGGCTGAAATTGCCGCAGATCTCCCATCCCGATTTTGCCTACCGGTGCCGCGGCGAGCGCGTCACAATGCGAGAAAGGGCAGTGATATGGCGCGCCGGGACACCGGAAACTACTCGATGTTTTGGCAGAGCCGGCTCATACGCGGGCTCAGCCTGCTGCACGCCGACTTCAGCCGTCACGACTATGCGCCCCATACCCATGACGCCTTCGTCATTGCCGTGACGGAGAGCGGAAGCGCCGAAATCGCCAACAGTGGCGTCACGGGGAAGGTCGATGCCTCCACCATCTTCGTTTCCAACCCCGAGGAGCGCCAGTCGGCGCGAATGGGCGACAGTGTGCGCTGGCGCTACCGTGCGTTCTATCTCACGCAACGTGCGATCGACGACCTCGCCCGCCGGTTCGGCGTCCACGACGTGCCCTATTTCATGGAGAGCATGATCAGCGATGCTGACCTGATTGCGCGGTTCGCCCGGCTGCATCGGGCACTTGCGCGCGATGACGACGAGCTGCTCGCGGATGAACTCGCCATCGAGGCTTTCGGCAAATTGTTCGGCCGCTATGGCAGGGGCGGCGGACGGGCCGAGCGCGCGCCGCGCGACCACGCAGTCATGAAGCGTCTGCTCGCATTGATGCGGGAGCGGCACGCCGAGCATGTGAGCCTCGACGACCTTGCTCGCACGGCCGGCCTCACAAGCTTCCAGGTGATCGGGCTATTCAAGCGTGCCGTCGGCGTGACGCCGCACGCCTATCTCCTCCATATCAGAATGAATGCCGCCTGCCGTCACTTGAAGCGAGGGCATTCGCTGGCCGAAAGCGCGCTGGCGGCGGGTTTCTGCGACCAGGCCGCCATGAACAAGCACTTCAAGCGCAGCTACGGCATTACACCACTGCAGTTCGCGCGGGCGGCACGTGACGGACCGACCGGCGGCGCGCGACATGCAATTTCTGCCAATACTGCGCGACGACCGCAGCTCTAAAGCCAAGCTGTCGCGGCCGGCGAACGCCGTCGCGTCGCAACACCTGAGGAACGCATCGTGACAGCACCATCGAAACCGCAGCTTCCCGCCTTCGACCCGATCGACGTGGCGGAGAGCAATTTCACCAGCTATCCCGAAGTTCACCGCGCCGCAAACCAGGCCCGATACAATCGGCGCCTCGGCGATCATGCCGGGCTGACGAATTTTGGCGTCAACCTGACCCGCATCGTACCGGGCGGACAATCCTCGTTCCGTCATGCGCATTCGCGCCAGGACGAATTCATTTTCGTGGTGGAGGGCGAGGTGGTTCTGGAAACCAATCGCGGCGCACAAGTTTTGACGGCCGGGATTTGCGCCGGTTTCCCGGCGGGAAGCGGCGACGCGCACCGGTTCGTCAACCGCTCAGACCGTGACGTGAGGCTGCTCGTGATCGGCGACCGCACGCCGGACGACGAGATCGTCTACCCCGATGTGGACATGCACGCGGTGCTGGGACCGGACGGCGCCTACCGATTCACAACAAAGGCAGGCGAGCCGCTTTAGACCGCGCTCTCGTTGCCTACGCCACGGCGCGCTGGCCGATGATGGCGAAGCGGAGTTTGCCGGAGATCCAGTCGATGGCGGCGACCGCAACCAAAATCATCAGGATCAGGAACGAGACTTTTTGCCATTCCAGCACGCGGATCTGCTCGGCGAGCTGCAAGCCGATGCCGCCGGCGCCGACGATGCCGATGATGGTGGCCGAGCGGGTGTTGGATTCGATGAAGTAGAGCACCTGGCCGGCGATGACCGGAAGCACCTGCGGCATCAGGCCAAAACGGATCTCGTGCAGCGCGCTGCCGCCGGAGGCGCGGATGCCTTCGACCTGCTTCTGGTCGGCGCCTTCAATCGCCTCGGAAAACAGTTTGCCAAACGCGCCGAAATCGGCGACCGCGATCGCGAGCACGCCGGCGAACGGGCCGAGGCCGACGACATTGATCCAGACCAGCGCCCAGATCAGCGTATCGACACCGCGGATGGAATCGAGGAAGCGCCGCACTGGAAAGCGGAAGATGGCTGACGGAATCACATTGCGCGCGGCGAGCAGGCTGACCGGCAGCGCGAAGACCGCGGCAAGCGTGGTGCCGAGCAGCGCGATAGAGAGTGTTTCGCCCAGCGCCTTCAGATAGATCGGCAGCGAGGAGCCCGGATCTGGCGGCAGCATCATTAGGGAGATCCAGCCAAGTTGCCCGACGCCGTTGATGAGGCGCGACACCGAGAAATCCAGATCGACGAGGCCGAACACCAGGATCGCGAGCGCGGCCGCGAGCATCGCCGGGGTCGCCAGCCGCGAGGTTATCGGCGGATCGAAGACTTGCGGATAGCGCTTTCGAAGCTCTTCCGGCTCGATGTGCGGCCGCCGGCTCATGTCCGCGCCTCCTTACCGAACAGATGTCCGCGCACCCAACCGGTCGCAATGTCGATGACGAAAACCGTGGCGATGATGGTGAGCAGGATCGCGCTGACGTCGGAATAGTAGAACTTGCGGATGGCGACGATCAGTTCCATGCCGATGCCGCCGGCGCCGACGAAGCCCATCACCGACGCCTCACGGACGTTGATCTCGAAGCGGAGCAACGCATAGCTGGCATAGCCGGCGGAGACCTGCGGCAGCACGGCGAAGCGCATGCAGGACAGCCAGCTTGCGCCGGTCGAACGCACGCCTTCGACCGGCTTCATGTCGGCATTCTCGACGAACTCGGCGAACTGTTTTCCGAGCGCGCCGGTGGAGTGGATGGCAATGGCGAGCACGCCGGCCATCGGTCCGAGACCGAAGGCGATGACGAAGATCAACGCGAACACGATGCCTGGCACCGTGCGGGCGAATTCGAGCAGGCGCTGCACCGCGAAGCGCAGCCAGGGCCCCGGCGAGGTGTTTTCAGCCGCAAGGAAATTCAGCGCGAAGGCGAAGACCGCGCCGATCAGGGTCCCGACATAGCTGATCAGCAGCGTCTCGCCCAGCAGATGCAGCCACTTGCGCCATCCCCAGAACCATTCGCCGAAATCGGTCCAGACGCGCTGGCCGCTATCGAGCGTCAGGATGCGATCGAAATAGCTGATGAAGTTTCCGAAATAGGTGAACAGCGTCCGCAGATTCACCTCTGCCCCGATCGCCGCGACGAGCAAGGCCGCGACGAACAGCAAAGCGCCGACCGACAGGCGCAGCCGCTTGCGCGCGACCGCCTTGCGATAGGCCGCATTCAGCGTGGCGAGCTGCTGCTCGGGAAGGATGGAGACGGCAATGGTCATGGAATCAAAGGGCCATGGGATCAAAGGCAGCAACCCGCGAGAGAAAAGAGCCGGGTCAAGTGACCCGGCTCCAGGTGCGTGGTCCCAGCGAGATCAGGACCCCTTCTTGCGCAGATTGTCGACGAATTTAATGAGCTCGATCGTCTTGTTGTAGTCCTCGTTCGCGATCGGCTCCCAAGGCTTGTTCTTGCCGTCGGAGAGCTTGTCGTAGGCTTCGCGATCCTTCTTCGCCGCATCCATGAAGGCCTGCTTGATCGCGGCCTTCATGTCGGCCGGCAGGTCGCTGAGATAGGCGTAGGGCGAGTTGATGATGAGGTCGGACTTCACGATGATGCGGAAATCCTCCTTCTTCATCGGCGTGCCGTCGGTCGACTTCACCATGCCCTTGTTGAGCATACGAGTGAGGTTCGAATCGTCATCCGCGTTCCACCAGTTGGCGGCGACGTCGACCGTGCCCTGCGCCAGCGCCAGCACGGCGTTCTCGTGGCTGCCGGTGAAAACGACCTTGGAGAAGAATGCGTCGGGATCTACGGCCAACTGGTTCAGCTTGTAGCGCGGCATGTTGTTGCCCGAAGTCGAGTTCGGATCGACCAGGCCGAGATTCTTGCCCTTGAGGTCTTCGATCTTCTGGTACGGCGATTTCGCCAGCACGTAGAACACCGAATAGTAACCCTTCGTGCCATCGGAATTGACGTCGATCGCGAACGCGTCGGTCTTCACGCCGGTCAGTCGCGCGCGCGAGAAGGAGGCCGGGCCGTAATATGCGATCTGGATGTTGCCGGCGCGTTGGCCCTCGATGACGGCGGCGTAGTCGTTGGCGACGCGCAACGTGACCTTCACGCCGAGTTCCTTGGAGAGATAGTTCACGAACGGCGTCCAGCGTTCGGTGACACCCGAGCCGTTTTCGGCCGGGACCACCGCGAAGGTGATCTCGGGATATTTCGCCTTCCAGTCTTCGGCGGAGGCGGGAGCAGCAAAGGCGAGCGCAGCCGCGCCGGCAAGAACGAGCCTACGAGTAATCATGATACCCTCTTTCATTCGGTTGGAAGCGTTGACGCAAAAACTCTTTACACGTGGCGTACGGCTCTCAGGCGGCTGCGGCGGTCCCGAGCGCGGGGATGCCTTCCGGCACCGGCATAGGCGTGCCGCCCATGACTTCATTGGCCTCGAGATCGTAGAGCTCGCGCGCGATGTGTTCGGTGAGCGCGGACGGCGCGCCGTCGAATACGACGCGGCCTGCGGACATGCCGATCAACCGGTCGCAATAGGTCCGCGCCAGATCCAGCGAATGCAGATTGCAGAGCACGGTGATGCCAAAATGCTTGTTGATGCGCAGCAGCGCATCCATCACGATCTTGGTGTTGCGCGGATCGAGCGAGGCGATCGGCTCGTCGGCGAGAATGATGTCGGGCTGCTGCACCAGCGCGCGCGCGATCGCGACGCGCTGCTGCTGGCCACCGGAGAGCTGGTCGGCGCGCTGCGCGGCCAGGCTCGCCATGTCGAACTGCTCGAGCGCCGACATCGCCAGCGCGCAGTCCTGCTCGGGCCAGACCTGCGAGAGGGAGCGCCAGGCCGGCATTGCGGCGAGGCGGCCCATGAGCACATTGGTGAGCACGTCGAGACGGCCGACGAGGTTGAACTGCTGGAAGATCATGGCGGAGCGAGCGCGCCACTGCCGCAGCTCCCTGCCGCGCAGCGCGGTGACGTCGACGCCGTCGAACATGATCTGGCCTTGCGATGGAGTCACCAGGCGATTGATGGCGCGCAACAACGTCGACTTGCCGGCGCCGGAGCGACCGATCACGCCAACGAAGCCACCGGGCGCGATCTCGAACGAGGCGTTATCAACCGCGGCTTTGGCGCCGAAGCGACACGTCAGACCATCAACCACAAGCATGCAGGGCTCCAGATTAGCCGAGCCCCACGGCTAACGCCGCTGGTTAACAATTGTGTGACATGGGCGTTGCGGTGCGGCGTTCGCCCGCACTCATCCACTATCACTGCATCCACTGTCATTGCATCGTCATGACATTGTCATCATGCTTCCCGAAGTGATCATGCTTCCCGAAGACGTGCCCCCTGCCCTCCTTCCGGACGTACCCATGGCCGCCAAAGCGCTCTCAGTCCAACCCACCATCGACCCCACGGCCAGGCTGCACGAGACCACGCTCGGCGCCTATACCGAAGTCGGCGCACGCACCATCCTGCACGACGTGACGATGGGCGATTACTCCTACGTCGTGAACGATGCCCAGATCACCTACACGACGATCGGAAAGTTCTGCTCGATCGCGGCGATGACGCGGATCAACCCGGGCAATCATCCCATGCACCGGGCGACGCAGGCGCATTTCACCTATCGTTCGAGCGCGTATTTTCCGGGCGAGAGCGACGATCTCGACTTCTTCGCATGGCGGCGCCAGCATCACATCCATATCGGCCACGACGTCTGGATCGGCCATGGCGCGATCGTCTTGCCCGGCCGCAACATCGGCACCGGCGCGGTGATCGCGGCCGGCGCCATCGTCACCAAGGACGTGCCGGCCTACACCATCGTTGCCGGCAATCCAGCCCGCATCGTCCGACGACGGTTTTCGGAGGAGATCGCCGGCAGGCTGGCAAAGCTCGCCTGGTGGGACTGGGATCACGAAACTTTGCGGGGCGCACTGCCCGATTTTCGCAAGCTCGGGATTGAAGATTTCCTCGCGACATACGAATCAAGGGCCCTCGCCAACCAGCCTCCCTCAGCCAAGAGAAGCGCCCTCGCGTGACCGATATTTTCCTTCAGTGTGGCCGGGCCCTGATCGGTTCGGAGCTTGCCGAGACGTCGTTGACAATCTCAGGCCAGGACATCGCCGAGATCGGCGGTAGCCGCGCCCGCGCACAGATCGCGATCGACGCGAGCGGCCTGCTGGTGATGCCCGGTATCGTCGACATCCATGGCGACGCCTTCGAGCGACAGATGATGCCGCGCGCCGGCGTCGACTTCCCGATCGACGTCGCGCTCGTCGACAGCGACCGGCAGGCGATCAGCAACGGCATCACCACGGTCTTTCACGCCGCGACCTGGTCGTGGGAGCCCGGCCTGCGCAGCGGCGACAACGCACGGCGCCTGCTCGAGGCAATCGAGCGGCTGCGGCCGCAATTCTTCGCCGACACCCGCTTCCATCTGCGGCACGAGACCTACAATCTCGATGCGGAAGCCGAGATCTGCGAATGGCTGGCCGAGGGCCGGATCGATCTGTTCGCCTTCAACGACCACATGAACGGCACGGTCGCGGACATGGCGAAGGCGCACAAGCGCAGCCGCATGGTCGAGCGCACCGGCTTGTCGAGCGCGGCGTTCGACGAGTTGGTCGGACGCATCGTCGCCCGCGCGGCCGACGTCCCGGCCTCGATCGCACGACTGGCTGAAACCGCGCGCGCGGCCGAGATCCGGATGCTCTCGCATGACGACGAGAGCCCCGCCATGCGCGAGGCGTTTCGCACGCAGGGCGTCGCCATCGCGGAATTTCCCATCAACGAGGAAACCGCGCGCGCCGCAGCGCTGGCCGGCGATGCCATCGTCTATGGCGCGCCGAACGTGGTGCGTGGCGGCAGCCATACCGGCTGGACCAAGGCCTCCGACATGATCGCCAAGGGGCTCTGCTCGGTGCTCGCCTCCGATTATTACTACCCGGCGCAATTGCTCGCGGCCTTCAGGCTCGATGCCGACGGCGTGCTGCCGCTCGCAAAAGCCTGGTCGCTGATCTCGGACGGTCCGGCACGCGCGGCCGGCCTCACCGACCGCGGCGTTCTCGCCGAGGGCCGCCGTGCCGACATCCTTCTGGTCGACGACGCGATCTCGCTGCGGCCACGCGTGGTCGCCGTGATCTCGGCCGGCCGGCTCGTGCACCTCACCGACGCAACGCGGCTGATCGGGGTTGCAGCCGCGCCGCGCGAGGCTGTCGTCGCGGCGTAAAGGCGCTATGCTGAAAGTGATGACAGGTTTTCCCCGCTACGCGATCTACTACGCCGCCGGCGCCGATGCCGCGCTGTCCCGCTTCGGTGCCGAGCTGCTCGGCTACGACGCGCATTCCGGCGATGAAGTCCCGTTCCCCAAGGAGGCGCTTCAGGTCGCCCCCGACTGGCGCGACGTCTCGTCCGACCCCAGAAGATACGGCTTTCACGCCACGCTGAAGGCGCCGATGGCGCTGGCGCCGGGTCGAAGCGAAGCAGAGCTGCTGGCGGCGTGCGCGGCGTTTGCCGGGAAGAAGCGGCCGATCCCGGTCATCCGTCTCATCGTCGATGCGATCTCCGGCTTCATTGCCGTCATTCCCGCCGAGCCGGTCGCCGAGCTGCAACAGCTCGCCGCCGATTGCGTCAGCGACTTCGACGCCTTCCGCGCGCCGCTCTCGGCCGAAGATCGCGCCCGGCGCAAGCCGGACAGGCTCAGCGAGCGCCAGTGCGATTATCTGGAACGCTGGGGCTATCCTTACGTGATGGAGGAATTCCGCTTCCACATGACGCTGACGGGACGGCTGGACGCGGAGCGTCGCGGGCCGATCGTGGAGATGCTGCGGAAGCGGTTTGCAGGGTTGGGACTGGATACGCTTGCGATCGACCGGATTGCGCTGTTCCGGCAGGATGATGCCGCGTCGCGCTTTCGCATCATTGGGGAATGGGCACTAGTCTTGTAGGGTGGGTTAG
>NZ_PPPT01000256.1 GCF_006483445.1 Bradyrhizobium guangdongense | reverse complement strand
CGCGGAGATCATGCGCAAAAACAACAAGCTAAAGCGCGATGCGCTTTAGCTTGGCGCGCCGGGCGTCGGCTTCACCGGCGCAAAAGCCGCGCCCGACAACAGCACCCGCATCATCCGCAGCGAACGCCGGCGTCCGTCCCAGGAGATCCGCGGCAGCGCGCGCAGATTGGTGCGCCCTTCGACGTCGACGATGCCGGGGATCGTCGACACCGCGCTGGCAAAGCCCGCCTCCTCGGCCATTACCACATGCGCGCGGCGAAACGAGTCACGATCGCCGAACGGGTATGCGAGATGCCTGATCTCGCGATGAAAGGCAGATTCGGCAACCGCCTTGCCCATCGCCATCTCGCGCGAGGCCGTGCCGTCCTTCATGTTGGCAAGGATCGTGTAGTTCACGGTCGCGCTGCCGATCGTGACGAGCGGATCGGCGGCGAGCTTCGCAAGATCGTGCCAGTTCATCGACGCTTCGCGTGACAGGCTCGCGAGGTCGACGCGGTAGCGCCTGCAGAGATCGTTGATGGCGGCCGACAGTGCCTGCGGCGGCAGCTTCCTGAGCCATATTTCGATGAGGTCGAAAAGCTGCTGCTTCTCGGCAGCGTCGTTGACCACGAAGCGCTGCTCCTTGTCGTCCATCATCAGGCTGATGCGGCTTTCGCTCGCGATCACTTTCTCGAGCCCGAGCCACCAGGCCTCGCCGACGCCGTCCGGAAACGCGGTCGGAACGTAGACGGTGAAAGGTACGCCGTGCCGCAACAGCACGGGATAGGCAAAGTCAACGAAATCCTTCGTAGCGCCGTCAAAGGTCAGCGCCACGAACCGACGCCGCTCCGGCAGCGTCACCGCGCGCCGGCAGACTTCGTCCATGCCGACGATGTCGAACTTCCAGCGCTTCAGCGCCCGCAACGTACGATCGAGGAATGTTGGCGTGATCTCGCCTGCGATCAGCGGCTTGAACCGTCCACCCTGCTGCGGCCGCACGCGCTGGAAGCGCAGGATTGCGCCGGCGCCGCCGACCCTGCGCCCATGCAATCGCGCCCGGCCGGTGAACCAGGCGGCCTCGAGGCGCAGCCGTTCCAGCCATCTGTTGTCGGATTCCAAGACCACCCCTCGACCGGGCCTGAGGCCCGTTTCCCGTCCCGATTGTCCTTACTCTTTGTTGACATTTCTTTGCAAAGGTCGCCCGAGGCCGAAAACCGTAAATTTTCCTTGTCCGACAGGTTTTGCGAATGACCATGGCTGCGGCGATGCAAAGCCGGACGGCAGACGCGCCAGCGCGGTCGGACGCGAGCCGTATCGCTCACATCGACATCGTCACCGACCTCACCGAGGCCGAG
>NZ_PPPT01000255.1 GCF_006483445.1 Bradyrhizobium guangdongense | reverse complement strand
GCTCTAACCAGCTGAGCTACCCCGCCACAGGGTCGCGAGCGCCGAAACGGCCGATCTCGCGAACGCGCGGCATATAATGAGGCGGTCGACGGCCTGTCAAGCAAACCGGGCCTCAAGTCCAAGTCTTTGTGATCTGGGGCCTATTTCGGCCTCACATTGGGGTCGCCGCCGGGGCTGCCGGGTGGCGGAATCACCGGGGTCTTGCCGATCTCGGGCGCGGGCGCCCGCATTTCGGGGTCGACGCCGGAAGGCGGGCAGAGCACGCCGTCGGATTTCGCCAGCCTGTCGCCGAGCGGTTCCTGGGCCTGGCCCGTCGTGCCGCCCTCGGGAACGAGGGTGTTGCGGGAATGATCCGGGCGCGTTGGCGTGCAATCGGCGGATCGCTGCGGCGCGGGCGGAGCGGTCGCCTGCGGCGGCGTCGCCGGCGCGGGCGGAGCCTGCGCGATCGCGGCGCCGGACGCGGCGATCAGCGCAGTTGCGAGAAGCAATTTGGGTTTCGTGCGCATGGAGAGGAAACGCTCGCGACCGGCGCGCGTTCCCGCCCGAACTGCGGGCGAAATCGTCGCGGTTACGCCTTGCGATAGCGGATCAGCGAAAAGTGCCCCATCGGCGGCATCGGCCGGCGCTCGGCGAGCGTGACGCCGCCGTGGCGCTTCTGCCAGTTCGCGAGACGCGCCCACGGAAATTCCGGCCGCCAGCCGAGCCGGCGCGCGATCGGCGCAAACGCGAGCTCGAACAGCTTTCGCGGGCCGCTTTCGGCGCCGATGTGGTTGACCAGGATGAGCTCGCCGCCGGGCTTCAGCACGCGCACGAACTCGTCGAGCGTGCCTTCGGGATCCGGCACGGCGGTGATGACATATTGCGCGACCACCGCGTCGAAGAAGTTTTCGGGGAATGCGAGGTTCTTCGCATCCATCACCGAGAGCACCTCGACATTATCGAGCTTCATCTCGCGCACGCGCTTGAGCGCCCGGCGCAGCATCGGTTCGGAAATGTCGACGCCGCAGAGTTTT
>NZ_PPPT01000254.1 GCF_006483445.1 Bradyrhizobium guangdongense | reverse complement strand
CCCCGCCGAACCCCGCCAGCGACATTTTGGCAAAGGCTGCGAACAGCGCGAGCAGGCTGGGCGGCGGGCCGGCATCCGGCTCTTGTGCGGCCGGTGGTGAATCCGAGGACATATCCGAAGCTTAAGGCCGGTGCCGCGCCCCGGCCAAGGCCGTCGCCCCATCTATCCAAAGGAACCGGTGCCTTCCGGTCGGAAACCCCTGTTTTTCTAATCCTTTGCCCCCTATATTGGGGGTGCCGGTTCGCCGGCTATGGAAATAAACGGTCGTCGCAATAAACCATTCGGACCCGGGGGCGGTACCCGGCGCCTCCACCAAAGCCCACCAGACGGGCTTGCACCGCCGGAAGGCGGGCTTTGGCGGGGGCGAAATAGGATCGACGAGGGCGTAAAGGGCGTACTTTTTCTCGGTATGGTTCCGCCGTTATCGGGCTACTGCAATAGTTGCAAACGACAACTATGCTCCGGTTGCTCAGGCTGCGTAACGCAGTTTGAAAGACCATCTTAAAGTCCTAACGGGTTAAGCTCCGTTAGGCGGGGTTCGGAGGCACCTGGCAACAGAAGCCTCCACTT
Organism: Bradyrhizobium guangdongense; assembly: GCF_006483445.1. GTDB lineage: Bacteria > Pseudomonadota > Alphaproteobacteria > Rhizobiales > Xanthobacteraceae > Bradyrhizobium > Bradyrhizobium guangdongense_A. The sequence continues at coordinate 9,325 of NZ_PPPT01000254.1, read as the reverse complement.
ACCTCTGATTTCCTTCCCGGCGGGGACTCCTGCTGACCCGTCAGGCGCGGTACTATTGCGGCTTGGCGAGTCGGGCCGGCGGGGCCCGCCTCCTGGAATGCAACAGGACCACCATGGCGACCGATCATATCCGATACGACGTGCTGGCACGTGACGCGTTGCGCGGCGTGCTGCGCAAGGTGCTGACCGACGCGGCAGCGCACGGATTGCCGGGCGAGCATCACTTCTTCATCACCTTCGTATCGAAGGCCGAGGGCGTAAAGCTCTCGCCGCGGCTCCTGGCGCAATATCCCGAAGAGATGACGATCATCCTGCAGCACCAGTTCTGGGACCTCACGATCCTCGAGGATCGTTTTGAGGTCGGCCTGTCCTTCGGCGGCATCCCGGAGCGCCTCGTGGTGCCGTTCAGCGCCATCAAGAGCTTCCTCGATCCCTCCGTGAAGTTCGGCCTGCAGTTCGACACGTCCGACGTCGCCGAGGTCGCACCGGCGTCGCTGCCGGCGGCCCCCGCAGCGTCCGCCGTCGCGGTGCCTGCACCGGCTGCCGAGAAGGCGGAAGCCGAGGAAGAGCCTGCGGCGCCGAGCCAGGGCGGAGCCGAGGTCGTTCGTCTCGATCGTTTCCGCAAGAAATGATCGAGACTCTGACCTGACGGGCTAGAGCCCGGCCAAACCGACTATATAGATGAGCATGCAGGAGGCTGCGCGTCCGCGCGGCAGGATTGGATATGCTCATGGACAAGACGACGCGCGCCCGACGCCCCGCCACCCGCATCGAGACCGACAGCTTTGGTCCGATCGAGGTTCCCGCCAACAGCTATTGGGGCGCGCAGACCGAACGCTCGCGCCAGAATTTTCGGATCGGCGAAGACCGCATGCCGATCTCGCTCGTGCATGCGCTCGGCATCGTCAAGCTCGCCGCGGCCATGACCAATCGCGAGCTCGGCTTGCTCGATCAGCGCCGCGCGAACGCCATCATCCGCGCTGCACGCGAGGTGGTCGCCGGCGACTGGGACGCGCATTTCCCGCTGGTGGTCTGGCAGACCGGCTCGGGCACGCAGTCCAACATGAATCTGAACGAGGTGATCGCCAACCGCGCCAATGAATTGCTGGGCGGCGAGCTCGGCACCAAGAAGCCGGTGCATCCCAACGATCACGTCAATATGAGCCAGTCGTCGAACGACTCCTTCCCGACCGCGATGCATATCGCCGCCGCCGATCGCATCACGACCGACCTCGTCCCTGCCTTGAGCGAACTGCACCGCGCGCTGCGCAAGAAGGAGAAGGCATTCGCGAAGATCGTGAAGATCGGGCGCACCCACACTCAGGACGCGACACCGCTGACGCTCGGCCAGGAATTCTCCGGCTATGCCGCGCAGGTCGAGAGCGGCATCGCACGGCTGAAGGTGGCGGTGAAGGATCTCTATCCGCTGGCGCAGGGCGGCACGGCCGTCGGCACCGGCCTCAACTCAAAACCGCGCTTCGCAAGACTGTTCGCCAAGCACGTCAAGACCATCACCAAGCTGCCCTTCACCAGCGCGGCGAACAAGTTCGAGGCGCTGGCCTCGAATGATGCCTACGTGCTCGCGCATGGCGCCATCAATTCGGTGGCGACCGGCCTGTTCAAGATTGCCAACGACATTCGCCTGCTCGGATCAGGCCCGCGCTCGGGGCTCGGCGAACTGATCCTGCCGGAGAACGAGCCGGGGTCGTCGATCATGCCCGGCAAGGTCAATCCGACCCAGTGCGAGGCGATGACCATGGTGTGCTGCCAGGTCTTTGGCAATCACACCGCGATCACGGTCGCCGGCAGCCAGGGCCATTTCGAGCTCAACGTCTTCAAGCCAGTGCTGGCCTACAACATGCTGCAGTCGATCCGGCTTTTGGCCGACGCGGCGCGGTCCTTCACCGAACATTGCGTCGACGGCATCCAGGCCGACGAGAAGCGGATCCGGGACCTGATGGAACGCTCGCTGATGCTGGTGACGGCGCTGGCGCCCAGGATCGGCTACGACAACGCGGCCAAGGTGGCCAAGACCGCGCACGCCAACGGCACGACGCTCAAGGAGGAGGCGATCCGGCTCGGTTTCGTCTCCGCGGAGGAGTTCGATCGGCTGGTCCGGCCCGAGAAAATGACCCATCCTGGCTAGATTCCGATAGGCCTCCGTAATGATACGGAGGCCGAAACCTCATGAAATATGGGGTCCGACCGATGGGATTTGATTACCGTCAATGTTTGCACCCCGGCAGGTGCTAGCCATATTCACCCTCCCCTACCCGGAGGGCAAAATCATCGTTTGATGGTACCAGAGGCCGATTGACGAGGACGATCCAATGACGGTCAAGTCTATTGCGGCGCAATGCGACGCCTTGTTTCTGAATGTTACATCCCGCCCGGCGAGGATCGGGTGATGGAGACGCGGCATGGGGAACGTCATCAACCTGAATCGCTTCCGGAAGCGCGCGGAGCGCGAGGCTTCGGCGAAGCAGGCGGACACCAACCGGGCGAAGTTCGGCCGCACCAAGGCGGAGCGCAGCTCGGAGGAGAAGCGCCAGGAGCAGGCGAAGGAGCGCCTGGATCAGCATCGGATCGATCGCGAGGAACTGCCATGAAGTCACCCGTTGTCAAGCGATCGATCGTCGTCGCCGGCCACAAGACCAGCGTCAGCCTGGAAGAGGCGTTCTGGAACGGGATGAAGGAGATCTCGGGCCTGCGCAACATGACGCTGTCCGAACTCGTCGGCGAGATCGACAACAACCGTCAGCAGGGCAACCTGTCCTCCGCGATCCGGCTGTTCGTGCTCGACTACTTCAAGCACCGCACGATGTCGGTCCCCGCAGAGGCGAAAGTCCCGGCTCAATAGGGCGCATCAGCCTGGGCTGGCGCGCCGAAACGGCTGTGCAGTTTATAATCACTCTAAGGTGCAGCCTCGACGGCGTAGGCGCGCTTGACCTGCGTGCCTGCGGTTGAAAATACAGGTCATGACCGATGATAATAACCCGCGCTCGCAGACGCCCGCATCCCTCCCGCTGGGCCTCGCCCGGCGCGGCTTTTCGGGCACCATCCAGCACCTCTCCGCCGGCCAGGCGGGCTCCGCTTTGTCCGACATCGAGCTGGAAAGCCGGCTGATCGAGCTTGGCTTCGTCGAAGGCGCCAGGGTCGAGATCCTGCACGAGGGCATCGTCGGCCGCGACCCGATCGCGGTGCGCGTCGACAACATCACCGTCGCCGTTCGCCGGCGCGAGGCCATGGCCATCATCGTCGCCTGACGCCACCGGACCCGCCCCAATGGAAGCACCCTTGCTGCATCTGGCCCTCGTGGGCACGCCCAACAGCGGCAAGACCTCGCTGTTCAATGCGCTGACCGGCAGCCGGCAGAAGGTCGCGAACTATCCGGGCGTCACCGTCGAGCGCAAGGAGGGCTTTTTCGTCACGCCGCAGGGCCGCCAGGTCTCAGTGGTCGACCTGCCCGGGACCTATTCGCTGCGCGGCCGCAGCCCGGACGAGGAGATCACCCGCGACTTCGTGCTCGGCAAGGCCTCCGGCGAGACCATGCCCGACCTCGTGCTGTGCGTGGCCGATTCCACCAATCTGCGCCTCACCATCCGCCTGCTGCTCGAATTGAAGCGCACAGGGCGGCCGCTGGTGCTGGTGCTCAACATGTTCGACATCGCCACCCGCCGCGGCATCACGGTCGACGTCGCGCGGCTGGCGCAAGAGCTCGGCGTCCCCGTCGTCACCTCGATCGCGGTGCGCAAGGGCGGCACCGCCGATCTGTTGAAGCTGACCGACGAGATCTCGGCACAGGTTCCGCCGCAGCCCCAGGAGAACACCTGGCGGGCGCTCAGCGTGAGCGAGCTGCGCGCGACTCAGCGCGAGGCCGACCGGATCATCGCCGACAACGTCAGCCTGCCGAGCCGCCCGGACACCTGGACCGCGCGGATCGACTCCGTGGTGCTGCACCCCGTCGGCGGCCTGATCGTGCTGGCGCTGATCCTGTTCGTGATGTTCCAAGCGGTGTTTGCCTGGGCCAAGCCGCTGATGGAAATGCTCTCCGGCGGGTTCGACGCGCTCGGCGCGTTCGTGCATGCCACCCTGCCCGGCGGTCTCCTGCAGAGCTTCCTGCAGAACGGCGTGATCTCGGGCGTCGGCAGCGTCATCGTATTCCTGCCGCAGATCATCATCATCTTCCTGTTCATCCTGCTGCTGGAAGATTTTGGCTACATGGCGCGCGCCGCCTTCCTGATGGACCGCATCATGGGCGGCGCCGGGCTGCACGGCCGCGCCTTCATTCCGCTGCTGTCGAGCTTTGCCTGCGCCATCCCCGGCATCATGGCGACGCGCGTGATCGACAACAAGCGTGACCGCCTGACCACGATCCTGATCGCGCCGCTGATGACCTGCTCGGCGCGCATTCCGGTCTACACGCTGATCATCTCGGCGTTCATTCCGGACACCGAGGTCTGGGGCTTCATCAATCTCCAGGGCCTCGTGATGTTCGGCCTCTACGCCGCCGGCATCGTCAGCGCGCTCGGGGTGTCGTTCCTGATCAAATTCTTCATGCTGCGCGACTACGCGCCGGCGCCGTTCATGCTGGAGCTGCCCGACTACAAGATGCCTCGGCCGAAATCGATTGCGATCGGCATCTACACCCGCGCAAAAATGTTCCTGCAGCGCGCCGGCACCACGATCTTCTCGATGATGGTGCTGATCTGGTTCCTGGCTTCGTTCCCGCAGCCGCCGGCCGGCAGCACCGAGCCCGCCATCGACTTCAGCCTCGCCGCGATGATCGGCAAGTGGCTGGAGCCGCTGCTGGCGCCCGTCGGCTTCAACTGGCAGATCGCGGTCGCATTGATCCCGGGCATGGCGGCGCGCGAGGTCGCGGTCGCAGCGCTCGGCACGGTCTATGCGATCGAGGGCGGCAAGGAAGCGGCCGAAGCGATCGGCCAGGTGCTCGCCACCAAATGGTCGCTCGCAACCGCGCTGTCGCTGCTCGCCTGGTACATTTTTGCCCCGCAATGCGCCTCCACGCTCGCGGTCATCAAGCGCGAGACCGGAAGCTGGACCTGGATGGCCGCGACCTTCACCTACATGCTGGTGCTGGCCTATCTGGCGAGCCTTGCGACCTACAATATCGCGGTCGCGCTCGGGGCCGGCTAGGCGTTCCCGAAAAGGCGTCGAAAACAACCCCATGCACAGTAGAATGCGGGGGCGCTGGAACCGTATCCGAAATTCGGAAAACCAGTTGACACGTCGGGCAAATCAGGGGTATATTGCCATCATCGCAGAACTCGCGGGATGGCCGACGTCCTGCTCGAAACCGGGCGTTTCGATGCCGGTTACGGCATTTTTCAGCACCACACGACCTAAAACGGTCATTTGACCGATGGGTTATCCAGGCTGATGCGTTCGCGTTGGCGCCGACGATTTCCGTAGACCGGCCCAATTTCCCCGCACCCTGCCGCAACCGGAATAGCCAAGGGAGAACGTCATGAAATTCTACGACTGCGCCACCGCGCCCAGTCCGCGTCGCGTGCGTATCTTTCTCGCCGAGAAGGGGCTCACCCTCCCGACCGTGCAGGTCGATTTGCGCAATGGCGAGCAGTTCACGCCGGCGTTCCGCGCGCTCAATCCGGCTTGCACGGTGCCGGTGCTGGAGCTCGACAGCGGCGCTGTTATCACCGACGTCATTGCGATCTGCCGCTACATCGAGGAACTCCATCCCGATCCGCCCCTGATGGGCAGAAGCGCGGAGGAAAGGGCCGTCATCGAATCCTGGCTGCGGCGGATCGAGTGGGACGGAATCTACGCAGCCCAGGAGGCGTTTCGAAATGCCGCGCCCGGGCTGGCGGGCAGAGCCCTGCCCGGTCCTGTGGACCTGGAGCAGATTCCGGCACTCGCCGGGCGCGGACGGCTTCGGCTGCAGCATTTCTTTGCCTGGCTCGATGCACGCCTCGCCGACAACGCGTTCGTCTGCGGGCCGCATTTTACGATCGCCGACATCAGCGGCCTGATCGCCGTCGATCTTGCAGCCCGGGCGAAGCTCACGCCTTCAGAGCATCTCGGCCATCTCCAGCGATGGTACAAGGACGTTTCGGCGCGCCCGAGCGCCAGGAGTTGAGTCTACAGCGGCAGCATCCTTGTCAGCAGACAAGGTTCTGCGTGGTGCAAATCAATCAGGCTTGCCCCGCGTCAGGCGCGACGGCCGACGATCGCATTGGCGCTCGCCTCGATCGAGACACGCCCACTCGCCTCGACAGGCACCCGCTCGCGAACCCGAGACCGGAGCTGCGTCACGTCGGCTGACGCCATCGTTGTGAGCATCGGCGCGAGATTGGGCGCCACGATCGTCGTGGACCAATAGTCCCCGAAATCGTCGAACGTTCGTCGCGTGCGAACTACGCGCGCTTCGACATCGGCGAAACCTGCCCGTGTCCACAGCGCATGCAGTCCTTCTGATGTCGAGGCTTCCGCTTTCGGGGCCCGCGGTGGCGTGAATCCCATGCCTTTCATCTGGTTTATGATGGCATCCGAAACTTGAGCGGCGGCTCGAAAGCCCGCTTGCAGTCCAATCGGGAATTGATGGCATGGCGCCCGGGACGCGTCCATGCAAATAGATGGTCGTCTTGCGGGCATCATGCGCAAGTTTGCCGCAGCGTAAGTTGCCTCTATTGTCTGGGCCGACGGCGATAACGCTGTCGTATCCTTGCCTCAGCGACGTCTTCGCAAGATGAAACACTTCACCACCAGCCGGCTGACCGCCGAGAGGCTGCGCGAAGATCACCTCGCGGACCTCGTCGCCCTGCACCTCGATGGCGAGGTGTCCCGCTATATCGGCGGCGTGCGCTCGGCCGAGGTGACGAAGACCTACATTGCGACCAACATGGCGCATTGGGATCAGCATGGTTTTGGGCTTTGGGTGCTGAGAACGAAGGATGGCGCGTTCGCCGGGCGGGCTGGACTCCGGCATCTCGACGTCGATGGCGTGGACGAGGTGGAAATCTTCTATGCGTTCAAGCGCACGCTGTGGGGCCAGCGGTTGGCGAGCGAGATCGCGCGGGCGCTGACGGACATCGGCTTGACCGAGCTTGCGCTGCCGTCCCTCGTCGGGCTGGTCTACCCCGACAACAGCGCATCACGCCGCGTCCTCGAGAAATCAGGCTTCGCGCTCGAACGGAGCACGACGCGACCCGGCGGAGAAATGGTGATTTATCGGACCCTTCGTAGGGCGGGTTAGCGTAGCGTAACCCGCCGCCTTACTTGCGTCATGGCGGATTACGCTACGCTAATCCGCCCTACGGACTGTCCTTACCGGAAATAATCCATCACCAGATCGATGTCGGCGCGCCCGGCCACCGTGCCGTTGAGCTCGGCGTCGATCACGCGGCGGCAGGCGGCGATCGCGGCCTGGTCGCCGAGGTCGTTGGCGGCTTCCAGCACGAGCCAGGCGGCATCCACCGAGCCCTTGTCGGGGGTCGCGCCACTCGCATCGGCGGTGACGGTCTTGTTGAGGTTCTTGCGAACTGCAGTGCCGAATTGAGGCAACATGACAAATACTCCCCTGCTTCCTGCTCAGTGCATCTGCATTTCGGCCTGACGGCCCGCGGGCTGATCGGCCGCCGCGCTGTTCTTGCGCGACTGGTAGAACTTCAAGATGCTGCGCGACGTCTCGACCTTGAGGCTGCCGAATTCGCGCTCATTGTCCTTCAGTTCGCGCGCGGTGATCAGATGATCCTTGGCGCCGAGGAACAAGAGCGACATCGTCGTGTCCCAGGAGAAGCCGAGCGCCTTGCACAGCACCAGCAGCATCTCGCGGTTGCGGTCCATCAGCGCGCGCTCGATCACGTCGACCGGCAGCGCCGAGAGCAGCGACAGGCCGATCTGCACCTCGTCAAAACGGTGCTGGCGCGCATAGTTGGAGATCGAATCCTGGTTGAGGTTGCCCTGGCGGTGCTGCGTCGTCACCACGCGCTTGGCGACGAAGTAGGTCCGCGACGAGGGGCCGAACTTGGACTGCAGGTCGCCGGTGACGTCGGTGACCGAGCTCGAGATCTGCGTCACCATCTCCGGCCGCTCGCTCTCGAGCCGGCGGCGGACGTCTTCCGACGCTTTTGCGATGAGCTGCTGGAAGACGTGGCGAGGCACGTCCTTGCGCAGGCCGAGCTGCTCGGCAAGGATCGAGTCGCCCTCGGCACGCCGCACCATGTGCAGCAGGCCCGAACCCGAGAAGCGCGCGCCTTCGTTTTTCACGACTGACGTCACGACCTCTTCGTTGCCGCGCTTGACCAGCACGTCGGTGACGGCTTCGCCGACCGACTTGCGCTGCGCGATCGCGAGCAGATGCGACTGGCCCATGGTCTTGGCGTTCTCGATCAGCGTCTTCTCGTCGAGACGGGTGGAGGCGCGCAGCACGGGGCCCGCGACCTCGATCTCCTCGTCGAAGGCGAGCTGGTGGATCACGCTGAGCGGCGCGTGGTCGCAGGCCGCCATCAGCTCCGAAAGCTGCGCGCGCGCGGCGACCTCGATCTCGTCGGCGAGCTTGCCGATGACTTCGCCGAAGGTCGAGATCTCGTCGTCGCTGTAGCGGCCGGTGATCAACAGGTCGGTCGCGTGCCACAATGCGCGCGCACGGCTCTCATCGCTGCCGCGTGCGATCGCGTCGTCCAGATCCTGTAGAAGCGATTTCGCTCCGTCCATGACGTCAAACCCCAATTTGCGGCGCTCGTGCCGAAATTCCTCAGGGGCTCACACTAGGGATCAAACGCGAGAATTCGGTAAAATCGGGAACTCAGTTTTGTCGGCCAATATTCGTTCAAATGCGAGCGATCGTGTTTACCGTTGCGGCACGCACCGGCCACAAGCGCCGTCATGGCCGGGCTTGTCCCGGCCATCCACGAGCTTTCTGGCGGCACGAAAAACGTGGATGCCCGGGACATAGGCGAGCGGAAGAGACGCCGTCCTGCGGACGGCTATGCCCGGGCATGACGAGTTCGTGGCTCCGATGTCCTTTCCAAATGAAGCGCAGCGCGCGCTGTCCGTATGACTACGGATTGGACGGCGTGATCACCATCGGCGGCCGCGGCGGCGGTGGCTTCGGTTTTGCGGGTGGCGGACCGGGCGCAGGCCTGACCTCGATCGGCGGCGGCAGTGGCGCAACCTGCTGGCTCGCGACCGGCGGGCTCGGCGCGGGCGCGGCCGGTGCGACCTGCGGCGGGCGTGGGGTCGGCGGTGGCGACGGCGCTTTGGCCTTTGGCGGCGGCGTGCGGCGCGGATCGCGGCCCGAGCAGCCCGCAACCGAGGTGCCGCTGCCGGGCCGCGATCCGCGCCG
>NZ_PPPT01000253.1 GCF_006483445.1 Bradyrhizobium guangdongense | reverse complement strand
CGGAGCTCACCTCCCCGTCTTCACCTTCGTCCATAGCCGGTTGATGATCCGCTGGGTCGCAGGCTCACGTGCCGTGATGACGAACAGTTTTGAAAGCGTCGCCTCGTCCGGATAGATGTTCTTGTCGTTCAAAATCTTCGGATCGACCAGCTTCTGGCTCGCCAGATTGCCATTGGCGTAGGACAAAAAGTCCGAGTTCTTGGCGGCGACGTCGGGACGGTAGAGATAGTTGATGAGCTCGTAGGCTTCCTTGACGTTCTTGGCATCCGCAGGGATCGCGAGATTGTCGAAGAACATCTGCGCGCCCTCCTTTGGGATGGCATAGCCGATCTCGATGTCGCTCTTGGCTTCGGCGGCCCGGGCGCGGGCCTGCATGATGTCGCCGGACCAGCCGACCACGAAGCAGATCTCGCCGGTCGCGAGCGCGCTCAGATATTCGGACGAGTGAAATTTTCGTACCGACGGCCGCACCTTCATCACGGCGTCGGCGGCCTTCTCCAGGTCGGCCTGCTTGGTCGAGTTGGGATCGAGCCCGAGCCAGCTCAGCGCGGCCGGGAAGATGTCGTCGGCGGAGTCGAGCATGTGGACGCCGCAATCCTTGAACTTGGCAAGGTTCTCCGGCTTGAAGACGATGTCCCAGCTATCGATCCTGGCGTCGGCGCCGAGGATTTCCTTCACCTTCTTGACATTGTAGCCGATGCCGGTCGTGCCCCACATGTAGTTGGCGGCGTAGACGTTGCCGGGATCGTAGATGCCGAGCCGCTGCGTCACCACGGGCCAGGCGTTGGCGAGGTTCGGCAGCTTCGCCTTGTCGAGTTTCTGGAAAATGTTGGCCTTGATCTGGCGCTGCAGGAAATAGGCTGTGGGCACCACGACGTCGTAGCCGGACTTGCCGGCCATCAGGCGCGTTTCCAGCGTCTCGTTGGCATCAAAAGTGTCGTAGACCACCTTGATGCCGGTCTCCTTGGTGAAGGTCTCCAGGACCTCCGGCGCCATGTAGTTGGACCAGTTGTAGAAGTTGACGACGCGCTCCTCGGCCACGACGGAGTGCGGAAACCACGTCAGCGCTGCTGCGACCGCGACGGCGAAACGGAACCTGCTGGCGTCGGCCATCGCCACCTACCCCTTGCGTCGGCGCACCGCATCCGACAACCGCTCCAGTGCGGTGTCGAGCGTCTCGTCCTTCTTGGCAAAGCAGAACCGCACCACCGAGGTCACCGGGTCCTTCTCGTAGAAGGCCGAGACCGGGATCGCGGCGACCTTGTAATCCTTGACGATGCGCCAACAAAACTCGGCGTCGCTCTCGTTGAGGCCGAGCGGCGACAGGTCGACGGTGAGGAAGTAGGTGCCTTGCGACTTCAACACGGGGAAGCCGAGGCTTTCGAGACCCTTGGTGAGCCGATCCCGGCTCCGCGCCAGATCCTTGCGCATCGAAACGAAATACTCGTCCGGCTTGCCGAGGCCATAGGCGACCGCCGCCTGGAGGTTCGGCGCGCTGGTAAAGGTCAGGAACTGGTGCACCTTGGCGGCGACCCGCAAGAGCGGCGGCGCGGCGCAGACGAACCCGATCTTCCAGCCGGTCAGCGAAAAGATCTTGCCGGCCGAGCCGACCTTGATGGTGCGGTCGCGCATGCCGGGGATGGTGATCAGCGGGATGTGCTTGTGCTCGTCGAAAGTAACGTGCTCCCAGACCTCGTCACAGATGGCGATCACGTCGAACTCCTGGCAGTAGCGCGCCAGCAGTTCGAGGTCTTCGCGGGGATAGACGACGGCGGACGGATTCAAGGGATTGTTGAACAGCACCGCCTTGGTCTTTGAATTGAAGACGCTTTTCAGCATGTCTTCGTTGAGCCGCCAGTGCGGCGGCTCGAGCCGCACCAGGCGCGGAATGCCACCGGCCTGGCGGATGATCGGCAGATAGGAATCGTACACCGGCTGGAAGCAGACCACCTCGTCGCCGGGCTGCACTACCGCGAGGATCGCCGAGGTCAGCGCCTCGGTACCGCCGGAGGTCACCATCACCTCGCTCATCGGATCGAGCTTCAGGCCGTGCCAATGTCCGTAGTGGGTTGCGATCGCCTGGCGCAATTCCGGGATGCCCATCATCGACGGGTATTGGTTGTAGCCGTTCAGCGAGGCGTCGGCGGCTGCGCGGCGGATGTCCTCGGGGCCGGGATCATCAGGGAAGCCCTGGCCGAGATTGATCGCGGCATTGTCGCGCGCCGCCTGCGACATCGCCTCGAAAATGGTGACGGGCAGGTTCGCGAAGACCGGGTTCAGGGACGAGATTTTGGAGCTCATCGGGCGATCAGCCAACCTTGGTCGGAAGACCTGCAGCCTTCCAGCCGAGCATGCCGCCTGCGAGATGCTTGTCGTAAGGAAGGCCCGCGGCTTGTGCCGCGAGCGAGGCCGTCACCGAGCGCTTGCCGGAGCGGCAGGCGAACACGACCTGCTTGCCCGCGGGATCCGGGATCGCCTTCGGGTCGAAGGTCGAGAGCGGCACGACGACGCCGGACGGATAGGCCTCTGCGTCAACCTCGTTCGGCTCACGGACGTCGACGAGCAGATAGCGCCCTTCATCAATGCCCTTGGAGACCTCGTCCGGGGTCAGATCCTGCACCTGGTTCGCCACATCTTCCTCCCACGATCCGAGCTCTGCACCGGGCTGTCCGGGCCGGCCGCAACCTCGCCTCTCGGCAGGCGAAAATCAAGCACTACAAAGGCTTGAGAGTCATCCCGCAACTTAAACCTAAATCGTAAGGCAGCCCAATCGCCGCGGTCAGATCGTGACTTGCGTGCCGACCTCGACGACGCGTCCGCTCGGGATCTGGAAATAGTCGGTGGCATCGTTCGCCGAGCGGCTCAGCGAGATGAACAGCCGGTCCTGCCAGCGCGGCATGCCGGAATGGGCGGCCGGCTTGAGCGCCCTCCGCGACAGGAAGAACGAGGTCGACATGATGTCGAACTGCCAGCCGAGTTTTCTGGCGATCGCCAGCGCCTTGGGCACGTTCGGGGATTCCATGAAACCGAACTTCAGCGTCACCTTGGAGAAGGTCGGGCTGATCTGCTCGAGCTTCACCCGCTCGGCCGGATCGATCCGCGGGGTCGGGGCGGTCTCGATGGTGAGAATGACGTTCTTCTCATGCAGCACCTTGTAGTGCTTCAGACTATGCATCAGCGCCGTCGGTGCGCTTAGCGGATCCGAGGTGAGGAAGACCGCGGTACCCGGCACCCGCTGCGGCGGCCGCTTCTCCAGCATGGCGACGAGGTCGGCGAGCGGGAACTCCAGCTTGCGCGACTTCTCGAACAGCAGCCGGCTGCCGCGGCGCCACGTGTACATCAGGATGATCATCAGCGCGCCGAGCGCGAGCGGTACCCAGCCGCCCTCGAAGACCTTGAGCAGGTTCGCCGCCAGGAAGGTCAGGTCGAGGAACAGGAACGGCGCGATCAGGGCTGCGGCCCAGAGCGGCGACCACTTCCAGACCTTCCAGATCACGACAAAGCCCATCATGGCCGTGACCACCATGGTGCCGGTCACGGAGATGCCATAGGCGGAGGCCAGCGCGCTCGAGGAGCGGAACATCAGCACCAGCATCACGACCGCAACCAGCAGGAGCTGGTTGATGCGCGGAATGAAGATCTGGCCGGAATGCGCTTCGGACGTATGGCGAATTTCAAATCGCGGCAGCAGACCGAGCTGGATGGCCTGGCGCGTCAGCGAATAGGCGCCGGTGATCACGGCCTGGCTGGCGATGACGGTGGCGATGGTGGCGAGCACGACCATGCCGCCGCGAGCCCAGCCTTGCGGGAAAAGCTGGAAGAATGGGCTTTCGATCGCCTTGGGGTCGGCCAGCACCAGCGCCCCCTGCCCCAGATAGTTCAGCGCCAGCGACGGCAACACGATGAACAGCCAGGCGGTCTGGATCGGCCGCTTGCCGAAATGGCCGAGGTCGGCATAGAGCGCTTCCGCGCCGGTGACGGCCAGGAACACCGCACCCAGCGTGACGAAGCCGATAAGGCCGTGGTGAAGCATGAAGGACACGGCATGAAGCGGGTTGAGCGCCAGCAGCACCTGAGGCTGATGCATGATCGGGCCGATCGCCGCGAGCGCGATCACGGCAAACCAGACACACATGATCGGGCCGAAGAAGGCGGCAACGCGGGCCGTGCCGCGCGACTGCACGGCAAACAGCCCAAGCAGGATCACGACCGTCAGCGGGACGACATACGGCTCGAACGTCGCGGTGACGTCCTTCATGCCCTCCACGGCCGACAGCACCGAGAGGGCCGGCGTGATCACGGCATCGCCATAGAACAGGGCGCCGGAGATGATGCCGAGCAGGACAATGGTCGCACCACCCGTGCCGACAGCCCGCTGGGCCAGCGCCATCAGGGCGAGCGTGCCGCCCTCGCCGTTGTTGTCGGCGCGCAGCAGGATCACGACGTATTTGAGCGTCACCACGACGACGAGCGCCCAGAGGATCATCGAGATCACCCCGAGCACGGCGGCCTGCGTGGGCACCCCTTCCATACCCGAAGCCGCCGTCACCGCCTCGCGGAACGCGTAGAGCGGGCTGGTGCCGATGTCGCCGTAGACGACCCCGATGCTGCCGAGCGTCAGGCCGGCAAACCCGGCCGTGGTGTGGGCTTCGCCATGTCCATTGGCCGCCACCGTCTCCGGGGCGGGAATCGCGATGTCACTTGTCATGGGAGAGACTGATGGCCTCTAAAAATGCTTCACTGCACAATGGCAGAAGCGCGCGCGGGCTTATAGTCCTGCGCTATGGGCATAGCCTAGCGCGATTCTGGGCCCTTGCCATGCAAATTCCGCATAAGTGCGCCGCCGGTTCTCTTCCGGAAGCGCCTCAGATGGTCACTTGAGTTCCGACTTCAACCACCCGCCCGGTCGGGATCTGGAAATAATCGGTGGCGTCGTTGGCGGAGCGGCTCAGCGCGATGAACAGGTGATCCTGCCAGAGCGGCATGCCCGATTGCGCCGACGCCTTCAGCGCGCGGCGCGACACGAAGAACGACGTCGACATGATGTCGAACTGCCAGCCCTGCTTGCGGGCGATCGCCAGCGCCTTCGGCACGTTGGGCTGCTCCATGAAGCCGAACCGCAAACGGACCTTGGAGAACTTGTCGCTGACCTTCTCCATGCGGAACCGTTCCGATAGATCGACCCGCGGTGTCTGCGCGGTCTCGATGGTCAGAACCACGTTGTGCTCGTGCAGCACCTTGTTGTGCTTGAGATTGTGCAACAGCGCCGTCGGCACGAAGGCCGGATCGCTGGTGAGGAACACGGCCGTGCCCTTGACGATATGCGGCGGCCGCTTCTCGAGGCTCTTGATGAGATCGTCGAGCGGAACCTCGATCCTGCGCGTCTTCTGCACCAAAATTCCGGAGCCGCGCCGCCAGGTCCAGATCGTCCCCACCATGATCGCGCCGAACAGCAGCGGCACCCAGGCGCCTTCCAAGAGCTTGAGCAGATTGGCGGCAAAAAAGGTCACGTCGACGAAGACGAGCGGCAGGATCACGGCGGCTGCGGTCGCGGCACGCCAGTTCCACAGTTTCCAGATCACGATGAAGCCCATGATACCGTCGGCGACCATGGTGGTGGACACTGCGATGCCATAGGCGGAGGCGAGGTTGCTGGGGGTGTGGAACAGCAGCACCAGCAGCATCACGCCGATCAGGAGCAACCGGTTGACCCGTGGCAGATAAATCTGGCCGGCATGGGATTCGGAGGTGTAACGCACCTCGAAGCGCGGCAGGAGGCCGAGCTGCACCGCCTGATAAACCAGCGAATAAGCGCCTGTGATCACGGCCTGGCTTGCGATCACGGTGGCCGCGGTCGCCAGTCCCACCAGCGGCAGCACGAGCTTTTCCGGCACCATGCGATAGAAGGAATTATCGAGCGAGCTTGGGTCGGACAGCACCAGCGCGCCCTGCCCGAAATAGTTGATCAGCAGCGCAGGCAGCACGAAGAATATCCAGGCCGACTGAATCGGCTTGCGGCCGAAATGGCCGAGATCGGCATAGAGCGCCTCGCCGCCGGTCACCGCCAGGAACACGGCACCGAGCGTCACCAGGCCGATCGTGCCGTGCGATAGCATGAACTGCACCGCATAATACGGATTGATCGCCGCGAGCACCGACGGATCGTCGGCGATGTGGACGGCTCCCATCACCGCGATCACGGTGAACCAGATCACCATGACAGGTCCGAAGGCCGAGGCGACCAGCGCGGTACCCTTGCTCTGGACCGCGAACAGCAGCGCCAGGATGAGGACCGTGAGCGGCACGACGTAGTGTTCGAGCGCGGGCGCGGCGAGCTTCAGACCGTCGACCGCCGAGAGCACCGAGATCGCCGGCGTGATCATGGAATCGCCGATGAACATGGAGGCGCCGACCACGCCGAGCGCGAGCAGGAACCAGTGACGCCGTCCCAGTGCGCGATGGCCCAGCGCCATCAGCGAGAGCGTGCCGCCCTCGCCGTTATTGTCGGCGCGCAGCAGCAGCAGCACGTATTTGGTGGTGACGACGATGAACAGCGCCCACAGGATCAGCGACAGCACGCCGAGCACGATAACGCGCGAGACCGGTTGGCCATGGGCCGCGCCCTTGACCGCCTCGTGAAAGGCGTAGAGCGGCGAAGTGCCGATGTCGCCGAAGACAACGCCGATACTTCCGAGGGTCAGCCCCCAGAAACTCGAGGTGACCGGTCCCTCCTGGCCTTCGGTCGTGGTGATGCTGGCCGTCATCGTCGCTGGAAAACGCTGCTTCCCGGGTTTTGATCCGCGCGCGTTTGGACGGTTCCGCGCGCCGGGTCAAGCACCCAGCATAGCAGGCGCGCACAGGCATGCTGTGACGCAGAGGCCACGTTCGGCCCCCGGCGACGAAATGTCCAGAGGTAAAATAGTAATTTGGAGGTTCAGGGTTTCAGATTGGGCGGCAGCGGCGGGTCCTCACGCATCAACGTGATGGTCACGCGGCGGTTGGCGGCCAGCGACGGATCGTCCGGAAACAGCGGCTGGGTATCCGCCTTGCCGGAGACCGAGAACACGTGCGAGGGCGGCAGCCCTTCCCGCTCGAGGATCTGGCGCACGGCATTGGCGCGATCGGACGACAGGTCGAAGGCACCGTAATCGCTGCGGTTCGGCACGTAGCCGGCCGCGGTATGGCCGGCGATCGACAGGCGCAGCGGTGTCGCCTTGAGCGGCACCGCCAGCTTCTCGATCAGGCGGCGGGTGCGGTCGTAGGGCACTTTCGAGCCATCGGGAAACATCGAGCGGCCGTCCTGGTCGACGATCTCGAGATTGAGCCCCTGCTTGGTCTCCTCAAACATGATGTGCTTGGACATCTCGGTGAGCTCGGGCATGTCCTGCAGGGCCTGGCGCAGCGAGGCCGCGGCGAGCGCGAATTCACGGTCGACCTTGATCTTCGCGCCGGACTTGCGGTCGCGGTCCTGCTGGTCAGGCGTCGGCGTGTTGGAGGCGTCTTCGGGCTGGATGTGGTCGACGTTCTTCAGCTTCGGGCGCGTCGGCAGGCCGTCGGACTCGATGATGCCGGCGTAGCGCGCCTCGCTCTGGACGCCGAAGGCGTCGCGCATGGAGCCTGCGACGATCTTGAGCTTGTTGGCGTCCTGCGTCGAGAACGCGACGAGCATGACGAAGAAGCTCATCATTAGGCCCATCAGGTCGGCGAAGGTCACGAACCAGCCGTGACCGCCTCCATGTGCATCGCCGCGCTTCTTCTTGGCCATGATTCAAATCCCGGTACGCGGCCTCAGGCCGGGACCGGTTCACCCTCGGCGTGGCGATGCTTCTCGGGCAGGTAGGCAAGCAGCATTTCGCGCACCAGCGTCGGGCTCTTGGAGTCGCGGATCATCAGAATGCCGTCGATGATCAGCGTGCGGTTGGTTTCCTCGTCGAGCAGCTTGCCGTGCAGCTTGTCGGCGATCGGCAGGCAGAACAGGTTCGCGACCAGCGCGCCGTAGAGCGTTGCGAGCAGCGCGGTCGCCATGAACGGGCCGAGTTTCGACGGATCGGTCATGTTCGCGAACATCTGCACCATGCCGATCAGCGTGCCGATCATGCCGAAAGCCGGGGCGCAGTCGCCGATGGCGCGGTAGATCTTGCTGCCTTCGTCCAGATGCATGAGGAAGTTGTCGCGGTCGCGCTCGAGATTGTCGCGGATGAAGTCGAGGTCGTAGCCGTCGGCGACGTAGCGTATGCCCTTGGCGAGGAACGGCTCGTCGGTCTCGACCTTTTCCAGGCCGACCGGGCCCTGCTTGCGCGCGATCTCGGCGATGCGGGCGAGCTCGTCGACGAGGTCATGCGCCGACAGCCGGCTCATCGTGAACGCGAACTTCGCACCCAGGGGAAGGCCGTGAAGCAGCGCGCTGAGCGGGAAGCGGATCATGGTGGCGGAAATCGAGCCGCCGAAGATGATGATCATGGCATGTTCGGAAATGAACATGTGGAGGTCGCCGCCCATGAAGATCATCGCGGCGATGACGATGATGCCCGCGGTGAGCCCAACGCCCGTCATGATATCCATGGAAAACTCCAACGCTTACCCGAACGACCATCCGTCCTGGATGGGATGCTGCCTAACGGCGCACCGCCCCGCAGAAACCCTAGTTGGCGGCCATTAAAGACGCGTAAAGGTTAAACGCGGACAGCCCTGATCCGGCCACATCGTCGCGCTCGCCGCGCAGGCGAATTGCCGGCGGCCGATAGCGCTCTCAACAGTTTGCTAACCATAATTGCGCGGCGGATGCGCACGGGGCCGAATGCGCCGCCCGGAGCGGGCTCGGGCGACGCGCGGCTTCGCCGCCAGACTATGCGCTTTAGTGAATCTCCGCCGACCTCTTCAGCGCAGCCTTCAGCTTCTCGAGCGAAAAGTCCGGGCTGCGCGCGATCTCCAGGATCGGGGTTTCGCGGCGACCGCAGAGCTCGGCGGCCTCGGGCAGCTTGGCGGCGATATCGAGCGGGATGGCAATCGCGCCATGCTGGTCGGCGTGGATCAGATCGTCCGATTTCACGGTCATGCCGGCCACGCGAACCTCGCCGCCAAAACTTTCCGCATGCACCCAGGCATGCGAGGGACCGATCGAACCGGCCAGCGCCTGGAAGCCCGGCGCCCATTGCGGGATGTCGCGGATCGAGCCGTCGGTGATGACGCCGAGGCAGCCGAGCGCCTTGTGCACGTTGCTCTGCACCTCGCCCCAGAACGCGCCGTAGCCGACGTCATGGCCGTCGATGTCCTGGATGACGGAGATGCGCGGCCCGTGACCTGTGCCGACATACTCGTAATATTCGATGCGACGCCTGGACTGCTCTTCCGCAGGGAGCGAAGACTTCAACACCGAGCGGATCGCGACCGTGCGCGCATAGCCGACGATCGGCGGCAAGTTCGGGAACGGACAGACGAGCGGTTTTGTGGTGTAGCCGATCAGACGGCGCTCGGGCGCGACGATTTCCATGGCGTTGCAGATCGTCGGCGTGTCGTAGCGGCCCAACGCTTCGAGGACGGAAGCCGGCAGCGGCCCGGTCGCGGTATCAGTCACGGCGTTCTCTCCCATATTGGCCCCGGCGGTGTCGGATGCAGCGGGCCATGGCGATATAGCCGAGATCGGGCGTCAACCCAACTCGGCTTGCCTCATGGCAGATATTTGCAGACCGCTCAGTGCAGCCGTTCGGGCCGATCGTCGTGCGGGGCTTCCGGCACGTTCGGCGCCATGGCCTGCGACGTTACAGGCGATGCCGCCTCGGTCGGCGCAGGTGCTCCTGCCTCCACGGCGCGCGCCTGCTTCTGATACGACTTCCAGCCGAGCGGCAAGCTCAACAGATAAAGCACCGTGCCGGCCGAGAGGATGTGCCAGGGATAGCTGATCAGGAGCGCGATGAAGAAGATCACCGCCACGAACACCGGCAGCACCAGCTCCGGCGGCACCCGCATGCGCACCGTCTTGCCGGAGAACACGGGCAGCCGCGACACCATCAGGAAGCCGATCAGGAGCGTGTAGGCCGCGGTCACGACCACGGGCCAGCGCCCGAGCCCCAGGAACGACATGTAGATCGGCAGCAGCACGGTGATCGCGCCGGCCGGCGCCGGCACGCCGGTGAAGAAATTGGCGGCGAAGGCCGGCTTGTTGGGATCGTCCATCGTCGCGTTGAAGCGCGCGAGCCGCAGGCCGCCGGAGATCGCGAACACCATGGCCGCGATCCAGCCGGCATTGCCGAGCTCGTGGAGCTGCCAGAAATACAGCATCAGGCCGGGCGCAACACCGAAATTGACGAAATCCGCGAGGCTGTCGAGCTCGGCGCCGAATTTGGACTGGCCCTTGATCATCCGCGCGATGCGGCCGTCGATGCCGTCGAGGGCCGCCGCGAACACGATCGCATAGACCGCAAGGGTCATCCGCCCTTCGATCGACAGACGGATCGCCGTCAGGCCGGCGCAGATCGCGAGCAGCGTGATGACATTGGGCACCAGCATCCGCACCGGGATCGGGCGGAAGCGCCGGCGGCGCGCATCGGGATTTCTCAGATCGTAGGGCGTCATGGCTCTGGCCTCACTCCAAGGGAGATATAGCAAGCCGCCGCCCGCTCCGCCAATGCGGCGGAACCGTCCTTTCGGCGATGTCGGGGACGGAATGGTTAACTGGTGCGATAGGTCCGCGCCAAATCGTCCGTGGCGAGGTCGGCGAGCACGGTTTCGCCGGCAATCGCGGTCTGCCCTTCCGAGACCAGCGCCCGGGAGCCGATCGGCAGATAGACGTCGAGGCGCGAGCCAAACCGAATGAGGCCAAAGCGCTCGCCGGCGCCGAGCGACTGCCCTTCCTTGACGAAGCAGACGATGCGTTTTGCCACGAGGCCGGCGATCTGCACTACGCCGATCCGCCCGACATTGGTGGAGATCACGAGCGAGTTGCGTTCATTGTCCTCGCTCGCCTTGTCGAGCTCGGCATTGATGAACAGGCCGGGCCGGTAGGCGATGCGATCCACCCTGCCCGCCACCGGGCTGCGGTTCACGTGGCAGTTGAACACGCTCATGAACACGGAGACGCGCGGCAGCGGCTTGTCGCCGAGCCCCAATTCCGCAGGCGGCAGCGCCATCGTGATCATCGACACCCGGCCATCGGCCGGCGAGATGACAAGCCCGTCGCGGATCGGCGTCGTGCGGGCGGGATCGCGGAAGAACAGCGCGCACCACACGGTGATGATGGTGCCGATCCAGCCCAAAGGCGACCACAACCACATCAGGAAGATGCTCGCCGCCGCGAAGATGCCGATGAAGGGATAGCCCTCCTTGTGGATCGGCGGAATCTGCCGTTGGATCGAATCGAGAATGGACATCGCTAATCTGCCGCCAGGGGTTGATGGCGCGCGGACAGCCCCGCGCGCCGGAAAGCTTTAGGCCAGACCGGGGGCCGCAGACAAGGTCACTCCGCGGCCGCAGGGGTCGTGAGCGCGTCATCAACCGGCGGGGGCTCGCGGTTCGGCGCCTCGTTGGCGTCGTCCATCCGGGCGAGCTTTTCGCGTGCGGCTTCGGCTTCGCGCTGCCTGTTCCACATGCTGGCATAGAGGCCACCAGATGCGAGCAGTTGAGCATGCGTGCCGCGCTCGGCGATACGGCCCTGATCGAGCACGATGATCTCGTCGGCGCCGACGATGGTGGAGAGACGGTGCGCGATGACGAGCGAGGTGCGGTTCTTGGAGACGCGGTCGAGCGCGCCCTGAATCTCGTGCTCGGTATGGCTGTCG
Organism: Bradyrhizobium guangdongense; assembly: GCF_006483445.1. Lineage (GTDB taxonomy): Bacteria > Pseudomonadota > Alphaproteobacteria > Rhizobiales > Xanthobacteraceae > Bradyrhizobium > Bradyrhizobium guangdongense_A. The sequence goes on along the minus strand of NZ_PPPT01000253.1, from coordinate 395 downwards.
AGCGCCGAGGTCGCTTCGTCCAGCACCAGGATCGGCGGCGCCTTCAGCACGGTCCGCGCAATCGCCACACGCTGCTTCTCGCCGCCGGACAGCTTCAGCCCGCGCTCGCCGACCTGCGTCTCATAGCCCTTCGGCGCCATGCGGATGAAATTGTCGATCTGCGCCAGCTGCGCCGCCTTTTCCACTTCGGCATCGCTGGCGTTCCAGCGGCCGTAGCGGATGTTGTAGCGGATGGTGTCGTTGAACAGCACCGTGTCCTGCGGCACCATGCCGATGGCGGCACGCAGCGAGCCCTGCGTAACGTCGCGGATGTCCTGGCCGTCGATCAAGATCCTGCCGCCGGAGATGTCGTAGAGGCGGAACAAAAGCCGCGAGATCGTCGACTTGCCGGCGCC
>NZ_PPPT01000252.1 GCF_006483445.1 Bradyrhizobium guangdongense | reverse complement strand
GCCGCGATCGAGATCGCGCGCGTCCCGATCTCGTCAGCAGCCGTGCGTGCCTCCGTTGCCATCGAAAAACTCGTGGCGGGCGGCGACGATTACGAGATCCTGTGCACCGTTCCGGAGACGCACTGCGCGGCGCTGGTCGAGGCGGCCGGTCGGGTGGGAGTTCCCATCGCGGAAATCGGCAAGATCGTTGCCGGACTCGAACGGCCGCGCTTCATCGATGCGCAAGGTGCCGAGATCGTCCTGTCGCGGCTGTCCTACAGCCACTTCTGACCGCCGCCACACGCCAAGGCGCGACATCGATCCCTCTGGCCTTTTTCCGATGTCGGGTACTATTGGCAATCGAAACTGACGGATTCGATTCGGATGTCGACGGCTGATTCCATCGCGGCCCGCCCCCTCGCGACCGTTGTTCCCGGCCGGGAATGCGGAAGCTGCACGTTGTGCTGCAAGGTCTACGACGTCGCCGAGATCAACAAGGTCGCGGGCAAATGGTGCGCGAAGTGCAAGCCCGGGCGGGGCTGCACGATCCACGACAACCTTCCGCGCCAATGCGCCGAGTTCAACTGCCTGTGGCGGACCGATGCGGAGATGCCGCCGCAGTGGAAGCCGGATCAGGCCAAGATGGTCGTCACCATCCATCCGAAGACGGAAAACATCATGGTCCGGGTCGATCCGGGCCTGCCATCGGCCTGGCAGCGGCAACCCTATTACGGTCACCTGCGGCAATGGTCGCGGAACAACCTGCCGAAGGGCTGGTACGTCATCGTCTTCGTCAACGAATTGGCGACGCTCGTGCTGCCGGACCAGGATCTCCCGATCGGAGCCCTACAGCACGACCAGACGGTCTCGCTGCGGCACGAGCCCGGTCCCAATGGCGGCGTCTACGAGGTCAAGATCTCGACCACACGGACGACTCCCGACGGGCAGACCTTTGAGATCGCCTCCACGTCCCGTCACCAGGTGCGTCCGGCGGCTTGAGCCGAAGACCCGGAACTATAGCGCCGGCGGCCGTCCCATAGCGGCCTGACGCAATTTCCGCCGACAGGACGCCTACGACCTAAATACCTGCCGAAATCGACGATTTCCGTGCTTCCGGCGTTGCACGGGCATTGCGATTTTGGCAAGGTCCCCGCCGATTTAGGGTCACCCCTTTTGGGCAGGGGTGGTCCTGTTTTAAGGCGCCGATCCGTCACAGCGGGAAATATAAGGCGTCGGGGGTACATCAAGGATCTGAGGCAAAATTCACATGACAGCATTGTGGTTGATTGTGCTCTGCGGAGTACTTTCCATCGTTTACGCGATCTGGGCGACGTCGTCGGTGTTGAAGGCTGATGCGGGGTCACCGCGCATGCAGGAAATTGCAGGCGCAGTCGCCGAGGGCGCGCAAGCCTATCTGCGGCGCCAGTACACGACGATCGGTCTCGTCGGCATCGTCATCTTCGTGCTCGTTGCCTATTTCCTCGGAATCCTGGTCGCGGTCGGCTTCGCCGTCGGCGCGATCCTGTCGGGCGCGGCCGGCTTCAT
>NZ_PPPT01000251.1 GCF_006483445.1 Bradyrhizobium guangdongense | reverse complement strand
GCGGATAGTCGGTGGAGAATAGGAGCAATTCATCCGACTGCATATGGTCAATCAGGCGATTTAACGTTTCGAGTTCCGGCGGTGCATCGACCGGCTGCAACGAGAAGCGAATGTTGCTGCGCACAATCTCCATCGGCGCGCGATCAACCCAGGGCGTCTCCATCCGCACGCCGCGCCAGAACTTGTGCAGCCGCCAGACATAGGGCGCGAGCCAGGTGAAGCCGGATTCCAGCATCACCATTTTGAGCCGCGGGTGGCGCGCGAACACGCCCTCCACGATCAGGCTGGTGAGCTGGGTCTGGAACGCCTGCGCCTGCCCGACATAATCTTCGATGTGATAGGAACCCCAGCCGACGGCGGTCGGCGGGTTGTGATAGGCGGAACCGGCGTGAACCCCGATCGGCAGTCCCAGCCGTTCCGCCGCTTCGTAGATCGGCCACAGAGCGCGCTTGCCGAGCGGCGTGTCGCCCATGACAAGCAACAGCACCTGGACGAAGCGCGGATCTTTTGCGCAGCGCTCGATCTCGGCGACGGCCTTTTCAATGCTCTGCAAGGAAATGACAATGGAGCCGCGCAGCCGCGGGTCGCGGTCGAGCCATTCCTTCGCGAGCCAGTCGTTCAGTGCGCGGCAGAAGGCATCCGCCATGTCCTCGGAAAATACCATCTGCACGCCGTAGAGCGGATTGCAGATCGCATAGGAGAGCTGGAAAGGATCGAGCACATGACGCTGCAGGTCTTCGAGGTGCTCGCCCGGCTTGCCCCGCTCGGGCCGCCAGTCCGGCCGCGCCGTGATCGGCGAATGGCTCGGATAGGACTGCGAGACCAGATCCACCATCCCGCGCGTCGTCACCTGGTCGCGCCAGTAATCGTTCAGATACGGCAAGAGACTCGTGAGATGCGGGACGGCCGGATGCACGTCGCAATCCACACCGCCGGCGATCGGGGACGTCATGACGCTTCCTCTCGCGCGGGCACGGGCCGCGCTGGTTGTTGCCCGCATTGAAGCAGGCCCGGCCAGCGCCTGCAACGTGGGTCGCAGCCCGGCTCATATGCTAAGAGGGTGCAACTCGGTTGCAGGGAAGGCAGACATGAAAGAACTCGTCGGGATTGCGGAACAGGTCGCGGCCAAACTGATCGCGCGCAACGAAACCATTGCGGTCGCGGAATCCTCGGCCGGCGGGTTGATCTCGGCGAGCCTGCTCGCGGTACCCGGCGCGTCCGCCTATTACCTCGGCGGCGCGGTGGTCTACACCCGCGATGCACGGCGTGTGCTGATGGATATTTCGGACGAAGGAATGAAGGGCTTTCGATCCTCGTCGGAGCCCTACGCAAGACTGCTCGCCGAACAGATGCGCAGCCGCTTCGGCACCGTCTGGGGCCTGTCGGAAACCGGTGCGGCGGGGCCGACCGGCAACCGCTACGGCGACGCCGCCGGCCATAGCTGCATGGCGGTCGCCGGCGGTGCATCGGAGGTGATCACGCTGGAAACCGGCAGCAACGACCGGCTTGCGAACATGCAGGCGTTTGCCGGCACGGCGCTGAAGCTGTTGCTGAAGAATTTGGAGGGGTGAGCTGCGGCGGCATCGTCATGGCCGGGCTTGTCCCGGCCATCCACGAAGTCGGTCCTCGGGATTGGCGTCACGTGCCATCGCAAGACAAGCCGTTGCCGGGCTCCCGACACAGCTTCGCGAGAACCGCGGCAATATCAATCTTGTCCGAGCCGGCTCTGCGTATCCGCGAAACGTGAGCAACATCACGACTGTCGCCTGAAAGCAGATTGAGCTGCTTCTTGATGGCCGCGCTGCACATGCGATCAGGGTTTCCGCCGAGATATTTTGCCTGAGCCCCTAGTTCCTGCCGGGTGAGTTCCGCGAATGGTCCCAGACCCAATTGCCGTTCGATCGCGATGATCTCCGCGTCGCTCGCCTGTGTCCTGGCAACGCCATTCACCTTGCGCTCGAAGCCGTTTTTGATCGCTGCCCCATGTGCCGACGCAAGGTCCGCAAACTCTTGCGCTGCTTCTCGAAATTCACCGCGCTCAAACCCGGCCAACAGATAGGACTTGCAAGCCAATGGATTGCTCGCAAGCTTCAGGAGGGCCGCCAATTCCGCACGGCCTACGGCGTTGATGTGCTCATCGTCGGCATAGACTTCCATCTCGGCCGCGAGAATCATATTGAGCGCACCCTTGGCGGCGCGCCATCCGCCCTCGTTGAACGCCCCTTCAGTCCGCCGCAGGAAGACATCTCTGAGATTTGGATCGTTGCGTGCAATCGATGCGGCCAACGGAAAGCGCGCGATGTTCTGATCGAAATCGCGCGCAAACGCGCTTGGCCCGGTGAGGTGCACATACACCAGGTTTCCGGCCAGCAGGGTGACGGCTACGAACAGCAATATGGATCGTCTGGTCATGCGAGAGTTATGGCCTGGGCTACCGCGCGGCATAGTCTCACGCCGCGCCGCCACCATCCAATGCAACTACAGGCTGCCCTTAATGAAGCCTTTCGAAGCCATCGCAAGTTGCGGGCTTGTCCGGCTATCTTCCCAGATGCTTCGTAAAGATCCGCACGACAAACCCCTTGAAGCGCGGGGCTTCGTCGTAGAGATCGGAGGCGATCCGCTCGACGGTGTCGCGCAATAAGAGGAATTGCGCCTGCCGCGCGCTGGTCTCGGTGCCTTTCATGCCTGCGAGGTCATCCATCGCGGCGTCGCTGATCTGGCACTGCACGATCTCGTTGTCGCTGAGCATGGTGAAGCGGAACGCGAGGCGCTCGATGTCGTGGCCTATGATCTTGTCGCGCGTCAGCGGCATCCCCGGCGTCCCCCTGCGCCAGGATACGACAATGCGGGCAATGATGGCAGGGGATGGGCAAACCGGCCCGTTCCCGCCCGATTCCTTCGCCGGACGGGCGAGTTGTCTTCACACCCCCCGGAGCTCAGTACACCAGCACCGCCCCGGTCGGCTTCTCGAGCGCAGCCGCGAGCGACTTGTACTCCTCGCAACCGGTGCCGCAGATCGCGGCGATCCGGTCGAGATGATACATCGCCTGCTCGCGATTGCCCTGCTCGAGCTGCCACAGGCCGTAATACTGCCAGGTCAGCACGTGGTTCGGATCGGCCTTCAGGGCACGCTCGTACCAGACCTGCGAGAGCTTGTAGTCGCCGAGCTTGCGGTAGGAGTAGCCGATGAGATTGGCAACGTTTGGATAGTCGTCGTGGCCGAGCGCCCGCAACTGCACGATCGCATCCGCATAGTCGTTGCGGTCGTAGATGGTTTCATAGGCCGCGCGATAGCCGGCCGCGAACGCGGGATCGCCGATGCTGGACTGGTTGTCGGGCTTCTTGGCCTTTTGCGGCGGCTTGGTGCTGGAACGTTTCGGATAGGACGGCGACGGGGATGGCGCGGCCGAATTACCGGAGGGCTTGCTGAACGGATCTTCGCCGCCCGGCCCACCGCCCGCGGCCCGCACCGGCGTGACGGCGGGTGCAGCGACCAGCGCCACCAGGAAGCCTCCAAGCGCAACGAGCCTCATCGCAAGATTGAACATTTGCAACTCCGGATTCCCTGACATGTCCGCCCCGGACGAGGTGATAACCCTGCGTCGGCAGCGATATTCCGCAAGAGGCGTCTTGCTCACGGAGACGTCAGGCCGCGTTATGGATCCGGGGATGACGGGAGCGTATGCGCCCGGTTCCCTTCAGGTCACTTCTCCCGGAATGCCCGCATCAGCTGGTCGTGCAGCGGTTTCATCAGGTAGGACAGCATGGTGCGGTCGCCGGTCTGCACAAAGGCTTCCACCGGCATGCCCGGGATCAGCTTGACGTCGCCGAGGCGGGCGACCTCTTCCGCGGGCATCGAGACGCGGATGGTGTAGTAGCTCTGCCCGGTGCGCTGGTCAGTGGTGACGTCGGGCGAGACGCGGGTGACCACGCCGCTGAGCTCCGGCGTGGTGCGCTGGTTGAAGGCCGACAGGCGCAGCAGCGTCTTCTGGCCGATCTGAAGCTTGTCGATGTCGATCGGGTTGACCTTGGCCTCGACCTGGAGGTCGTCGGCCTGCGGCACGATCAGCATGATGGCATCGCCGGCGGTGACGACGCCACCGACCGTGTGCACGGTCGATTGCAGCACCATGCCGTCCTGCGGCGCACGGATGTCGACGCGGCGAAGCTGGTCCTCGGCGGTGACCTTACGCTCGATCAGCTCGCCGATCTTGTCATTGGTCTCGCGCAGATCCTTGGAGACCTCGCTGACCACGTCCTTGTCGACCTGGATGATCTGCAGCTCGGTCTCGGTGATCTTGCCCTTGGCCTGGGCGCGCGAGGCGATGTATTGCGCGCGCTCGCCGTTGAGGCGCGCACTGTCGCGCTCGAGCTGGGTCAAGCGCGAGATCTGCACCAGGCGCTTGTCGTAGAGTTCGCGCACGCCGGTGAGCTCGTTCTGCACCAGCGCGATTTCCTGATCCTTGGCCTTCTCCTGGGCGCTGAGACCCGAGATCTCCTCCTTCAACTGCGTGATGCGCTCGTTGAGCTGGGCCTTCTGGCCGGCACGGCCGTTGACGCGGACGTCGAACAACTTGTTCTCGCTGTCGAGCAGGATCGCCACGTCGGGATCGCCGGCACGGTCGAGCAGCGCCTGCGGGAAGGTGATCCCGGAAACGCCGCGCTGCTCGGCCTGGAGCCGCGCCGCGCGCGCCATGGCGGCATCGAGGTTCTTGGTGACGATGGCAAGGTTCGCCTTGGTGACGGTGTCGTCGAGCCGCACCACGATATCGCCGGCCTTGACCACGTCGCCGTCGCGGGCGCGCACCTCGCCGACCACGCCGCCGGTCGGATGCTGCACCTTCTTGACGTTGGATTCGACCACGACCTGGCCGGGCGCGATCAAGGCGCCCGAGATCAGGACCGTCGAGGCCCAGCCGCCGAGCCCGCCGGCGAGCAGCAGCACGATCGCAAGACCGATCATGAGGTGCGAACGGATCGACTGCCGCGCGGTTTTCTTCGCCGCAGGTTTTGCAGCCGGAAGCGCCATCGTGCTCATCGTACGTACTCCACCACGGAGGTCTTCACCTCGCCCCGCTTGCGGGGAGAGGTCGAATTCGGGCTACGCCCGAATTCGGGTGAGGGGGACTCTCCGCGAGTCCAACTCTCACCGCCCCCGTGGAGACTCCCCCTCACCCCAACCCTCTCCCCGCAAGCGGGGCGAGGGAGACGAAACACTGGTGCGCGCGGCGTCATGGTTTGGCCACTCCGCCTTCGCTGACGATCTTGATCGGGGCCGGCGGCGCGACGCGCGGCTGCAGCACTTGCGACAGCACCTGCTCCTTCGGACCGAAGGCCTGCACACGGCCGTCGCGCAGCACCAGGATCTGGTCGACGGCTTCGACGCCGATCGGCCGGTGCGCGACCACGACGACGATGGCACCGCGTTCGCGCGCGGCGCGGATGGCGCGCGTCAGTGCCTCGTCGCCCTCGGTGTCGAGATTGGAGTTGGGCTCGTCGAGCACGATCAGGAACGGATTGCCGTAGAGCGCGCGCGCCAGCGCCACGCGCTGGGCCTGGCCTGCGGAGAGCGCGGTGCCCTGCTCGCCGACCTGCGTGTTGTAGCCCTCGCGCATCTTGATGATCATCTCATGCACGCCGGCTTCCTTGGCCGCCGCGATGATGCCTTCAGACGTCGCCTCGGGATCGAAGCGGCTGATGTTCTGGGCGATGGTGCCGGCGAACAGCTCGACGTCCTGCGGCAGATAGCCGACGTAGCGGCCGAGCACGTCCGAGGTCCACTGGTCGAGCGCGGCACCGTCGAGCCGCACCTTGCCGCGGACCGGCTGCCAGACGCCGACCAGCGCGCGGATCAACGACGACTTTCCGGACCCGCTCGGTCCGATCACGCCAAGCGCGCTGCCGGCGTCGAGGGCAAAGGTCACGTCCTGCACGATGACGCGCTGGTCGCCGGGCGGCACGATGCTGACGGCTTCCACCGACAGCTTGCTGGAGGGGACCTGCAGCTGGGTCTGCATCGTCTGTGGCGGTATCTGCTCCAGCAGGCGATTGAGGCGCTGCCAGCTCTGCCGCGCGGCGACAAAGGATTTCCAATGCGCGATCGCCAGATCGACCGGCGCCAGCGCGCGGGCCGACAGGATCGAGCCGGCGATGATGATGCCGGCGGTCGCCTCCTGGTGGATGACGAGATAGGCGCCGACCGCGAGCACCGCCGATTGCAGCATCATGCGCAGCACCTTTGCGACGGCACCTAAGCCGCCGGCGACGTCGCTCGCATGCTGATTGCCGTCGAGATATTTTTCGTTGGTCTCGCTCCAGCGCGCATTGAGCCGGCCGGCCATGCCCATGGCCACCAGCACCTCGGCGTTGCGGCGGCTGGAGGCGGCAAGGTCGTTGCGGCGGGCGGCCAGCGTCATCGCCTCGCGCGCCGGCTGGCGCGACATGAATTCGGTGACGAGGGTCAGGCCGACCAGGATGATGGCGCCGACCAGCGCGGTGAGCCCGATCATGACATGGAAGGCGAAGCAGATGGCGAGATAGAGCGGCAGCCAGGGCAGGTCGAAGAACGCGCTCGGCCCCATGCCGCCTAGAAAGCCGCGGACGTTGTCGAGGTCGCGCAGCGGCTGCAGGCCTTCGTTGCGGCCGCCGACCAGCAGCGGCAGGCGCACGACGGTGTCGAACACACGCTTGTTCAGGGCCTCGTCCAGCGCGGTGCCGATGCGGCCGAGGATGCGGCCGCGGAGCAGATCAAGCACGCCCTGCGCGATGTAGAGGCCGCCGGCGAGGATGATGAGGCCGACCAGCGTCGGGATGCTGCGGCTCGGCAGCACTCGGTCGTAGACCTCGAGCATGAAGATCGACCCGGTCAGATACAGCAGGTTGATCATGCAGCTCATCAGCCCGACGCCGACGAACGCGCCGCGGCAGGCCCGCAAGGCGTCACCGAGTTCGGAACGGCGCACGCCGGGAACCGCTGCCATCAGCCTGGTCTCTTTTCGATCTGTTGGTCAAAACCGCTCAGGAGGGAAAACCCCTGATTTCGCAAGCAATTCTAGGGCTACTGGGCCGAGATTAATACCGGGTTTTCGACCCCGCTCCAAACGCAGTGCAATTAACCTTGAAGCCCGCCAGCTCTACCGCAGCCGGGGACCGGCGCAAGTCCGGAATCTCACAGTCTTGCGCCCGCCGCGATGAAATTTTCAGGACATCGCGGCGGGGCGGAGATCGAGCCGCGCTAGAACCGGCCCCCGCCGCGAACCAGCCGGACCACGAGCAGCAGAATGACCGCACCGATCGCGGAATAGATGATCTCCGAGATCAGCCCGGTGCCGATGTGAATGCCGAGCTTCGGGAACAGAAAGCTCGCCACCAGCGCGCCGCCGATGCCGATCAGGATGTCGCCGATGATGCCAAAACCGGTGCCGCGCACGATCTTGCCGGCGAGCCAGCCGGCCACCAGGCCGACGAACAGGATGACGAGCAGGCCTTGGTTGGAAATGTACATAAGTCAGTCCCTCTCCATGAACGGCCGGCATGGAACGGGAACCGGCATGAACGGGGTGTGAATGTGATCCGGTCGGCCCTCACCGAATAAAGGCGACGAAAACAACCCCATGCACCGTAGAACCGGCCCGAGCGCGATGCGCGCGGTGGGCCGCGACAAGCTCATGCCGGTGCAGAGGATTTTGGGCGCGAGGCGCGCGTCAGGTCGGAAGCGTTTCCCGCGCCGCCAGCACGCAGCGGGCTGCTCTTCCGGGGGCGATTTCGACATTCGGCGGCAATTTCTCGACGCAACGCGGCTCGGCCTGCTTGCAGCGGGGGGCGAAGGAGCAGTTGTGCGGCTTCTCGGCGAGCGAGGGCGGCGTGCCGGGGATGGTCTCCAGGCGGGCGCCGCGCTTGGCGCCGTGGATGGTGGAGGCGAGCAGGCCCTTGGCGTAGGGGTGCACGGGCGAACGGACGATGTCGCGCAAGTTCCCCTGCTCCACGATCTGGCCGGCATACATGACCGCGACGCGGTCGCAGATCTCGATGGCGACGCCGATATCGTGGGTCACGAAGATCACGGACATGCCGAATTCGCGCTGCAATTCGCGCAAAAGCAGCAGAATCTGGATCTGGACGGTGGCATCCAGCGCCGTGGTCGGCTCGTCCGCGAGCAAGATCTTCGGCCGGCAGGCGAGCGCCAGCGCAATCATGGCGCGCTGGCGCATGCCGCCGGACATTTCGTGCGGATAGGCATCGAGCCTTCGTTTTGCCGAGGGGATGCGCACGACCTCGAGCATTTCGAGCGCACGCGCGCGGCCTTCCGCAAAGCTCTTGCCCTCGTGGCGAACAACGGTTTCCGCGATCTGCCGGCCGATGGTGTAGACGGGATCGAGCGCCAGTGCCGGCTCCTGAAAGATCATCGAGACGGTCTGGCCGCGGAAAGCCGATAGCTCGTCGTCATCCATCGCCAGCACGTCGCGGCCCATGACGTTGACCGTGCCCGAGATCTGCGTGCGCTTCTTCGGCAACAGCCGCATCAGCGCCCGCAGGGTCACGCTCTTGCCCGAGCCGGATTCGCCGAGCAGGCCCAACACCTCGCCATCGCCGAGCGAGAGGCTGAGATCGTTCACGGCAAAAACCGTGCGCTCGCCGGTGAAGCGGATGTTGAGGCCGGAGATGTCGACGAGCTTGGTCATGACGGCAGTTTTGGAACCCTGGCATGATAATCGGTCGCGCGCTGGAACGCCGCGCCGATGGTGAGCAGCGTCGCCTCGTCGAAGGAGCGGCCAATGAGCTGCATGCCAATGGGCAGGCCGCCCTTGGTGAAGCCGGATGGCACCGTCAGCGACGGCAGGCCGAGATAGTTGATGGTCCGGGTGAACAGCGTCAGCCGCTGCAACAATGCTCCGGCACCAGGACCAGCGCCGACGTCGCTCTCCGCGATGGTCGGCGCCGGCACCGGCGAAGCCGGCGCGATCACGGCATCGACGCCAGCGGTCGCCGCGCTATGCGCGGCCAGCGCCGGTCCGCGCCAGCGCATCGCCTCGAGATAGGTGACGGCAGGGATCGCCAGCCCGTTCTGCAGGCGCATCAGGGTTTGCGCGCCATAGTCCTGCGGGCGCTCGATCAGCCAGCGCTTGTGGAAGGCAGCCGCCTCGACCGCCAGCACGAGCTGACAGGCGGCCGACAATTGCCGCTGATCGGGCAGCTCGACCTTGACGATATCGGCACCCTCCCGCTTGAGCACCGCGATCGTCTCATCGAGCACGCGGGCGACCTCGGCGTCGAGATCGTCGACATAGTAGGACGTGGGTACGCCGATCTTCAGGCCCTTGAGTGAGCCCTTGGTTGCAGCAACGTACTCCGCCACCGGTTCGTGGCTCGCGGTGGCATCCTCAGGATCCAGGCCCGCCGTCAGCGCCAGCACCAACGCGCAGTCTTCAGCCGTTCTTGCGAGCGGGCCGACAGTGTCGAGCGATTGCGACAGCGGCATCGCGCCGGCACGGCTGACGCGGCCGACGGTGGTCTTCAAACCGGTGACGCCGCAGAAATGGGCGGGGAAGCGGATCGAGCCGCCGGTGTCGGAGCCGAGCGCCGCATAGGTCAACCGCGCCGCGACGGCGGAGCCGGAGCCCGAGGACGAACCGCCGGTGATATGTGCAACGTTCCAGGGATTGCGCACCGCGCCGTAATGGGCGTTGTGGCCGGTCGGGCCATAGGCGAATTCCGCGAGGTGCAGCGTGCCGAGACGGACCTGGCCGGCATCCTTCAAGCGCTGGAGCGCGGTGGACGTCACCTTCGGCACGAAATCACGTCGGATCAGGGAGCCGCAGGTCGCGACGTGGCCGGCGTCGTAATACATGTCCTTGTGCGCCAGCGGCACGCCGTGCAGGGGGCCGCGGACCTTGCCCTTGGCGAGCTCGGCATCGGCGGCGTCAGCGGCCTTCAGCGCGGCCTCGGATTCGATGGCCATGAAGGCGTTGAGATGCGGCTGCCATTGCGCGATGCGATGCAGCAGCGCGCGCGTCACCTCGTGGGAAGACACCTGCTTCGCCGCGATCGCGCGCGCGACCTCGGTGAGCGTCATCAGGGCTACGTCCTGGCTCATTTCGTCACCTTCGCGGTCTGTGCGAGCACGAAGTGCGACGGCTCCAGATCGAACGGCAGCGTGCCGGCGATGGCGGCAAAGCCCTCGAAGGCGGGTCCGATGGAGTTGGAGATGCGCGTTGCGGTCTCCTCATCCACGGGGATGCCTGCGACTTCAGCGGTTGCCTTGATCGCTTTCGGCGTCGGTCGTGTCATGCTGGTCCCTCCTGCGGCGCGCGGCTATGGCCTGATCCCGGGATGGCCATGTAGCACGCGGCTTGGTGGCCCATTGTATCCAGCGCCGTGAGCTTTGGTGTCGCGTTTGCGCAGAGCGGCTCCGCAAACGGGCAACGGGTGTGGAAGCGACACCCCGGCGGCGGATCGATCGGGTTGGGCGGATCGCCCGAGATCGGTGGCGTCTCGGTGCGGCTATCAGGATCGGAGGACGGCATCGCAGCCAGAAGGGCCCGCGTATAGGGATGGGCCGGATTGTCCCAGACCTGATCGACCGGGCCGAGCTCGACGACCTCGCCGAGATACATCACCAGCACGCGATCGCTGATGTAGCGGACGACATTGAGGTCGTGGCTGATGAAGAGATAGGTCAGGCCGAACTCGCGCTTGAGATCGGCGAGCAGATTGAGCACCTGCGCCTCGACCGATTTGTCGAGCGCGGAGACGGCTTCGTCCAGAATCACCAGCCGCGGCGACAGCGCCAGCGCACGCGCGATATTGACGCGCTGGCGCTGGCCGCCGGAAATTTCGTGCGGATAGCGGTTGGCGAAGTTTGCAGGCACGAGGCCGACCTTGCCGAGCAGCTCGCGGGCCAGCCCACGCGCGGCCGCGTCTGCCATGCCATGCACCTTCGGGCCGAAGGCAATGGACTCTTCGATGGTCAGGCGCGGATTGAGCGAGGCGTAAGAATCCTGGAACACCATCTGCATGCCCCTGCGCAATTCACGCAGCGACAGCGACTGTCCGACCGTCATGCCGTCATAGATGATGTCCCCGGCGTCGCGATTCATCAGATGCATCAACAGCCGCGCGGTGGTGGACTTGCCGCAGCCGGATTC
>NZ_PPPT01000250.1 GCF_006483445.1 Bradyrhizobium guangdongense | reverse complement strand
CGCGCGCCGAGGTCAGCGCGCCCGAGCCGCGCGGCCCCGCCCCGCCCGAGATGCAGATTGGGCATTTCCTGTCGATGTGCGACGATACCGGCCTGTTCCAGCACGCGGTGCATTCGGTGCCCGATCGCGCGCACGGCTATTGCGTCGACGACAATGCCAGAGCCTTGCTTTTGGCCTGTGCCTTGAATGGCCCGGGCGAACAGCCCCTGTCGGATGTCCTGACGACCCGGTTTGCCGCCTTCGTACAGCATGCCTGGAACCCCGACACCGGGCATTTTCGCAACTTCATGGGCTTCGATCGAAACTGGCTCGAAGACAAAGGCTCCGAAGATAGTCACGGACGGACGCTATGGGCCCTGGGCGAGGCCGCGCGCGACGACGCAAGCCCGTCGCGGCGTCGCTGGGCCGCAGCCTTGTTCGCCCAGGCCTTGTCGACCGTGGAGACCTTCAGCTCACCGCGCGCCTGGGCGTTCACGCTGCTTGGTCTCGACGCTTATTGCCCGGTCGCCCCGCACGACCTTCACGCCGGCGATATCAGGCATTCCCTCGCCGACAGGCTGATGTCCTGCCTGGCCTCAGTCGAGACGCCGGACCGGGTGTGGTTCGAGGACGGGCTGGCTTACGACAATGCGCGTTTGCCGCAGGCCCTGATGCTGACCGGGATGGCGACGCAGGCGCCTCAGTACCTCGATGCCGGACTGAGGTCTCTGCGCTGGCTGATGACGCAGCAAACGACGGCCGCCGGCCATTTCCGCCCCGTCGGCACTGCCGGTTTTGGCGAGCAGCGGCAACATCCCCGTGCCTTCGATCAGCAGCCTGTCGAAGCAACAGCGACGATCGCGGCATGCCTGACCGCGTGGCGCGCCGACGGCGACGCCGAATGGAAAGCCATGGCGGCACGCGCGTTCGCCTGGTTTCTCGGCAGCAACGATCTGTCGGTGGCGCTGGTCGATCCCCACACCGGAAGTTGCCGCGACGGATTGCACCCCGATCGCGCCAACGAGAACCGCGGCGGCGAGTCGGTCGTCTGCTATCTGCTCGGACTTGCCGAGATGCGTCAGCTTGCGCGCGCCAACACCAGCCTGACGAAGCCCACGGCCTTGCGCGCCGTCGGCGCCTGAGTTTCGCATCACAACCCAACGAGCCGAGGATACCGTGTCACACGCGACCTTCCTGAACCGGCAGGCCCTTCATCTCCGCCCCGATCCGGCGCGGGTCATCGTACGGCCGTTCAAGCCCGCGGTCGAACCGCGTGACCTCAATCCGACCGACAAGATGCGTGCAAATCATATCGTCGACCGGGTTCTCGCGCTCGACCCGGAAGCCGTTGCCATCCAGCTCGCGGACGTCCTGGACAATTTCCAGGGTCGCCATCGCAACCTGCTGGCGACGTTCGAGGCCCGCGCCGACGAAATGGAGGACGCGCTGGCGGCGCATGGCG
>NZ_PPPT01000249.1 GCF_006483445.1 Bradyrhizobium guangdongense | reverse complement strand
GCGCTGACCTCGGCGCGCGTCAGCACCTTGGGCCGGTAACCTTGCCGCGCGTGCTCGAAGACGGACATGTAGCGCTCGGCCGTGCGTTCCCAGGTCATCATTCGGCTGGCTGCGTAGGCGCGCTGCGACATTGCCTGCCGGCGCACATCGTCGGTGAGCAGCTTTGCGATTTCGATGCCGATCGCCACCGCATCGCCAAACGGCACCAGCACACCGCATCCGTCGGCAAGCAGCTCACGCGCGTGCCAGTAGGGCGTCGAGACGACCGGCTTGCCCAGCCCAAAGCTGTAGGCCAGGGTTCCCGACGTCATCTGGGCCTCGTTGAGATAGGGCGTGACATAGACGTCGCACATCGAGATGAACTCGAGCAGCGTGGCCTTGTCGACGAACCGGTCGAGGAACACCACGTGGTCGTCGATCCCGAGTTCGCGCACCCGCGCCATCAGGCCCTCGCGATAGGCCTCGCCCTGGTTTCGCACCAGATTGGGATGCGTTGCGCCGAGCACGACGTACACCGCGTCCGCGCAGCGTTTCAGGATCGACGGCATGGCGTCGATCATGACTTCGATGCCCTTGTTCGGCGACAACAGGCCGAAGGTCAGGATCACCGACCTCCGCTCAAATCCGAGCCTGGCTTTCGCCGCATCGGACTCGACGAAGGCGGCATCGGGAATGCCGTGGGCGATGACTTCGATCTTGTCGTCCGGCACGCGATAGACCTCGCGCAACAGCTCGCGGCCCTTGTTGGCCATCACCACGACTTTTGACGAGGCCTCGACGATGCGCGCCATGACCGTACGCTGCTTCGCCGTCGGATCGGCGAGCACGGTGTGAAACGTCGTTACCACCGGCATGGTCAGGCGCGACAGCAGCGCCAGTATATGGGCACCGGCTTCACCGCCGAAGATCCCGAATTCGTGCTGCAGGCATACAGTGTCGTAATGGCCGGCATTGAGGAAATCGGCGGCGCGCGAATAATCTTCGACGTTGCCATCCTTGATCTCAAGAGCGACCGCCGGGGGATAATCATAAGCCTGACCGCGATCGGTCATCGCCACGATGCGAGTCTCGAGATCGGGGTGCGTGGTTGTCAGCGCGGTCTGCAGGTCGGTC
>NZ_PPPT01000024.1 GCF_006483445.1 Bradyrhizobium guangdongense | reverse complement strand
TCGCTGCTCGAGATCGAGCGCGAATTGCTGCTCGATCTCGAGCAGCGACTTGCCGGCTGCGACCTCCATCACGCGCGCCAGAATGTCGGTGGAATGGCCGTATTGCCAGAGCGCGCCCGGCTGGTTGTGCAGCGGCAGCTTTGCGATGCGCTCGGCGAACTCGGCGAGATCGAAATCGCCGGCATAGAGGTTGGCGTCCTTGTAGGCCTTGCGGACCAGGCTGTCGCCATAGAAGCCATAGGTGACGCCCGAGGTGTGCGTCATCAGGTCCTTCACCGTCATCGGCCGGACCAGCGGCACGAGCTCCAGCGACTTGGTCCCGTCCTCGGCCTTCTTCTCGACGCCGACCTTCACATTGGCGAAGGACGGGATGTATTTCGAGACGGGATCGTCGAGCCTGAGCTTGCCGTCCTCGATCATCTTCATGGCAGCCACCGACGTGATCGCCTTCGTCATCGAGAACAGGCGGAAGATCGTCTTGTCGGTGATCGGCGCCTTGCTCACGACGTCCTGGACGCCGAAGGCTTCGCGGAAGACCGGCTTGCCATTGTGCTGGATCAGCACCGTCGCACCGGCGATCTTGCCGGTTGCGACCTCATTCTTGAAGAAGTCGCTGATCCTGGCGAGCTTGTCCGGATTGAACCGCGCGCCGGCCGGGATCTCGTAAGTGCCTTCCGCATGGGCCAGCGGTATCGCACAGAGCGACACCAGCGCGGCACATGCCAACGAACGCAGTCCAAAACGTAACGTCATATTCCCTCCCCGGAACAAGCCGGCGGAGTGTACCGACCACGTCAGTCGGCACAAGGGCTGCCGTGTCGCAAGAGCGCCTCGATATGGACGTTCGCGCTGGGCTCGGAGAAACAGCAGAATATGACGCGGGCGACGGATGGCGTCGTCGGCAGCGCTTCGATGGTCGTGCGCATCGCGATATCGGCCGCCCGGTCGACGGGAAAACGGAAAATGCCGGTCGAAATCGCCGGGAATGCCACCGAGGTCAGTGTGTGCCTGGCGCACAGCTCCATCGAGCGGCGATAGCAGGCGGCGAGCAGATCGTCTTCGCCCAGCGTACCGCCGTTCCACACCGGACCGACCGTATGGATCACGTGCGCGGCCTTGAGCCGATAACCCCTGGTGATCTTGGCGTCGCCCGTCTTGCAGCCGTGGAGCATACGGCATTCGGCGACGAGGTCCGGGCCTGCGGCCCGGTGGATCGCCCCGTCCACACCGCCTCCACCAAGGAGCGAATTGTTTGCGGCGTTGACGATGGCGTCAACGCCGAGAGTGGTGATGTCGGCAACGATGATCTCGAGCTGGGCGCCGCCGATCCGGCGCGTCAGCATCGACGAGGCCTCAAGCCGCAGCGTTGATCGCCACGCCCTTCTCGGAGAAGAGCTGCTGCAGTTCGCCGGCCTGGAACATCTCGCGGACGATGTCGCAGCCGCCGACGAACTCGCCCTTGACGTAGAGCTGGGGAATGGTCGGCCAGTTCGAATAGGTCTTGATGCCGTTGCGCAGCTCGGCCGATTCCAGAACGTTCAGGCCCTTATAGCCGACGCCGAGGTGGTCGAGGATCTGCACGACCTGGCCCGAAAAGCCGCACTGCGGAAATTGCGGCGTGCCCTTCATGAACAGAACCACGTCGTTCGACTTCACTTCGCTGTCGATGAATTGCTCGATGCTCATATCCGTTTCCTTTGCGGAGCCCTTCAAATGCCTCGGGCGGCTTGGCCCATGTAACCCGATACTTCAGGATATATGTAGTCCAAACTATTGTGCATCCAAAGCAAAATGGCGGCGACGGGGGCCAGCCATGCGGCCCGCTTGGGCCTTGTGGACGGCCGGTCCATAGCCTGACGGCTCTAATATCATACCCAAGGAGGACTTTTATCCCGTAACGGGCGCCCTATTTAGGACGAACCTGGTCTCGGGAACCGGGCCACGCCAGCTACGTTCTCTTGTGCATCTGGAGAAAAACGTGACGAAACAAGCCTCCGCAACGGCCGGCCCCGCCCATCCGTCACGCTCGCCCGATTCCGGCGGCCTCGCGGAGGCGCTGGTCGATGCCTTCACCGCCGTCCGCAACGAGACCGAGCGCCGCGCGGCACCCCTGAGCCCCGAGGACCAGCAGATCCAGTCCATGCCGGACGCGAGCCCGGCCAAATGGCACCGGGCCCACACCACCTGGTTCTTCGAGCAGTTCCTGCTCGGCGATCACTGTCCTGACTACCGGCCCTTCCATCCGGATTTCGCCTTCCTGTTCAACTCCTATTACGTCAGCGCCGGTCCCCGTCACGCCCGGCATCGCCGCGGCGACATCACGCGTCCGAGCGCCGATGAGGTCACGGCCTATCGCCGGCATGTCGACGCTGAAGTCGTCAAATTCTTCCGCGAGGCCGGCGCTGCAAAGCTGCGCGAGATCGCCCCGCTGGTCGAAGTCGGGCTCAATCACGAGCAGCAGCACCAGGAATTGATGTTCACGGACATCCTGCACGCCTTTGCGCAGAACCCGGTGTCGCCGGCCTACGATCCGGCCTGGCGCTTCCCGGCTGCGACACGCACCGGCGATGAGTGGCTGACGCTGAACGAAGGCATCCACAGCATCGGACATGCCGGCGACAGTTTTCACTTCGACAATGAGAAGCCCGCGCATCGCGCCCTGGTCGGTCCGGTGAAGATCGCGCGCAACCTCGTCACCAACGGTGAATGGCTCGCCTTCATCAAGGACGGCGGTTACGCGACCGCGACGCTCTGGCTGATGGACGGATTTGCCGCCGTCAACAACGAGGGCTGGCAGGCGCCCGGCCACTGGCGCGAGATCGACGGCCAGTGGCACATGATGACGCTCGCCGGTCTCAAGCCGGTCGATCCCGCAGCGCCCGTCAGCCATGTCAGCTATTACGAGGCTGACGCCTTCGCGCGCTGGGCGGGCAAGCACCTTCCGACCGAGATGGAATGGGAGGTCGCGGCCCGCGCCGAAAAGCTCAACGATGCCTTCGGCATCGTCTGGCAGTGGACCCGCAGCTCCTACTCCCCCTACCCGGGCTACCGCGCCATCGAAGGCGCGCTCGGCGAATACAACGGCAAGTTCATGGTCAACCAGTTGGTGCTGCGCGGCTCCTCGCTTGCAACTCCCGAGGGCCACAGCCGTATCACCTATCGCAACTTCTTCTATCCGCACCACCGCTGGCAGTTCACGGGATTGCGGCTCGCCCAGTACGACTAACAAACTTCCGACGACAACCGCGCGCCGGACAGCGCGTTCAGGAGAGTATCATGAATGTGCATGCCAGCGCTTTGGCTGAAGCCCATCTTCCTGACGAACAGACCACCGCCTTCGCCCGCGAAGCCATCGAGGATCTCTCGCAGCAGCCGAAAAAGCTCTCGCCGAAATACTTCTACGATGCGACCGGATCGGAGCTGTTCGAGGCGATCACACGGCTGCCGGAATACTACCCGACCCGCACCGAGCTCTCGATCCTGCGCGAGCGCGGCGACGAGATCGCGGCAATCATCCCGGAGCACGCCGCGTTGGTCGAGTTCGGCGCCGGCGCGACCACAAAGGTTCGCTTGCTCCTGAAACACTGCAAATTCGCCGCCTATGTGCCCGTCGATATCTCCGGCGATTTCCTGCATGCGCAGGCGAACGGATTGCGGCGTGATTTTCCTGCGCTCGCCATCCATCCGGTCGCGGCTGATTTCACGACGCCGTTTGCGCTGCCCCCTGCTGTCACCGATATGCCAAAAGTCGGCTTCTTCCCGGGCTCGACGATCGGCAATTTCGAGCCGCATGAGGCCAGCGCCTTCCTGAAGAGCGCGCGCGAGATCCTGGGCCGGGGCGCGCAGATGATCATCGGCGTCGACTTAGAGAAGGACGAGCGCGTGCTCTACGACGCCTATAACGATGCGGCCGGCGTCACGGCCCGTTTCAACCTCAATGTGCTGGTGCGGATCAATCGCGAGCTCGGCGGCAATTTCGACCTCTCCGCCTTCACCCATCGCGCGATCTACAATCACGAGCGCCACCGCATCGAGATGCACCTGATCAGCAAGAAGAGCCAGACCGTGCGCCTGCTGGGCACGAGCTTCTCGTTCCGCGCCGGCGAGACCATCCACACCGAGAACAGCTACAAATACAGCCTCGAGCGCTTTGCGGCGCTGGCGCGCGGTGCTGGCTGGCGGGTGCGCGAAACCTGGACGGATGCGGCAAAGATGTTCTCGGTGCACGCGCTGGAGGTTGCGGAGTAGGCAAATCGGGAATGCCGGCGACCGCGGCCGGGCCCGGCCGATCGTACGGATCGCGGCAGGTCAGGTTCAATGAGCCTCGGCCTCCTCAGGCTTCGACCCCAGCGATAGCGACTCCCACACCGCCACCACGATCAAGATCAGCGTCGTCGCGACCGACAGCCAGAGCGGCGACAGATGGCCGCCGAACCAGCCGAGGCCGAGCAGCGCAAGAATGCCGACGCCGTGCGAGAGCTGGAGGAAGCCGCGGATCGAATGCTTGAACAGGATGGTGCCGACCAGGAACACCAGCGGACCACCGACCGTGCTGGCGACTGTCCTGATGTCGGAATGCCCGGTCGGATGCTTGAGCACGAGCTCGTCCGACACGGCGGTGAGGATGATACCGGCGATGATCGGCATGTGCAGATAGGTGTAGGCGAGCCGCGCCAGCCGGCCGGACTCGACAGACTTCGAGAGTCGTTCAGAGCCAGCCTCTGCACCCTTGTGGAAATAGATCCACCACATCGCAATCGCACCGATCAACGCGGCCAGGAAAGCTGTGATGTTTTCGGCGGTCCAGCTCAGCTCCGCAAAGGTCGCGCCGTTGACCACGATGGCTTCGCCGAGCGCGATGATGACGAAGAGGGAGCAGCGCTCCGCCATGTGGCTGCCTTCGACGGCCCATGCCTCGACCGACGAGAAGCCCAGCTTCGGCACCCAGAAGCGCGCGGCCGGCGAAATGTACTCCCAGACGATCGCTGCCAGCCACAGCCACAGCCGCGTTTCCCCCTCCGAAAGGCCACCCAGAATCCAGAGGACGCCCGAGACACAGAGCCAGGCCAGGATGCGGATCGCATTGTGCCGCACCAGCGTCCGATGCGCTGGCGTCGCGATCAGCCAGAATGCGGTGCGCCCGACCTGCATCGACGCATAGGCGATCGCAAACCACAGGCCCCGTCCCTCGAAGGCGGACGGGATGGTCGTCGATAGCATGAGGCCGCCGAGCATCATCAGGAAGAGCATGATGCGGACCGGCGTCAGCTCGGGATTGAGCCAGTTGGTCACCCAGGTCGTGTAGACCCACACCCACCAGACCGCGAGGAACAGGATCGTGACCTGCACCGCGCCGAGCGGCGTGAAATGGTGCAGCAGCGTGTGCGAGATCTGGGTGACGGCGAAGACGAAGACGAGGTCGAAGAACAGCTCGGCATTGGTGACGCGGCTGTGCTGGTTCGGCACGATGACACGAAACATCGCGCCGCGATGATCGTCCGCAGCCATTGTCGGCCCCCGTCTCGCGAAGAAATCAGCTGCCGGGCACGCCGGTCTGCAGCGCCAGCGCGTGCAACACGCCGCCCATCTGTCCCTGCAGCGACCGGTAGACGATCTGATGCTGCTGGACGCGGGACTTGCCGCGGAAGGATTCCGAGATCACGGTCGCGGCATAGTGGTCGCCGTCGCCGGCGAGGTCACGGATGGTCACCTCGGCATCGGGGATCGCTGCCTTGATCATCGCCTCGATATCGTGGGCGTCCATTGGCATTCGGGTCTTACTCCATATCTCGACTTCAAGTCAGTCTGGGTGTCGAATCTTTGCCGGGGTCCAGACTTCAAAGCCAAGCTTGCCGGCAGGGCCAAACTTAGCGTGAACGGCCTTCTCCGTCACGCCTTCAGGCACTATATCCCTGATCCCATCAGGATAAAGGCACGACAAAGTGCCGCGCGCGGCAGATCGAACGAAAAGGCGTGAATTCATGAAACTTCCGGGCCCCGACCACCCCATCACCATCACCCAAAACCCCCGCCGCATCCGGGTGACCGCGGGCGATATCGTGATCGCCGATACGACCAAGGCCCTGACGCTGAAGGAAGCCAGGTATCCGGCGGTGCAATATGTCCCGCGCGAGGACACCAACATGGCGCTGCTCGAGCGCACCGACCGGGTCACGCACTGCCCCTATAAAGGCGACGCGAGATATTTCAGCATCACAGCCGACGGCAAGACGCTCGACAACGCGATCTGGACCTACGAGACGCCCTTCCCCGCCATGAGCGAGATTTCGGGACGGCTGGCGTTCTATCCGGACAAGGTGAAGATCGAGGAAGTGGGGTAGTTTTTCGCAGAAGCTTCCGGCATAGCCGTCCGAAGGACGGCGTCGCTCCCGCTCGCCTATGTCCCGGCCATCCACGTTCTATGCTGCGATCGGCAAGGAAGAACGTGGATGCCCGG
>NZ_PPPT01000248.1 GCF_006483445.1 Bradyrhizobium guangdongense | reverse complement strand
TTCTTGGCGCTGCGGGAAAGGTCGTGGATGGGCGGGACAAGCCCGGCCATGACGACGTTGGAACGGTACAGTCACTTCACCCCGAGCAATTCCACGTCGAACATCAGCGTCGCGTTCGGCGGAATGACGCCGCCGGCGCCGCGGGCGCCGTAGCCGAGTTGCGGCGGGATGATCAGCGTGCGCTTGCCGCCGACCTTCATCGAGGCCACGCCCTCGTCCCAGCCCGCGATCACGCGGCCCTTGCCGATCGGAAATTCGAACGGCTCGTTGCGGTCGACGGAGCTATCGAATTTCTTGCCCTTCTTGCCGTTCTCATAGAGCCAGCCGGTGTAGTGCATCACGCAGATCTGGCCGGGCTTCGGCGAGGCGCCGGTGCCGACGACGTTGTCGATGATCTGCAAGCCTGAAGCTGTGGTCATGGTTTTTCCTGCTGTCTGGGCCGATGCCGTGGAGACGAAGTCCGAAACGCCGCCGATCACCGTGATCGCCAGCGCCGACATGATGGCGAGGAGTGCGCGCTGAAAACGCTGCATAAGACACCTTCCGTTTGAGGCGGAGAGGTGTCTAGCGCAACGCACCCGACGTGACCAGCCTCAATAGCCCAGCGCGCAGCCGTCCTTGCGCGGGTCGGAGCCGCCGGTCAGCGTGCCCTTCTCCCAGTCGATCCAGATCGCCTGGGCGCCGCCGAGCGGGCCGACCACGCTGGTGGTCTTGTGGCCGAGCTTCTTGAGGCCCTCGACGATTTCGGCCGGCACACTGTCCTCGAGCTGGTACTGGCCCTCGTAATGCAGGCCGCGCGGCATATCGATGGCTTCCTGCACGTCCAGGCCGTAGTCGAGGATGTTGGTCAGCACATGGGTCTGGCCGGTCGGCTGATACTGCCCGCCCATGACGGCGAACGACATCGTGGAACGGCCGCCCTTGGTGAGCAGGCCCGGCATGATCGTGTGCAGCGGGCGCTTGCCGCCTTCGATGCAGTTGGGATGGCCCGGCTGGATGCGGAAGCCGCCGGCGCGGTTCTGCAGCAGCACGCCGGTCTTGTTCGAGACGATCGCCGAGCCGAAGGAATGCGCGACCGAGTTGATGAACGAGCAGACGTTGCGATCCTTGTCCACGACAGTGATGTAGATCGTCGACGGATTCATCGGCGGCGCCACGTTCGGCAAATCGAGCATGCCGTCCATGCGGATCTTGCTGATGTACTCGTCGGCAAAGCCCTTTTCGAGCATCTCGGCGACGTTGATCTTCATGTGCTCGGGAGAGGCAACATGCATCTCGCGATTCATGTAGGCGATGCGCGCGGCTTCCGCCTCGAGATGGAAGCGCTCGACACTGAGCGGGGCGAACTTGGTGAGGTCGAAGCGCGACAGGATGTTGAGCATCAACAATGCGGTGACGCCCGGGCCGTTCGGCGGGCACTGCCAGACGTCGTGGCCCTTGTAGCTGGTGCCGATCGGCGTCGTGACTTCCGTCGTATGCGCGGCGAAATCGTCCAGCGTGTGCAGGCCGCCGATTCCGCGCAGCGTCTCGACGATGTCCTCGGCGACCGCGCCCTTGTAGAAGGCGTCGCGGCCGTCCTTGGCGATCGCGCGCAGCGTCTTGCCGAGCTCGGGCTGGCGGATCACGTCGCCGGCTTTGGCCGGCTGTCCGTGCGGCAAGAGATAGCGCTCGGTGTTGTGGCCCTTCTTCAGCTTCTCGAACTGGTTCTTCCAGTCGAAGGCGATGCGGGGCGAAACGACGTACCCCTCCTCGGCCGCCTTGATCGCCGGTTGCGCGAGCCGGTCGAAGCCGAACTTGCCGTGATCGCGCAGCACGGTCGCAAAGGCGTCGATGACGCCGGGGACCGAGACCGCATGTGCCGAGGTCAGCGGCACGGAATTGATCTTGCGCTCGAGATACCAGTCGGCGTTGGCCGCCTTCGGCGCCCGGCCGGAGCCGTTATAGGCAATGATCTTGCCCTCGCCGCGCGGCTGGATCAGCGCAAAACAGTCGCCGCCGATGCCGGTCGATTGCGGCTCGATCACGCCGAGCAGCAGGCTGCCCGCCACGGCCGCGTCGGCCGCCGTGCCGCCCTCGCGCAGCACCTCGATGGCCGCCAGACTCGCCATCGGATGCGAGGTCGCCACCATGGCGTTCTGGGCGTGGACCGTGGACCGGCCGGGGAAATGGAAGCTTCTCATGCCAATGTTGCTCTGACGTTATGCTGCGCGGATCGCGCGCGCCGTTGAATTCCGGGCCTTCATGACACATTCGGGCGGGCCCAAGCAATGGCTGGCATACCAGCGAAATGCTGCCATCCGCCCAGGGAATGGGGCCTGATTTCTGCGGGTTTTCCGGGCCGCCCGCGCCTGCTAAACGAGCGCCCATGATTTACAAGGTCGCCGCCCTCTACCAGTTCGCAGCACTCCCGGATTACCGGGAGTTGCGCGAGCCGTTGCGCGCCTTCTGCGCGGGCCTCGGGATCAAGGGCAGCGTGCTGCTGGCCCAGGAGGGCATCAACGGCACGGTCGCAGGGTCAGCCGAGGCGATCGACGCGCTTGCTCACGAGCTCGTCCATGGCGCGCTGTTCGGCGGCCGGCTCGACAATCTCGAGCTCAAATTCTCGACCGCCGAAGCGATGCCGTTCGGCCGGCTCAAGGTGCGGCTGAAGAAGGAGATCGTCACGCTAGGCGATGCGGCCGCCGATCCGACGCGGCAGGTCGGCACCTATGTCGATGCCGCCGAATGGAACGCGCTGATCGCCGCGCCCGATACGCTGGTGCTGGACACCCGCAACGCCTTCGAGGTGGCGATGGGGACCTTTGAGGGCGCGGTCGACCCGAACATCAAAAGCTTTGGCCAGTTCAAGGATTTTGCCGCCGCGCAGCTCGACCCGGCCAGGCACCGCAGAATCGCGATGTTCTGCACCGGCGGCATCCGCTGCGAGAAGGCGAGCGCCCATCTGCTCGCGCGCGGCTTTGCGGAAGTTTATCACCTCAAGGGCGGCATCTTGAAATATCTGGAAGAGGTGCCGGAGGCCGAGAGCCGATGGCGCGGCGAATGCTTTGTATTCGACGAGCGCGTCGCGCTCGGTCACGGCCTGCGCGAACGGACCAGGGAGCCGGCCAGCGATGAGTGAGATCAACGAACGGATCGACGCGCTCGAAACGCGGCTCGCCTATCAGGACCAGACCATCGAGCAGTTGAACCAGACCATCACCGCGCAATGGAAGCAGATCGACGCGCTGACGCGGCAGATCGCCCAGCTCGGCGAGCGCCTGCAGGAGGCCGAGGCGAATGCCCCCGGCCCGGCCAACGAACGGCCCCCGCATTATTGAGCTCTCGTGCCCCGGGCGCAGCGCAGCGCCCTTCGCGGTGCGCTGCTGAACCGGGGCCCATCGTTGCGGCAAGGAAAGTACCGGGTCCCGGCTCAGCGCCGCATCGTACCGGACGATGCTTCGCATCGCCGGGAACGCTGCGTCGCGTCCGGGACACGATGGCCCTGACCGCCTACTGCCCCGACGCCATCGGCAGGTTCATCACCTCACCCGACATCACCAGGCGATCTCGCCCGGACTGTTTTGCGACATAGAGCGCGCGGTCGGCGGCTTCCACCAGGGAGGAGGTTCCGGCCGAACGCTCCAGCGCCGGGCGACAGGTGGCGCCGCCGACGGAGACGGTGACGACGCCTGCGGGCAAATTGGAGGCGTGGGCGAGGCCGGCCTCGCGGATGGCCTGGCGCAGCTTCTCGCCGATCCGCGCGCAGCCCGCCGCGTCCGTGTTCGGCAGCAGCACCGCGAACTCCTCGCCGCCATAGCGCGCGGCGAGATCGCTGCTGCGATGCGCTTCGGACGCGAGAATTTTCGCGACCACCCGCAGGCAGGCATCGCCGGCGGGGTGGCCATATTCGTCGTTGTAGGACTTGAAGTGATCGACGTCGATCATCACGAGGCCGAGGCTGGAGCGGTCGCGATAGGCCCGTGCCCATTCCTCCGCCAGCCGCTCGTCGAACCGGCGGCGGTTGGCGAGCCCGGTCAGGCTGTCCTCGATCGCCAGCGTCTCGAGCCGGTTCTCCAGGTTCTTCTGCTCGGTGATGTCGCGCGAGATCGCCACCACGCCGTCGATCTCGCCGTCATCCTTGCGCGTCACGCGCATGCTGGATTCCAGCCAGATCTCGTCCTTTTCGCGGTGCCGGCTGCGATAGGTGACACGCGCCTCCTCCTTCTCGCCGCGCTTCAGCGCCTGGACGACGGCATGGACGTTGGGAAGGTCGTCCGGATTGACGCCCGCCAGCGCCGGCGTCCCGATCAACTGGCTGGCGCGCCAGCCGACGACCCGCAGGGCCGACGGCGAGACGTAGCGGATGCGCTCGTCGAGGCCGATGCGGGTGACCATGTCGCTGGAGCCTTCGGCGAGCAGGCGGAAATGCGCCTCCTTCTCCACGAGTGCGGCCGCCATGCGCTGTCCCCGCCGCAACTGGCCGACCAGCACCGCGCCGATCAGGCCGATCAGCATCACCAGCGCGAGCACGAACAGCATGCGGGAAATGGCGTCCGCCCGCCACGGCGCCAGCAGTTCCTCCTTCTCGACGGTCGCGAGCAGGACGAGCGGGAAACGCCCGCTGCGCTTGTAGAAGCTGACGCGCTCGACGCTGTCGAGCGGCGACTTGAAATGATAGGCGCCGCCGGGCCCGCCCAGCGCGGGATCGCGGAACAGCGGCTTGTCGGCGACGCTGCGCCCGACATATTTGGCATTGTCCGGATTGCGCGCGATGATCAGGCCGTCGCCATGCACGAGCGAGACGGAGCTGTTCCGGCCGATCTCGAACTGCCGGTAGAAGTTCGCCAGATAATTGGCGCTGATGGTCGCGAGCACCACGCCGCCAAAGCTGCCGTCCTTCTTGTTGAAGCGACGCGACAGCGTGATCACCCATTCGCCGTCGATCAGGTTTTTGACGGGATGGCCGACGAACGCCTCCCGTTTCGGCGAAAGCTGATGATGGCGGAAGAACGCGTCGTCGTTGAGCGTCGAGGAGACCGCGCCGGCCGAGGTCAGCCAGTTGCCCTGGTCGTCGATGATGGCGAGGCTGTGGATGCGCTCGATCGCCTTCTTGCGGGCTTCGAGCAGGTTGCGGAGTTTTGCGATGGTCGAGGAATCGGTGCCGTCCATCTCGAGCCTGGAGACGACGCCGACCACGCCGGAATCCAAGAGGTCGAGGCTGTCCTCGGCGTGCTGGGTCAGCGACCGCGCCAGGTTCGCCATTTCCGCCTCGGCACCCTTCAACAGCGCGTCGCGCGAACTCCATTCACGCCAGCCGCTGATGCCGAGGATCGCCGTGCAGGTGAACACGACGAAAGCGGCAGCCCACAACGGCAGGCGCCTCATACCGGCTCTGGCGGTCACGACGTCCATGGGCGAGGAATCTCCAGTTGCTGGAAAATCCTCCCCTTCTGTTATCGAACCCTGAAAACGGCGGCGAAATTCGCTTCAAACTGCGCCGTTCACCGTAGTCCTACTGTGCCCAGGATCGTTTGATCACTAACGATCGGTTATGAATCCCGCTTGTTACCGGCCGCCCTGCGGGGGCTTCAGTGGAAGAAGGCCTTAACCTTGGCCCACAGCGAGGGGTTTTCGGCTTCGGCGTCGGCCTTCGACGGCGTCGGCTGCGCGGCGCTGACGGGATCGGATGCAGGGAACGTATCCATCAGCCCGCGATCCAGCGCGGCGTCGGCGGCAAGCGCATCGCGCAGATCGTCGGCGTGCTTGTCATGGGGCGCAGGATTGAATTTTTCAGCC
The DNA here is from genome assembly GCF_006483445.1 of Bradyrhizobium guangdongense. Taxonomy (GTDB): domain Bacteria; phylum Pseudomonadota; class Alphaproteobacteria; order Rhizobiales; family Xanthobacteraceae; genus Bradyrhizobium; species Bradyrhizobium guangdongense_A. The sequence continues at coordinate 33,686 of NZ_PPPT01000248.1, read as the reverse complement.
ATCAGGAAACCCTCCATTTGCGGGTCAACGCCGGCGTTTTGCACTGGTTCCCCTGTTGGCCCTGCGGCATCGGCGGTGTATCAGGAACCGCAACTTTTCCGAGGACCCTTCGTTGACCCAATCCTCTGCAAAACCCTTCATCGACGTGCTCTCGGGCCAGCGGCAAGCCATACCGCCGGTCTGGATGATGCGGCAGGCGGGCCGGTACCTGCCGGAATACCGCGAGGTCCGCGCCAAAGCTGGCGGGTTCCTCGATCTCTGCTTCACGCCGGAACTCGCCGCCGAGGTGACGCTGCAGCCGATCCGTCGTTTCAATTTCGACGCGGCGATCATCTTCTCGGACATCCTCGTCATCCCCTACGCGCTCGGCCGCTCCGTGCGCTTCGAGGTCGGCGAAGGCCCGCGGCTCGATCCACTGGATGATCCCGCAAAGGTCGCGACGCTGGCTGCGCGCGCCGACTTCGCAAAACTCGAGCCTGTATTCGAGGCGCTGCGCATCGTGCGCCGCGCGCTCGATCCAAAAATCGCGCTGATCGGCTTTTGCGGCGCGCCGTGGACGGTCGCGACCTACATGGTGGCTGGCCAGGGCACGCCGGACCAGGCACCGGCGCGGATGATGGCCTACCGGCATCCCGAGGCGTTTGCGAAAATCATCGACGCGATCGTTGCGAACTCGATCGACTACCTGCTCGGACAGCTCGCCGCCGGCGCCGATGCACTGCAGATTTTTGATACCTGGGCCGGCGTCCTGCCGCCGGCGGAGTTTGCGCGCTGGTCGGTCGAGCCGACCAGGCGAATCGTCGCAGGCGTCCGCGCCAAAGTGCCGGACGCCAAGATCATCGGCTTCCCCCGCGGAGCCGGCGCATTGCTGCCGGGCTATGTCGAAGCGACCGGCGTCAACGCGGTCAGCATCGACTGGACCGCCGAGCCGTCCTTCATCCGCGAGCGCGTGCAGTCGAAGGTCGCAGTTCAAGGCAATCTCGATCCGCTGGTGCTGATCACGGGCGGCGATGCGCTGAATCGTTCGGTTGACACCGTGATCGAGGATTTTGGCAAGGGACGCCTGATCTTCAATCTCGGCCACGGCATCCAGCCGGAGACGCCGATCGCCCATGTCGAGCAGATGATCAAGCGCGTGCGGGGCTAAGGCTCTCGCATCGTCATTGCGAACGCAGCGAAGCAATCCAGAATCCTTCCGCGGTGATAGTCTGGATTGCTTCGCTGCGCTCGCAATGACGGAGTACGCGGCGCACCCCGCGCCTCAACCTTATCGCGGCCGGCTGCGCTCGATGATTTCGGCGGCGCCTTTTGCCAGCAGATCGAGCCCCACGGCGCGGCCGAGCTCGCGCGGGCGGTTGGCTGGGCCTGAGCGCGAGGCCTCGATCATGGTATTGCCGGAGAGATCGAGCACGGACGCGCTGAGCTGCATCTGATCGCCTGCGATCTCCGAATAGCCCGCGATCGGCGAATTGCAGTGGCCGTTGAGCACCCACAGCACCTCGCGCTCGGCGTCGGCACAGGCATGCGCGGCGGGATCGTCGATAGCAGACAGAATCTGTCGCGTCGTCCAATCCTGCGCGGCGCATTCCACCGCGACGATGCCCTGCCCCGCCGCCGGCAGCATCTCGGCCGGCGAAAACTCATAGGCGATGCGATGCGCGAGGCCGACGCGGTCGAGGCCCGAGCGCGCCATGATCAGCGCGTCCGCCGGGCCCACCGCGCCGCCATCCGGCAGGCGCTGCTTCTCGCCATTGTCGAGCTTTCGCACGCGGGTGTCGGCGGCGCCGCGAAAATGAATCACCTCGATGTCCGGAAACAGCCGACGCGCATAGGCCGCGCGCCTGACGGCATTGGTGCCGAGCTTGAACCCCTTGCCGCGCGAGGCCCTGATCGCATCCAGGGTAACGCCCGCGCGCAGCACCAGCGCGTCGGTCGGCGGATCGCGCGACAGCGTGGCGCCGATCACAAGACCCGGCGTGTCCTCGTTGCCCGGCATGTCCTTCAGGGAATGCATGGCCGCATCGAGCTCGCCGGCCAGCACCGCGGCGCGAATCTGGGCCACGAAGGCGCCGCCCTTGCCGCCATGCGGCAGCAGCTTGCTGGTCTGGTCGGTATCTCCAGTGGTGTCGAACTTGACGATCTCGACATCGATGTCAGGCACAGCAGCAGTCAGGCGGCGTGCGATCTCTTCCGTCTGCGCCAGCGCCATCGCGCTTTTGCGCGTGCCGATCCGAAACCTCGTAGCCAAGCCTGTCTCCATCGTGGGCGCAATTTACCGCGCATCCTCCAATATCATGTCCGAGGCCTTTTCGGCGATCATGATGATCGGCGCGTTGGTATTGCCGGACACGAGGTCCGGCATGATCGAGCCGTCGACGACGCGAAGACCCTCGATGCCCTTCACTTTCAGCCGCTGGTCGACCACCGCAAGCGCGTCATTGCCCATACGGCAGGTCGAGGTCGGATGGTAGATGGTGCTGCCGCGCTGGCGGCAGAAATCCAGCAATTCGGCATCCGTCGCGACCTTGGTGCCGGGATCCTCTTCCCCGACCACGAACGGTTTTAGCGCCTTCGCGTTCAGTATCCTACGCAGGAATTTCAGGCCCTCGACATTGGTGGCGCGGTCGGTCTCGGTCGACATGTAGTTGATGCGGATTTCCGGCGGCATGGTCGGGTCCGCGCTCCTAATGCGCAGGGACCCGCGGCTCTCGGGGCGCAACTGGCAAATGGATGCCGTGAAGCCGGAAAAGGCATGCAGCTTCTCGCCCATCTTGTCGGTCGAGAACGGCAGGAAGTGGACCTGGATGTCGGGCGAGGCCAGCCGCGGATTGGTTTTGAAGAACGCGCCCGCGGTGCCCGCGGCAATCGTCAGCCAGCCCTTGCGGAAGAGCGCATAACGGATGCCGGTGAGCGTACGGCTGATCGGATTGTTGATGGCATCGTTGAGCGTCACCGGCTGCGAGGCGCGCATCACGATGCGCACCTGCATGTGGTCCTGCAGATCGTGGCCGACGCCCGGCGCATCCAGCACGACGTCGATGCCGTGCTTGCGCAGGAGATCGCCGGGACCGACACCCGAGAGCTGCAGCAGTTGCGGCGAATTGTAGGCGCCGCTCGACAGCACGATCTCCTTGCGCGCCCGCGCATGGCGCACCTCGCTGCCGACCTTGTATTCGATGCCGACGGCGCGGCGGCCCTCGAACAGCACGCGCTGGCCGAGCGCCGAGGTCTCGATCCTGAGATTGCCGCGCGTTTTGGCCGGGCCGAGATAGGCGACCGCCGTCGATGCGCGGCGGCCGTTGCGCGTCGTGGTCTGGAACAGGCCGACGCCTTCCTGCGAGGCGCCGTTGAAATCGGGGTTAAAGGGCAGACCGGTTTCGATGGCGGCGTCGATGAAGGCTTTCGACAGCGGATCGGTGACGATCATGTCGGAGACCGGCAGCGGTCCGCCGGCGCCGTGATATTCGCTGGCGCCGCGCGCCTGGTTTTCCGCCTTCTTGAAATAGGGCAGCACGTCGTCAAAACCCCAGCCGGTGTTGCCGAGCTGACGCCAGCGATCATAATCCTCGTGCTGGCCGCGGACGTACAACAGACCGTTGATCGAGCTCGATCCGCCCAGCGTCTTGCCGCGCGGCTGGAACACCTGCCGTCCCCCGAGTTCGGGCTCCGGCTCGGTCTGGTACATCCAGTTGACGCTCTTCTCCTTGAACAGCTTTCCATAGCCGAGCGGCACGTGGATCCAGATGTTGGAATCCTTTGGGCCCGCTTCGAGCAGCAACACGGAATGCTTGCCGTTCGCGGAGAGGCGGTTGGCGAGCACGCAGCCGGCGGAGCCGGCGCCGACGATGATGTAGTCGAATTCGGGGGCGGATTGCAGGGAGGAGGTCATGGCTTGACGGTTCTTGTTGTTGATTTGGGAAGCGGGCGTTTCCGATCTGACGTCCCTTAGCATAGTCACGCACGCCGGCGCAGCGCCTCGACCAGCGACCTGAACGCACGGGCGTATTCGGCCCCTGCCCTTGCAATATCGGCGCGTCCGGCGCAGGCGACCGCGGCCTCCGTCACCGCACCGAGCAGCAACCGCGCCAGCGGCTCGACCGGCTGGCGTGCGATCAGCCCGGCCTCCATGGCGGCCGTGAGCGCGCGCGGCATCTTGCCGCCAAAATGCTGCGCGTCGATCGCGCGCCACTTCTCCCAGCCCAGCACCGCCGGCCCATCGCGCAGAATGATCTGGCCGGTCGCCCCCTTGGCGGTCGCGGCAAAATAATGCTGGGTGCCTGCGACCATCATCGCGAGCACGTCCTTTTCGCTGCGCACCGCGCGATCGATCTCCTGCACGAGATCGCGGGAGACCTGATCGAACACGGCCTCGAACAGCGCCTCCTTGGTCTTGAAGTGATGATAGACCGCGCCCTTGGCGACGTCGGCCTCTTCGGCGATGTCGTCGACGGTGGTGGCGGCAAAGCCCCGCGCCCCGAACAGGCGACGCGCCGCGCTGAGGATCGCCTCCGTCGTCGCAGCCCGCCGCTCCGCCTGTTTTGCCATGGGTTCCTGTGTAGTCGAAGCCGGAGCGCGCGGCCAGTTGACTTTTCGACTGACGGTCGGTATTTACCGACCAACAGTCGGTTTTTATCCGAGGGAGCACCGCGATGCCGAGCCGTGAGATCGTCGAAGCCTTTGCGAAGCGGCTGGAGGATGGCGACTTCGTCGGCGCGATCCTCGACTACTACACGCCTGACGCCGCGACCTATGAGAACCTGGCCGAGCCCGTGGTCGGCCGCGACAACCTCGTCGCCAAGGAGCGCGCCGTGCTGGCGCGCACCAGGGAGGTCAAGGCGGTGCGCATCGGTCCGAGCCTGATCGATGGTGACCACGTCGCCTCGCGCTGGAAATTCTTCTTCACCAACGCCGAAGGCGTGACGCGGACGCTGGAGGAGATCGCCTGGCAGACCTGGCGCGGCGACAAGCTGATCGAGGAGCGCTTCTTCTACGATCCCAGGCAGATGGCGGGCTGAGTATCTTGGGACCGCTATAGCGCGGTCAGCGCGACAACCACCAGGCCGACGACAGGCGCAAGAAACTGAACGGCCTGCCACAGGGAGCCGTCGATCGACCAGCGCCCATAGACGATCGAGGTGCCGGTTGAGCCATCGTGCTGAGGCCCGGACCGATCCCGAAATGCCTTCCACCGCGCCTCGACGGGCCCGAGGAACTCCTCAGGTGTAACGGTCATGTCGGCGCTGTTCAGCACCACCTGCATCATCGCTCCCTTCGGCCGGAACATCGCGTCCGCACCGGGAGGCTCGAAGAAGCTCCGCTTTGGCGCGATGGACCGCTCATAGAAATCCTTACCGACCAGGACGGCCGCACTCGGAGCGATGAACGGCACTCCCGACGCCAGCGCGATCTCCAGGCGCCCTACCCCCCAAACCTCCTGCCAGGGAATGGACAGACCGTTCAGCCAGGGCCTGTGAAACTGGATGCACACGGGAGACAGCGTGATGATCGGCCGGTCCGCGTAGACGTGCCGATAGAGCGCGAACCCGATCCACCCCAATCCGAAGTAGATCAGCATCCAGCCGAAAACATTCGGCGGCGGGTTGACGATGTTGCTCCAATAGAGGCTGCGGGAGACGCCGACGTAGCCGGAGCGGCCGATCGATCCGCCGACGGCGAGGCTAACGGCGCTGATGACGATCGTGACGGCAATCAGGATGAGGAGGCCGATCAAGAAATCCAGCGGAAGCGGCAGGTCGGACTGTCCGATCAGGACCGTGAGCACAAAGCCTGCGAACACCACACCCAGCAGGACCACATAGACGGCAGCCAGAGCCGCGCCATTGACGCCGTGGCTCTCGGCGTGAAGCACGAATGCGAGGCCGGCGACGCAGCCCCATAGGCCCCATGGCACGCGGTCCATCCGCCATTTGTCCATGGTGTATTCGACGGTCCGGGAAACATCGGCTGAAGGATCGCTCATGGACAACCCCTTAAGCTTTCGCAGCGCTGTTCTCACACCCATCGCATTTGTATCGATTTGTTATCGATACTGCACGTTCGTCGCACTCATCGCATCCAAGTGATTTCACCAAAGTGGGATAGTTCATAGTTCGTCAAAGGTTTGCAGCGAAATCTCCGACCCGAGCCGGGAAACGGCCAAATGCTGCTAGGCTCTGGAATGCGGACCCAACTGACCTCTTACTTCGCGCGGCTGTTCGCCGGCGAACTGTCCGTCTTTGGCGGACCCGCAACCGACGAAGCCACGGCCGGCCATGTCCGCGCCGAGCAGATGTCGCTCGTGCTCGGCTACTCCGTCGGCATCATGCTGGCCAACGCCTGCAATGCCGCGGTCCTCGCCATTGCACTGTGGCACTCGCCGGACCGGACTTTTGCATTGGTCTGGGCCGTTGCGGTTGCCGGCGCGGCGATCCTGTTCGGCCTGCAATCTCACGCCTCGCGCCGGATCACAAAACCGCAATTCGTGTCGCGTCGCGCCATGCATCGGCTAGTGCGGAACGCATTCCTCCTCGGCACCGCCTGGGGAATTGTTCCGGTGGCCTTCTTCGCCAACGCCTCGACCGGCGGCCAGCTGGTCATCACCTGTCTTTGCGCCGGCATGCTGGCGGGCGGCGCGCTTGCCTTCTCCACGATCCCGATCGCGGCGATCGCGTTCACGAGCCCCCTCTTCGTCGGCATCGGCATCTGCCTCTCCAGCGACGGCGATCCGGCCTATCTACTGATGGGCTTTCTGGTCGTGGTCTACGGAACCGTGCTGCTGCGCGGCGTGTTCGTCAATTCCATCGCCTTCACGCGTCGTGTGGTCCGGCAGCTCGAAGCGGAGCGGACGGTCCGGCAGGATCCCCTGACGCATCTGCCCAACCGCATCGCCTTCAACGAGACGCTCGACGCCGCCCTGAAGAGGCTGGCCCTGTCGGGCGAAGAATTTGCGGTGCTGCTGCTCGACCTCGATCGCTTCAAGGAGGTCAACGACAAGTTCGGCCACCCCGGCGGCGACGCATTCCTGGTCCAGGTCGCAAGCCGCCTGCAACGCTGCACGCGCGCAGCCGAGCATGTCGCACGCATCGGCGGCGACGAGTTCGCGCTTGTCATGTCCAACCTCGCTCGGCCGGAGGACGCGCTCGATATCGCCGAGCGCTTCGTCGCTGCTTTCACCGAGCCGTTCCTGTTCGAGGGCCGCGAGATCCTGGGGGCGACCAGCGTCGGCATCGTGCTGGCCCCGCGGGACGGCAACACCCCGCTCGACATCATGAAGAACGCCGATGCTGCGCTCTACCGCGCCAAGAAGGCCGGACCGGGCACGGTCTGCTTCTTCGAGGCGGCCGACGACAAGGCGTCACGCGACCGCAAGGCGCTGCAATCGGACCTTGAGGGCGCCATTGCGCGCGACGAACTGTTCCTGGTCTATCAGCCCTTCCTCAGTCTCGGCGAAAACCGGATCACCGGCTTCGAGGCCCTGCTGCGCTGGCAGCATCCGCAACGCGGACTGGTCCCGCCCAGCGAATTCATTCCGATCGCCGAGGAGACCGGGCTGATCCACGAGATCGGCGAGTGGGTGATCCGTCGCGCCTGCGCAACGCTGGCGGAGTGGCCGGGAGATATCCGGGTCGCCGTGAATTTCTCGGCGGCACAGTTTCACAACACCGGCATCCTCCAGACCGTCGTACAGGCGCTGACCGAGGCAGGCGTCGCCCCGCACCGCCTCGAGGTCGAGATCACGGAATCGATGCTGCTGTCGAAATATGGCTCGGCGGAATCGATCCTCAACACGCTGCTGCAACTCGGCGTCACCGTCGCGCTCGACGATTTCGGAACCGGATTCTCTTCCCTCACCTATTTGCGCAAGCTGCCGTTCAGCCGCATCAAGATCGACCAGTCCTTCATCCGCGACATGCTGGTGCAGCCGGACTGCGCCGCGATCGTGAAGTCGGTGATCTCACTGGCGCAGGACTTAAGGATCGGCGTGGTCGCCGAAGGCGTCGAGACATCAGATCAGCTCGAATATCTACGCCAGATCAGTTGCGACGAAGTCCAGGGCTATCTCATTGGCCGGCCGATGGCGGCCGATCAGGTGCCGTCGCTGCTCGACCCGAAGAAGCAGCGGGCGACTTACGCGGCGTGAGCGCAGCCGGGTCTTGCTGCGCTTGCACATCGCCCCCCGGGATGAGGCGTCAATCGGCAAATTAAAGTTGCATAGGCTTTTCCGGACAGCGAAATGCTGTAGGCTGGGAATTGCGAGAGCTTAAGGCTCGGCACTTCAAAAAAATCGACACGGGAGGGACCTATGGACATTCGGAAGCTCGCGGCAGCTGCCGCGTCGGCTGTCGCCCTGTGCGGGTGGTCAGGCATCGCCGGCGCCGGCCCGTATGACGGCATCACCATCAACATCCTGACACGTCCGGGACCCGTCATCGCCGGCGCCGTGTCCCAGCGCGGCAAGGAATTCGAGAAGCTGACGGGCGCCAAGATCATCGTCAACGAAGTGCCGTATGCCGAGATCTTCCCGAAGGTCCAGCAGGACTGGTCCACGGGAACGAACTCCATCGACGTTGCCATCTTCGCTGCCGGCTGGGGCGTGGAGCTCGCGGCGGCAGGCTTGCTCGAGAACCTCGATCCCTACATCGCGAAGGACAGCAAGATCGACCTCCAGGACATCGCGCCCTATTTCCGCGAGTTTGCCCAGAAGATCGGCGGGAAGACGATGGTGATCCAGGTCGATGGCGACTTCCAGATGGTCTATTACCGCAAGGACATCCTGGAAAAGAACAAGCTGCAGCCGCCCAAGACCTGGGACGACTATCTCGCCATCGCCAAGGCGATCAACGGCCAGGACATGAGCGGCGACGGCAAGCCGGGCTACGGTTCCTGCATCTTCAAGAAGCGCAACGCGCAGAGCTATTTCGCCATCCAGACGATCGCGTCGACGATCGTTCAGACCCAGGGTACGGCCCAGGGTTTTCAGTTCGACAACGCCACGATGAAGCCGCTCGTCAACAACGCCGGCTGGAAGAAGGCCTTCGAGCTCTACAAGGAGACGAGCAAATACGGACCGCCTGAAGAACTCAACATGGACATCGGCGACACCCGCGCCTTGTTCAAGGCAGGCCGCTGCGGCCTCCTGATCGAATGGGGCGATCCGGGTCCGCTGCAGCTCGAAGACGACGCCAAGGGGATCAAGAACAAGCTCTACGCCACCAATGTCGGTTCGAAGGAAGTTTTGGACCGCAAGACCGGCAAGCTCGTTCCTGTCAGCAAGGAGTCCGCGCCGAACGCGATCGACGGCGTCAACTATGCTCCGTTCTCGGCCTTTGGTGGCTGGGCCGGTGCCGTCAACGCCAAGTCGAGTGCCAAGGTCAAGCAGGCAGCCTACGACTTCCTGTCGTACGTCAGCCAGAAAGAGCAATCCAACGTCGACGTCACCATGGGCTGGACCGGCTTCAACCCGTACCGCCTCAGCCAGCTCAAGAGCACGGACCTCTGGGTGAAATCGGGCATGGATGAAGGCCTTGCCAAGAACTACATGGGCGCCATCAACGATGCCCTCAACAACCCCAACATGTCGTCGGACCTCAAGATCCCCGGAGCGCAGCAGTACACCGGCGTCGTTCTCGACACCGAGCTGGCGCGCTATATGGCCGGCGAGATCACCGTGGACGAGGCCTTGAAGAACATCGAGGCCGGTTGGGACAAGATCACCAAGGATTTTGGCCGCGACGAGCAGATCAAGCAGATGGCACTCGCCGTCGGACCTGCGAAGTGAGCGAGCCTGATGCTTGATGGGACCGCTGCGGGCCAGCCGGGGATTTCCCCGGCTGGACTTTCTCGGAGTGAAAGCTGGGGCGAGTGGCTTGACCGCCATTCGCGGACGTTCTTCATCGCCCCGGCTGTGACGCTCGTCCTGCTCTTTGCGATCTTCCCGACCTTCTACACCATCGTCTTTGCGATCAGCCATGTCAGGTTCTCGGCCACCGGTCTCAAATTCCGGACGGTCTGGTTCGAGAATTTTGCGGCGCAATTTGCCGGCAACCAGCAGGTTCACTTCCTCGGCCGCTTCACCAGCATGAGCATCGCCGGCTGGGTCTTCAGCCTCGTGATCGCCGGCGCCCTCTCGTGGTGGCTCTATCGCGCCGTCGTCAGCGGAACCGGCTGGGTTGGCCTCGCCGGGCGGTTGATCAGCGCCGCCATGGCGATGTTCATTGCGCTTCTGTTCGCCGCCACTCTCCTTTCCGGCAACCAGTGGGGCACGCTGCTCAACACCCTGTTCTATGTCGTCGTCGGCTGCTCCATCCAGTTCGTCATCGGCCTGATGCTGGCGTTCCTGTGCTCGCAGCCCGTGAGCGGCAAGAATTTCTTCCGCGTCCTGTTCTTCATCCCGCTCATGATCACCCCGCTCGGCGTGGGCTATGCCTTCAAGATGATCCTGGACGTGACCAAAGGTCCGTTCCAGCCGTTCTGGCAATTCGTTGGTCTCGGCAATTGGGCGTGGTCGACCGACGCCTGGGCCGCGCGCTGGTTCGTCATCCTGGGCGACTCCTGGCAGTGGATCCCCTTCATCTTCATCGTTCTGCTCGCAGCTCTCGAGAACGTGCCCAAGGATCATGTCGAGGCCGCCCAGGTCGACGGCGCCTCGAGCTTGCAGATTTTTCGCGAGATCACCTGGCCGCAGATTCTTCCCGTGGCCGCAACCGTCATGCTCATTCGCATGATCGAGGCGTTCAAGATCGTGGATCTGCCCAACATCATGACGGCCGGCGGGCCCGGGATCGCCACGGAGTCCATGACGCTGCATTCGCTGTTTCTCTGGCGCGCCAACAACATGGGCGATTCCGCGGCCGTGGCTTATCTGCTCCTGATCCTGACCGTCGTCGTGTGCTCCTCGTTCTTCAACTTTGTGGTCCTCAAACGCATCAGAGGGGCGCGGGCATGAGCGGGCCGGGTTACAAGCTTTCCAGGGACCACCGGACCCTGAGACAGCGCCTGTTCGAGCCGCCTGCGGTCGGCAAGATGTCCCTGATGGCCAACCTTGTGGCCTGGGCCATCCTGCTGTTCTGGTCGCTGTTCGTGCTGTTTCCGATCTATTGGGTGGTCATCACGGCCTTCAAGGATGCGGCGACCGTCAATAACGGGCCGTTCTTTATCCCGTTTGTCGATTTCCAGCCGACGCTGAAGGGTTGGACGGCGCAATTCGCCACGGACCCCAATTGCGATGCCTGGTCGATCGGCCGCCAGCTTGTCCTGCTGGTCAACAACCTCTTCGCCTTCATTCTGTCGCCGATCGTCACGATCGAACGAATGGAGCCGCAGATCTGCAAGGTCTACCTCGCCTATACCAATTCCTTCGTGATCAGTTTTGGCGCCACCGCGCTTTGCATTGCGGTCGGGTCCATGGCGGCCTACGCGCTGGCGCGCATCAGCTACAGGCCGAAATTCGGGAATATCGTGGCGTTCGTGCTGCTGTCCCTGGTGGCGATCGTCGCCTCCAATTATTTCGATGTTCACTGGGCGATCTCAGGCTCGGTTGCCCTCGCTTTGTTTTTCCTGCTGGCCCGCAGCCTGGGGCGGCGCTTCAAGACGACGCTCGGAAATAACGACATCCTGTTCTGGATCGTGTCCCAGCGCATCCTGCCACCGATCGTCGTCATCATTCCCGTCTACATGATGTTCCAGTCCGTCCGCATGATCGACACGCATCTCGCGCTGATCATCGTTTATGCGGTCGCCAATCTGCCGATCGTCGTCTGGCTCATGCATGACTTCTTTGCGAATCTTCCCATTGAACTCGAGGAATCGGCACAGCTCGATGGCTCGTCACGCTTCGAGATATTTTGGGACATCGTGCTGCCCCTGACCCGTCCGGGGCTCGCCGCGACCACCCTGCTGACGCTCATTCTCAATTGGAACGAGTATCTGTTCGCGATCTTCCTCACGACGGCCAAGGCCCAGACCATGCCGATCATGGTTGCCGCCAAGAACACCGGCGAGCGTGGCATCCTCTGGTGGGAGATGTGTGCCATCATCATGATCATGATCCTTCCCGTGATCATCATGGCGATCGTGCTGCAGCGCTATATCGCCAAGGGCGTCCTGCTTGGTGCGGTCAAGGGATGAGCGGATGAACAACATGGTTTCCGCCGCCGCTCGCCAGGTCCCGGTCCGCTTCGACAATGTGCGCAAATATTTCGGTCCCGTGAAGGTGCTCGAGGAATTCAACCTGGAGGTTGCGCCGGGCGAATTTCTGGTGCTGCTCGGCGCGTCCGGCTCGGGCAAGACCACCGCGCTCAGGATTCTCTCCGGCCTGGAGACCGCTACCGCCGGCCGCGTCCTGATCGGCGACCGCGATGTCACCGACGTCCTGCCGAAGTACCGCGACATCTCGATGGTGTTTCAGTCCTACGCGCTCTACCCGCACAAGACCGTGGCCGAGAATATCGGCTTTCCGCTCAAGGTTCGCCGTATTCCCGAGGCCGAGCGCACCGCCGCGATCAAGGAGGCCGCCGCGCAAGTGCAGCTCCAGACCCTGCTCGATCGCTACCCGCGGGAGCTCTCCGGAGGTCAGCGTCAGCGCGTGGCGCTGGCACGCGCCATCATCCGCCGCCCGTCGGTGTTTCTGATGGATGAGCCGCTGTCAAATCTCGATGCAAAACTTCGTGGTCACATGCGCGCCGAGCTGAAGCACATGCAGCAGTCGCTGGGCATCACGACCATTTATGTGACGCACGACCAGATCGAAGCCATGACGCTCGCCCACCGGGTTGCCGTTCTGGAAAAGGGCATTCTGCAGCAACTCGATACTCCGGCGAACATCTACAACGATCCCGCCAATCTGTTCGTCGCCCAGTTCATCGGCTCGCCGCCCATGAACATCATCCATGGCGCGCTGGAGGGCGAAACCTTCATGGGCCACGGCGCCCGGCTGGTGTCACCCGTGCCGGGCCGGATCGCCAGGGCCGTCCTCGGCGTGCGGCCTGAAGACTGCACCATCGTCGCGCACGACAAGGGCGATCTGAAGGGCGAGATCTACGCCAACGAGCTGATCGGCGACCACACGCTCGTGACGGTCAAGGCCGAAGGCGACTTCGTCGCCGTGAAAGCCTCCAACCAATTTGCCGGCCGGCAGGGCGATCGCATCGGCGTCTCCTTGACGCCGTCCCGCACATTCGTCTTCGATGCAGAGAGCGGCTTGCGCGTGCGGTGAGCGGACGCATTTTGCCCCATGGCAGCCGGCGACATCGCCGCGGTGCTGACGACGCCAGATATTTCGACTATGCTTCAATTCCGACCATCAAGGCGGGGCGGAACAGGTCCACGAGGGGACATCGATGAGCACGGTCAAAAACGCTCTGGGTCAGAAGAGTGGCGCCCTGATCCATGTTCGTTCCGGCGACATGGTCGTCGAAGCCTTGCGCCAGATGCGCGACAACCGGGTCCGGTCGGTGCTGGTCATCGACGACGACGTGCTGGTCGGCATCGTGACCCAGGGTGACTGCGCCATCAAGGTGCTGCTGCCCGGGCTCGATGCGAAGCAGACGCCGGTGAGCCAGGTGATGACGGGCAACCCCGTCACGGTCAAGCCGGACGATCAGCTGGACGGCTGCATGGCCATGATGGCCCGGCGCGGTTTTCGCCATCTGCCGGTGCTGGACGCGGGCAAGGTCGTGGGCGTGATCTCGGTCGGGGACGTCGTCAAGAACATCATCCGGGATCTCGAGCACAACGTGGACGACCTGATGGGCTACATCATGAAGGACGGCCCCGGAGGCTGACAAACGAACCGCGCGGTGCCGTCGCCTCCCGCGCGTATGTTGTGGCCTAAATCCTGTTCGGGAAAACCCCCGGGCTAACCATCGTCGATGCGTTGCGAGATGACGATGGGTAGCTTGGGTGACCACTTGTTACTCGCCAGGTCATGAGCGTGGACGCAGCCGTTATAATCCCCGGGTCTGCCTGGGGATAAAGAACTGGTGCCAGCGGTAATCCATCCCCCCGATGCCGATTGATTTTGGATGGCCCTCACGCGCTCGGCATGATGTCGCTGGCCATTGCTGGACATCGTGTAGACATCAACTTGACCGCCCAAGGTGTAGTTTGAACCTTGGACCCTGAGGTTGCCGTCGAACTCGTACGTTCCCACGGCACTCCGACGAAGGGTAAATCATAGTGGCCGCTTATCGATGGGTCATGCATCCAACCCGCGCCGGCAGGACATGGACGAGGCGCAGCGTTCCCCGCATAAAACAGGGTTTGGCAATCCTTGCACCATCTCCCGCCTTGCTGGTTTGAGGGCGTCGTTCCGTCGTCAACTTGCACAGCGAAGTTTGAAAACCCGTTGATCGTATGCCGCCCGCCCGCCGGACATGAACTGCTTGCTTGGCCGGGACCATAAAACAGCGCCCGGCATTTCCCGCACATGCGCCAGCCAGGTTGCTGGTTTGGGCCAGCCGTCCCGTGCTCGATGAGTAGCATGAAGTAGCTCGCGCTTGTGTGGCCGTCGTGAGCACCTCCAGCCGGACACACACCGTTGGGCGGCCCGGAAAACAAAACCTGGCAGCGGTGATACCAAGTCCAGCCAGACGAGTATGATGCAGCCATGGAAGCCTCCTGTGTCGGTGCCAAGTCGATCAACGTCCGCCGTTCCACCCCTTCTCGATGCACAACCTAAAATAGCATAGCTTGACGATCGGTCGCAACAAGGCGTTGCTCCCCAATGTTCACCTGGTCGTGCTTCGTTTCGGGCTGCTTCCTTGAAGCCATGGAAATCGAACAAAGAGCTATTTGCTGCGGGGCGCGCTGTCGGCGCAGCTTCCGACCCCGGCGGCTCACCGCATGCATTGGAGAATGAGGGCTCAAGGCATGTTGATTGAAGCTGCGCGACACTTGCGTTTCGCTTAACGCAAGGTTGTAGTATCCTGACTTGTCAACCACTGACGAGGAAAGGAGAGTAAAATGACAACGGCATATCCAAACAAGTCGCTATTTACACCCAAATCGCCGAAGCAGATGGAAATCATGCCGGAGCGAATGGTGTTCAGCGGAGTGACAGTTGGTGCTGCAAACGCTGTCCAAAGCACGAAGATCTTTCAGTGGGGTACCCAACGCGTCGGGGACTGTTCGATGGAATTTCCAATGTTGGAGCTCCGCACCAACGGGTGGTTCACGTTTTCCGGCAATTTGAGATCAAGCGGAAATGATGATTCCTGGGGTATTCTTCATTTCGATTTCAAGCAGGCCAATGGGCTGGTGTTATGGTCGTCAGGACAGTTTTGGAGCCCGACAATCGGAGATTGGGCGCCATGGATAATTGACTCGGCCTACCCGGCACACTTGTTTGATACGATACAAATCATGCAGTTTTTCAGTCATTGTTGAATAGCGGGTGCTCGACACGTGCCCGGCCGGCGACGCCGGAAAATTCATTTCCGGCGCCGCTGTCCTTCCGGGGCATCCGAGACTTTCATCAGGCGGGATGCTTCAATGATCAAGATTCGTCCGACTGGGCCTGATCGTGCCCGGTGAAGCGCTACGTTTGCGCCTGACAACGGTCGCCGAGCCGCTGGTGCCCGCGTAACCGCGGCCGCCCCCGACCCAAACCATGCTCCTCAGAACGGAACCACAAAGAGGTCGAAGTTGAGAGCCAATGGCCCCCCTGGCCACGGCCATGTTCCATTGAAATCTTCAATCGCAACACCAAAGAAGAGTTCATTTACGCCAGGTGCCACACCGCTCACGGTGAACCTGGCGTTGCCAACGATATTGCCGGCGGTCCGATCGCCAAGCACCTTGGCCTCGCCCGCGGAGACGAACACGTTCCAGTCCGGCCTCATATTTGTGAAATTGGTCAGTCTAAAAATCCCGCCCTTGGTCCTGTTCGGCCACGCGAACGGGACGATGAACGCGTTAGCTAGGGCCGCTTCAGCGGCGCCCCCGGCCGGAGCCAAGGTCGGGATCTCGCGCCGCGCAAGGAGATGGCTGGCAGACAGTTCGGCGACTTGTATTTCTCCACTATAGGATTGAGACATCGTTCTCACCTTTCGGTTAGATGCGCGTTCAACTTAAGCGAGCATTTCATGAGGGCCTTTCGAGGTCAATTTGTCAAGCCCCATCAATGCCGCAGCTGACCCCCAATTTCCGGTTGTGGTCCAAGGCCGACATGCGGCCATGTCAGCTTCAAGGTCATCTTCGCAAAGTGAAATTCCACACGCCTGCACAAGCCCGGATCCTCTATCCCCACACGCCGACGTCATCCCCGCGCAACGGCGCAGCCGTTGTCGCTGGAGGTGCGCGCTCTTGCGCGCCTCGAAGGATGGGCCGCAGGCCCGCCCGTGGCCCATCCTTCGAGGCTTCGCTTTGCGATGCAAATTGCATCGCAAAGCTCGCACCTCGGGATGACGTCGGACCTTGCGGTTGGTTGCCGCAGCCCGGATAGCGCCCCACCTCACACCGCATCCGCCCGGCGCAGCGTATCCACCGTGATGGTGCCCCGCGCGCGCGACACGCAGGCGCAGATTTTTGTGTTCTCGTGCTTCTGGTGGTCGCTGAAGAAGACGTCGCGGTGGTCGATCTCGCCGTCGACGGCGACGACGTCGATGGCGCAGAGGCCGCATTCGCCGCGCTTGCAGTCGTACATCACCTCGTGGCCGGCGGCATTGAGCACGTCGAGCATCGAGCGCTCGCGCGGGATCTCGAATTCGAGGTCCGTGCCCTTCAGGCGCACCTTGAACGTTTCGGTCGGCAGCGATCCGCTGGAGCCGAAGGTTTCGTAGCGCATGTCTGCCAGCGGATGGCCGGCGCCGATCCAGGCATGACGCGCGGCGTCGAGCATCCGCATCGGGCCGCAGAACAGCGCCAGCGTCTCCTTCGGCAGCGAGGCGAACAGCGCGTCGAGATCGAGCCGCCTGCCCTCGTCGCTGGCATGAACGACCAGACGGTCGCCGAGCAGCGCTGTGAGCTCGTCGAGATAGGCGGCATCGCCGCGCGAACGCACCGAATAGTGCAGCGTGACATCCGCGCCGCGGCGGGCTAGCGCCTGCGCGGCACCGACGATCGGCGTGATGCCGATGCCGCCGGCGATCAGGCAATAGTGGCTCCGCGTCCAGTCCACCGACACCAGTGAGGAAGGTTGGGTGATCTCGAGCCGTGCGCCCGGTGCCAACTGCCACATGTAGCGCGAGCCGCCGCGCGAATCCTCGGCGCGGCGCACCGCGATTCTGAGACCGCGCGCGTCCACCTCGCCGACCAGCGAATAGGAGCGTGTCTCCGGCTGGCCGTTGATGGTGACGGCGATGTTGATATGGCTGCCGACGGGATACGCGGCGCCGTTGAAATCGTCGGGTCTGACAAGGAATTCGCGAATCGACGGCGACAGGTCGCGCGTCGCAATCAGCGTCGCCGGAGTCCAGGTTTCGATGAATCGCATGGCACTCCCCTAGATGGTCGTGGCGCTGGTGATCAGGCTCAGCGCCGGCAGGAGGTCGAGATGGGTGCGGTTGCGCAGCGCGAGCCGCAGATTGCGCACCGCGAGCCGCGCGTGCTCGCGCATCACGGCTTCGGCGCGCGCGCCCTCGCGGTTCTCGATCGCGTCGATCACGATGCGATGGTGGTCCTGCGCGATGATGAGGATCTGCTGCGCCTCGGGCAGCGCCGACTGCGCCATGACGAAACCGCTCGGCGAGGCAAAGGGCAGCGCGGAGGCGCGGTCGATCTGCCGGATCAGCGGCGGGCTGCGCGACAGCTCCGTCAAGAGCGCGTGGAAGCGCGCATTCAGCGCGACATAGGACGAGAACGCGTCGACCGAGATCGGCACCTGGCGCAAGAGATCGTCGATCGCGGCAAGGCACTCCTTCAGCGGCTCGAGGTCGCGCGCGGTGACGCCGCGCTCGGCGGCAAAGCGCGCCGCGAGCCCTTCCAGCGTGCCGCGCAGCTCGATGGAATCGAGGATGTCGCGCTCGGAAAAGGCCTTCACCATGAAGCCGCCGGAGGGGATCGCCTCCAGCAGCCCCTCCTCTTCCAGCCGCACCAGCGCCATGCGCACCGGCGTGCGCGAGACACCCGTGGTTTCCACCGCCTGAAGCTCGGAGATGCGCTCGCCGGGGCGCAAGCCCCCCGACAGGATCAGGTCGCGCAGCGCAAGCTGCGCCTTCACCGTCTGCGAGACGGAACGGTCGACCTCGCGTTCGGCCATGGTCACTCCGCGGCCTGGAGCTGCGGCGGATTCTCGCGCTCGACCATCTTGTCGATCAGCCGCCGCGTCCACATCGCGCCGGCGTCGATGTTGAGGTTGTAGAACACGCGATCCGGATTCTCGTCCATGGCGCGCTGCTGCGCCTCGAGGATCAGCTCGTCCTCGCGGAAGATGGTGGAGACGCCGTCGCGAAGCTCGGTGGTGAGCCGCTGTTCGCCAACACGGTAGTTGCGCACGAAGGCCCAGAAGTAGTGACAGGTCTTCTCGGTCTCGGGCGTGATGGTGTTGAGCACGAAACCGTTGACGCCCTGCGAGCGGTCGCCTTCCGGCGCGCCGGTGCCGGCCGGCGCCACGCCGACGTCGATGGCGATGGTGCAGGGCACCTCGAAGCGGATGATCTGCCAACGGTCGACGAGGCCCGGCTTGCCCAATTGCTTGCCCCAGAACGGCGGCGGCTCGATGCCCCGCATCCAGCGCGTCACCGTGACCGTCTTTTCGCCATGGGTGACATCGAACGGAGCCTCGGCGACCGCGTCGTTGCCGATGGAGGAGCCGTGCACGAAGGTCTCGTGGGTAAGGTCCATGAGGTTGTCGAGGACCAGGCGGTAGTCGCAATTGACGTGGATGGTCTTGCCGTCGCCGGCCCAGGCCGGATCGTGGTTCCAGTGCATGTCGGGCACCAGCGCGGGGTCGGCGAGCGCGGGGTCGCCCATCCAGAGCCAGATGAAGCGGTGGCGCTCCACGGCCGGATAGGCGCGGACGCAGGCCGACGGGTTGATGGTCTCCTGCGACGGCATGAAAGTGCAGCGGCCCTGTGCATTAAATTTCAGGCCATGATAGCCGCAGACCACCGTGTCGCCTTCCAGGCGGCCCTTGGAGAGCGGCACGAGGCGGTGCCAGCAGGCATCCTCCAGCGCCGCCACGCTGCCATCGGACTTGCGGTACATCACCACATGCTTGCCGCAAATTGTCCGGGGAAGCAGCGTTTGCTTCACATCTGCGTCCCAGGCAGCCGCGTACCAGGCATTCATCGGGAATGGTTTTGTCACGGCGCTCTCCCACGCTTATGGATACGTTATGTATACAATAGTGCGGGACAGCTTTGATTTATACCTTAAAATAATACCTTTAATCGCTTTTTTGTATACACCACTACAAACGCGGGCACGATGACGGCACGCGCAGCCTCGGCCGCGCGCCCGGCCCGCCCAAGGCCCAGTCCTACCGTGCATGGGGTTGTTTTCGACGCCTTTTACAGGCGGCGGAGGGGAACTAGCTCCCGAACACCTTTTTCAGCCCCGCCTGCGCATCCTGCTGGATTTGGCGCAGATGCTCGCTGCTTCGGAAGCTTTCGGCGTAGATTTTGTACACATCTTCCGTGCCTGAGGGCCGGGCGGCGAACCAGCCAAAGTCAGTCTCGACCTTGATGCCGCCAAAGGGCTGACCGTTGCCGGGCGCCTTGCTCATGGTGGCCCGCACGGGGTCGCCGGCGAGCTCCCTGAGGCCGAGCTGCTCGGGGGTCACCGACTTCAGGATGGCCTTCTGCGGCGGCGTGGCTGCGACGTCGATGCGGGCGTAATGGGGCACGCCGAGCTCGGCCGTGAGGTCGCCGAAGAACTGGCTGGGATCGCGGCCGGTTTTGGCCATGATCTCGGCAGCGAGCAGGCCGAGGATGATTCCGTCCTTGTCCGTGGTCCAGACGCTGCCGTCGCGCTTGAGGAAGGAGGCCCCTGCGCTCTCCTCGCCGCCGAAGCCGAAGCTGCCCGTGACGAGGCCGTCGACGAACCATTTGAAGCCGACTGGCGTCTCCACCAGCTTGCGGCCGAGCTTTTTGGCGACACGGTCAATGACGGAGCTCGACACCACCGTCTTGCCGATCGCGGCGTTGGCGTCCCATTGCGGCCGGTGCGCGAAGAGATAGGCGATCGCGGTCGCGAGATAGTGGTTGGGGTTCATCAAGCCGCCGGTGCGCGTCACGATGCCGTGGCGGTCGGCGTCCGTGTCGTTGGCGAAAGCGACGTCAAAGCGGTCGCGCATCGCAATCAGGCTCGCCATGGCATAGGGCGAGGAGCAGTCCATGCGGATCTTGCCGTCCCAGTCCACTGTCATGAAGCGGAAGGTCGGGTCGATCGCCTCGTTCACGACGGTCGCCTTCAGGCCATAGCGCGCGATGATCGGGTGCCAGTAATGAACGGCGGCACCGCCGAGCGGATCGATGCCGATATTGACGCCGGCCGACTTCACCAGCGCGAGATCGACGACGTTGCCGAGATCGGCGACATAGGGCGTGACATAATCGTAGAGGTGGACGAAGGCCGATTTGCGCGCCTTCGCATAGTCCATGCGCGCGACGCCCTTCATCCCGTCGGCGAGATAGGCGTTGGCGCGCTTCTCGACCACGCCGGTGACGTCGGTATCGGCCGGGCCGCCATGCGGCGGATTGTATTTATAGCCGCCGTCCTCGGGCGGATTGTGCGAGGGCGTGATGACGACGCCGTCGGCGAGCCCCGATGTGCGGCCCTTGTTGTAGGACAGGATCGCATGCGAGATGACCGGCGTCGGCGTGTAACCGCCGTCCTGGTCGATCATGACGTTGACGCCGTTGGCGGCGAACACCTCGACCGCGCTGACCAGCGCGGGTTCAGCCAGCGCGTGGGTGTCGATGCCGATGAACAGAGGGCCGGTCAGCCCCTTTTCCTTTCTGTAATCGCAGATCGCCTGCGTGGTCGCGAGGATGTGGTTCTCGTTGAAGGAATTCTTGGTCGAGGTGCCGCGATGGCCCGAGGTTCCGAACGCCACCCGCTGCAACGGATCGGCCGGATCCGGCTTGCCCGCGAAATAGGCCGTCACCAGCCTCGGAATGTTGGTGAGCACATCGGGCGAAGCCACCTTGCCCGCCGCGGGATTGACATCAACCACCGGAAAAATCCTCGCATGTTCAGAGATCGCAGGGACAGCATACCATCGGCCGAGCCCTCGCCAAGCCCGACCGCCATCGACAACGCGTACGCAGCGCCGGACGATCCACCGGCAAGATCGAAGCCGACCTCGTACTTTGGTGCCGGGTCTCGATTGAGGCAGAACAAGGACGCTCCCACCCATCCGCCTGCACGCTGCCGCCCGTCTCGATGATGAGGTGGAACGTTGCCGCATGCCGCCGGCACGTCCCGAGAAAGCGGAGATTTGAAATGATGGGACGCAAGACACTCCTCGCCCTGTTGGCCTGTTTCATGTCGAGCGCCGCCGTTGCGGACGGCGACGCGACCACCGGCAAGACAGTGTTCGCGCGAACCTGCCAGAACTGCCACGCAGCCGAGATCGGGGTGAACAAGGTCGGCCCGAGCCTCTGGAACGTGGTCGGGCGTGTGCCAGCCTCCGTTCCGGACTTCGCCTATTCGGACGCGATGAAAGCCAACAAGGATGCCTGGAGCGCGACGGCCCTGGACGCCTACCTGGCCGACCCCCGCGGCGACATTCACGGCGTCAAGATGTTCTTCAAGGGACTGCCCGAGCCCAAGGATCGCGCCGACGTCATCGCCTACCTGCAGACGCTGAAGTAGGGCCAAAGCGGCAGATACGCCGTCGCGCCGATTTGTTATGGTCGGCGCGACAGGGGTTCGAATCATCATCCATGACCGTCGCGCGCGCGCTGCCAGTTGTGCTGATCGCCTGGCTCGCGAGCGCGATGCCCGGCGCATCGGCCGCCGAATTCTACACCGAGGATTTGCGCATCCCGATGGCGGCCGCCGGACCGCCCGGCCTCGAGGCATTTCTGGTGCGGCCCGCGCCCGTAAGGCGCTATCCGCTCGCCCTCATCAGCCACGGCTCGCCGCGGATCTTCGAGGACCGCGCGACCATGTCGGCGCGCAAATATTATGGCATCGCCCTCGAATTCGCCCGGCGCGGCTTTGCCGCGGTCAACGTGATGCGGCGCGGCTATGGCACCTCGCCCGGCGGCCGGGTCGACAGCTACGGCACCTGCGCCCGCGCCGACTATCTGGCCGGCACGAGTGTGGCGGTTGCCGATCTGCGCGCGGCGATCGATGCGATGATGCGGCGAGACGACATCAGCCCGAACGGCATGATCGCGGTCGGCCATTCCACCGGCGGTCTCGCCACCATCGCCCTGACCGCGCAGGCGCCGCCTGGCCTCGTCGCCGGAATCAATTTTGCCGGCGGCCGCGGTTCGACGAGCGACAACTATGTCTGCAATCCCGATGCGCTGGTGCAGGCCTTTGGCAGTTTTGGCAAGACCTCGCGCGTGCCGACGCTGTGGGTCTATGCCGCCAACGACCTGTACTTCGCACCTGCCCTGGCCCACCGCTTCCGCGATGCGTTTCGCAGCGGCGGCGGCAACGCTGACTTCATCGACGCGCCGGCCTTTGGCGAGGACGGCCATTACCTCTACTCGACGACCAGCCGGCCGCAATGGACGCCCTATGTCGACGCGTTCCTGCGCGCGCAAAAACTCGCGCCGCGGGAGATCTTAGGCCCGCCGGATCCGCTGCCGGCGCCAAGCCAGCTCTCGGAGAGCGGCAGGACGGAGTTCGCGCGCTACCTCGCCAGCATCTCGCCGCACAAGGCCTTTGCGGTGTCGCCCAAGGGCGCCTTCGGCTGGCGCTCCGGCCGGCCCAGCATCGCGGACGCGCAAGCCGATGCACTGGCGGCCTGCGGCAAGTGGACGAGCGCCTGCAGCCTTTATGCGATCGACGATCGGCTGGCGCGCTAACCGCGACCAGCGCTTTCTTCAGTCACGCGCGACCAGCGCACTCATGCGCGTCAAGAGCCCGGCGGATTGGGCGCACAGGCTGGTGTCGGCGAGGCCGTGCGTGACGGCCGCCTGCAGCAGGCGTGCCATCTGCGCGGCATCGCCCCTGCGGCTCGCCTGCATCAAGGCGACATCCAGCAGGAACGGCGCGAGCGCCGCCTGCTCGTCCGTATGCAAGCTGGCAAACACCCGCTCCCAATATGCGCCGGTCGATGGGATCAGCGAACGCAGATGGTTGACGAGCGCCATCTCGTGAGCCGGGCCTGCGATCTCGAATGGCGAGGCCATGTCCGGCTTCAGCGCCACCGCGCATAGCATGCCCATGACATAGGCCGTGTGATAAGAGGTCGCGAGCGCGCATTTGGTCCGGTCGTGGCCGTCGAGGCGCAGGAGCTGGCTCGACGCCGAGCGACCCGCGGGCAGGAAGCCGACCTTGTCCTCGAGCGACGCGACGACGCGGAAGCCGAATGCCGCCGCCGGACTCCAGTCCGTCGACAACAGCGGCCAAGCCATCAGCGCTTCGGCGGCAAGATCATAGTCCTCGATGACCAGCGCGCGGGCGAGCACGGACGCGGACTCGTCGAGAAATTCGTGCGCCGGGCGCGGCAGGCGGCCCTGCCAATTGCCGAAATCGGTGTAGTACATCGCCGCATGGGTGTGGGCGTAGGCGTCGTCCCGCGTGCCGTTGAGGAGGTCGATGGCGCGGCCGAGCGCCGTCTTGCGTGCGGTCTCCACAAAACCCGGCCGCGGGGCCTCGTTGCGCCACAACGCCTCGAGCCACATCAGCTCGAGCTCGCGATATGGCACCACCTCGTGGCTCTCGCTGACGGATGCCGTGGCGCTTTCGGCGAGCAACGCGTCGAAGCGGGCATCGCTGCGGCCAAGTTTGCCCAGCAGGATATGCGGGGTCGCGAGCTGGAGGCAGACCGAAGGGTAACGCACGATATCCCACCGCATCCGTTCTGAGCGGGCGTGGGGAACGAGATCGTGGATCGCCTTGTCGAAAAGATCGCGCAGAGCGGGATCGGCGGCGTGCCGGCCGGCGACGTAGAGCAGCATCGCGGTTTCCGCGAGCGGCTTCTCGGCGGCGAAATTTCCGTCCGGATGATCCGATCCGTCAAACCCGTCGGTGCCGAGGAACTGCACGGTGCGTCCCGCAATCCGCAAGGCGAGGTGCAGGCGCTGCAGGAGGTTTTGACGGAACTCCGCTCGATGCGGGGCAGATGTTGGCATGCGATCTAGCGCGACCTTGTGATCTCGTGGGTTCTGCATGGGCGCCTCTGTTGGAGTGCTTGAGCGGATGGTCCAGTTGGGCAGCAAGGCCGCGCTAGAACGATCAGGCAGCGTTAGCGGCCGCCGGTGACCTCGCCCCGCATCACGGCCGGGTCGAGCTCCTGGATCACGCTCACCTGCGGCGGAATGCAGTAGCGGATGAAGCGATGGCCGATGACGAAGCCGAATTCGCCGTCGCTGGCGCTGGCGATGCTCGTGCCGTTCTCGGCGACGAACTTGCCGAAAGCGTTGAAGTCGAACACCTTCGAGTTGAGGAACTTGCGGACGGTCTCGTCACGGTCTGCAGCGTTGGCCATGGTTGCCTCCTTGCGGTTGGGTGAAACGATGCGGCGTCATCAGTCGGCCGACATCGGCGCGGACGATGACGCGATCCACCCGCGAGGCGTGTGAGCCACCTTACATTTCAAGATTTATTGAGAACAACCTGCAGCGTTGAACGCAACGCCGGCGCCGGATGACAAAGCCGGCGCCGATCGATTGCCATCGTCACACGAACAGGAAGTTCCCGTTCGTGATCTGACCAAAGTTGTACGTCAAGTGGTGCGGTCAGCCCCAACAGCAATCCGGTAGATGAGCAACTCCTCTTCGCCCCGCGCGATCTTCATCAGGCCAGGCTTGTCGACAAACTCGCCGTCGAAAGACAGCGGACTGGCGTAACCGCGCCACGGCTCGATGCAGACGAAAGGCGTGCCCGAGGGTTTTGACCAGACGCCAAGCTCGCGAAAGCCGGTCCAGGACATCTCGACCCATGGCCCTTGGCCCGCCCCATAGCGTACGGAGGTGCTGTCGATGGGATCGAAGATGATCGCATCGTTGACGAACAGGCTTTCGGACAGCCGGAGCACCCGCCCACGAACGGGCGTCGGCCCTGCGACCGCGCGCATCAGCCCGCCGTCGAGACGACGAACCGGATGCGCCTCGTCACGCGCGAAGGTCAGCGCGTAATCCTCCTTGCGAAGGTCGGGCTGGAGCGGCCAGTTGAATGCGGGATGCCCGCCGAGCGAGGCCGGCAACATCTCGTCGCCTGTGTTGACGATCTCGAAGGCGGTGTCGATGCCCGATGCGTCGAGGCTGTAGGTCACCGTCAAACGAAATGCGAAGGGATATTTTTCGCGCGTCGCATCGTTGTCGCCCAGCACCAGCACGCAACGCGTCGCACTTCGCTCGAGCCAGGCAAAGCGCATGTCGCGCGCAAAGCCGTGCTGGGTCATCCGATAGGTCCGGCCGCGATGATGCAGCTCGTCGTTCGCGAGGCGACCGACGATCGGAAACAGCAGCGGTGCATGCCGCGGCCATGCGGCGCCGGCCTGCCAGATGAGTTCGAGTCCGGAATCATGCTTGAGCGAGCAGAGCTCGGCGCCGTCGGATTTGACGATTGCGGCGAGCCCGCCGCTGCGGAGAACGTGGACGTCGTCAGGCATCAGCGCAGAGAAACTCGCTTCTCGCGGCGATCACTCGTGACCGGCAGCACTCGCCACGACGGGAGGATTGGGTCTCGACACGGTGATCTCGACCGTGGACTTGCCCTCATCGTGACGGTTCTTACCGACGACGACAAGGGTGAACTTGTCGGTGCCCGTGAAATCAGGCTTTGCGTAGTAGCGGAAACCGGGCCCCACCAGCACGAGCTCGCCGCTCGTCGGCTTCTCCACCACCTCGACCTTGTAGATCTGCATGGTCGACCAGCGCAGGCCCAAAATGCAATCGGCTCCGGGCGCGAGCTTCATCGTCCATGCGATGGTGTCGCCCGCGAGCTTGAAGGCCTTGTGATCGCGAAGGCAGGACGGCGTGGCGTTAGCGGATGCGGCTCCAAACAGCACAGCAAATGCCGCAGCCAGCATCGTGCTGATCCAGTTCCGTGACATGACCCCGTTCCCCTCTGACAAGCGGGTGTGACGATGCCGGTCGAAGCTGAACGATAGGTAAGGGCTGGCCTGCGGTCCCCTTGGTTGGTTAAGTTTGAGCAAACCAGGGACGAAAACCGACGCGGTTGAACCTGGAAACGTCCTTATCTCCCAATACTTGCTCGCTTCATTTCGTCGAAACTGCGCCTGATGGTTGCAGTCAGTGAAACTTCTATCGCAACCACCTGAACCCATACACAATTTTAGATTGCAACTCTCGCTACAATCCAGTGATCAACCTCGATGAGGTTGATTCCAGTCGCGGATGCGGAGTCTCGGTCCGTCCCCGCCAACGTTCTTGTTCTGGCGTCTGGTTTGGCGTCGCTCGCACGAAGGGCGAAACAGGCTTCGGCGGATTGATCATCACGTGATGCGGTTGTGGCTCGCCCACCCAAATGCTGCGAACCGATCGATGCGTCAGGAAGTAACAGGATCCGCGGGTTTCGGATCTGCTGACGGCAGTTGGACCGACGGCGGACTGATCGTCAATTCCTTCGGTTTCTTGCGCTCGTTGAGGTCGTGCGCCATTTGCAGGCTGAAGAAGCGCTTCAGCAGGCGATCGATCGCCACGTCGAACCGCTCCTCCACTGCGAGATCACCGAGCAAGCGATCCTCTGTCAGAAGGTTGGCGGCGGTTTCGTAGTAGTACTTGGGTTTGGGTTCTCGCGCGCGGACCATCGGCAACAATACGTCGTCAACCTCGCGCTTTAAGGCAACCACCCATTCATCTGAGTCTTCATAGTTCGACTTGGGACATTTTTCTTCCAGGTGGTCTGCAAACTCCTTGGGCAACATCCTGGTCAGGTAATCCAGCAACGAGCCTCGAATGGAACGAAACAGGCTGGCGCTAAATGCGAGAAGCTGCTCGTAATCGTCTTGTGGACGCGGCTGCCGGGGACTCCTGTTCAAAAGTTGATACTGTATTTTCTCGGAATTGGTGTCGAAGAGCGGAGGGGGATCCTCCCACAGAACGCGGTTTTCGACCCGGTCGATTGCGGCCGCGACTTCGAGAAGGCGCTTCTGCTGGACCCGACGCTTGCGCCACATCAAGGAAGCAATGTCCCGCAGGCACTCCTGCTGAAGAGGGCCTTTTGGCTGATATTGGTCGATGAGCCCACGGCGGAGTTCCTCGAACTCTTCCGGACTTTCCCAAGGGAGCAGTCCCACGGACGAGAAGGCTCCATGCTTGAGCGCATTCGGTTTGCGATACCGCTTCGACGTTCTGGTCTCTTTGTCAACAATCGCAGTCATGATGCTCACAAATTGTCTTCGGCGGGGGCACCGAGACAGAGTGGTTACCGATTTTCGAGAGGATGGCCCATCAACTTGGAGGGGATATCAAGTTGCGGTCGCCACCCAGAGCTTGCGGAGGGGCGCTCAGAAGCTGCATCCGGTTGCGCCTCGACCGCCGAGCTTTGAGCATCGAGAATCAGGCAGTTCGCAATCACTGTCCAGCGATCGACAAGGAAATCCCAAGTATTTTCTTCAAGCGAAGACCTTGTTTTCTTCGAACGAAGACTGGGCCCGCGCGAATATGAGGACACTCGACGACCAAGCAAACTGGCGAATAGCGGCATTGTCTATCCAGACGAAATCACCCCTTCCGCAGCGTCGCGGCGTTGCGCTTGAACCAGCAGAAATTCGGCAGCATGTCCGAGGCGGCGATCGCAAGCACATCTCGCCAAGTCGAAAGCGGATTGCGGGAACGCTGAACGAGCTCGACAAGCGTCACGCCCGATAAAGTTGGACGAAAGGCCGATGCGACGTCTGAGCCGCTCGGTTGGACAGTAGCAATGTATGCTACCTGGGCAGCGTCAGGCGTGGCGCGCGCAAGCTCGTCCGGTCCATCGCGAAAATCCCTTCCCCACTACTTCGAAACAGCTTCCGGACTGCTTCCCCAACCCTTCCCTGCTTCCTCTTACTCTCCCTCCACCTCTTCCCCATTCCGCCCCCATCACCTCCCCGCTCCTTCCCCAGTCCTTCTCCACTGCTTCCCCAGTTCTGCCCCACCGCTTCCACGGCCATTCTCCACCGCTTCCCCACCACTTCCCCAGTCCTTCCCCACCACTTCCCAACCCTTCCCTATCGCTTCCCCACTCATTTCCGCTTTCCGGACTGCTTTCCCGCTCCCCGTGGTCAGATCCTCAAGGGTGTTCTCCAACAGTTCGATACGCCTTCTCCACTTGCGTTCGCCTTCATCCATAACACCTGAAAGGAAAAAGATTTGGCGCGGCTCCTGACCGTGAAAGACGCGGCCGGCGCAGAACTGCAAAATCAATTTCCATTGTTGAGACTGGTAAAGCGACAACGCGACACCATGTCTTCCAAGGGGCTCTCGCACATCAGTACCGTTGAACATCCATATCGAGAGCACGTCGTGGGCCCGCGTTAGCAAACGCTGACGACCTGTTTTGAGCGAAGAGACGTCATGATTGCACGCAATCGATCGGCCTCATGACGGAGCACCGACGATGACAAGCCCTTTGCCCGCATCGGATCGAGCGATCCTCTTTAGCGCGAAGAGATACGTCACGCTGGTGGCTGAATATCGAATGGCGCATCGCGACACGCGCCGATCGCTACTAGCCCGGCTGAACGCCGTGCTTGAATTATGCGACTTGGAAGTCAAGGCAGAGAAGAGCCGGAGGGAGGGCCTCTTGAGACCGGGAATTCGATGTTTTGTCCGGGACAGAAAGCCTTTCGATTGCTCCATTGACGCATCTGACGCGGAAGCCACTCGCCAATACTATGCAACGCCTCCAGCATCGTCTCTCTTTGCTCTTTCAAGCGAGGATCTGGTGTTGTTGGGCGACGTGTTCGAGGGATGGGCGTACGACAAGCGGCTCGATCCAAGGGCGATGATCGAACTGTTGGGCTGGTCGGACGGAATGCGAATTTTGGCTCAAGCCGTCGGAGAAGACTTTGTGCCCCTGCCTTTGCCAGAAGGCGTCAAGGTCCCGATTCTAAAGTTCATCGTCGATCGAATATGGAAGGAGAACGAGAAATAGGGACCTTCCGGCCGTACCGATTCCTCGCGGGCCCATGCCAGGACGATGGCAGGCCGGCATGGGGCCCCGGATTGAAAAGGCCAATCTCGCGAGACCGGACCGATTCCGTGGCGCGGGAGCGCGCCAAGACGAGCGTACAGAGGAGACAGCTTCATGGACATACGGAAAGGCCTCATCGTCGCCGATCCCTGGATTGGATTCATTCTTGACGGCAACAGGACGTGGGAAATGCGATCGGGGCCGACTCAAATGCGCGGTCCTTTTGCCTTGATACGCGAGGGAACGAACACCATCAGTGGGGTCGCTACGCTCGCCGGGGTCGGATGGACCATGCCCCTAAGGCATTTGCTGGAGACCCGCCACTTGCACAGAATACCGACCGACATGCTCCGGCCCGAGGCTGCCGAGAAGTGGAATACCCCGTGGATACTCACGAATGTCAGGCGGCTTGTAGCTCCCGTGCCCTGCGACTATCCGAGCGACGCCGTTGACTGGGTCAATCTACATGAAGAAGTTTCGCGCAAGATTGCCATTCAACTGGATGACGCCGTGCACGCTGGCTCTCGCGTTCCGACGAGACACTGACGACCAATTGGGGATCTCCGGCAGGATTTTCTGCCCGCTTCGTCAAGCTAGCGGAAACGCGATGAGCATGCGGACAGCAAGACCTGCATCGCAGCATTTGAACGCGCCGTCCGGGCGGCCTTCTCCTGACATTCGACGAAATTATGGGGTTCGTCGGCGGCAAGCCCGAGCAGCCAAAGGATCAATCCTCCCGCGGCGAGGAGGACCGCGGCACTAGCAGGTTTGCGGTACCGCGACACGTACCACGCGAGCTTGACCTCCAGCGGCTCGCTCAACACGGTTTTGCAACGACCGCAGACGGGCCGGCGATTGGTGGCGTGGCAATGCGGGCATTCGAGCGTGCTCATGGCAGAGTGCCCTTCCCTATCGCGTGCAGTTCTCGACAGCGAATGCACATTGCTCACCGCCCGTGAGCAGTCCGCCGGTTGGGCCGGCATAGTTGACGCGGCTAACAAGACCCTCGCTCATCACCACGTTGATGGTGCAGTAGCGACGGCTTGCCGTTGCCGAACTTGTACTGATGGTCGTAGCAGTGCCGTCAGCGGTAAATCCTCCTCCCCGGGTATGTTGGCCAGACAACGAGCTAGAGGTTTGCGAGTATCCACTCCCAACAGCGGTGACGCGGTCGTTGCCCGAGTTGTACGACCAGACCTCGGTCGCCCCCTCCGCCATCTTTTGGGCCGGCGGGCCCATGCAGGCCAGCACCTGCTCCTTGCTCAAGCCGACCATTTTCTCCTGGGCGCTCTGCGCCACCACGGCGCGCTGGACCGCGCAGCCGGCTGCGACGCTACAGAATAATATCAAGAGCAAAACTTGCTTCACCAAAATCTCCCACCCCTCTCGCAATCTCTCTACATAATATAGTTGATAAACTTAAAATGTGTAGTCCGCTTTCCTTTACGCATGGACATGCGCAAGCTCGTTGGACAAAACGTCAAGCGGATCAGGCAGGAGAAGGGGCTAACTCAAGAACAGTTCAGCCTCGTTTCAGGATTCAGTCAGCAATACATCAGCGGTCTTGAAACCGGTAATAGAAATCCAACGGTTGTCACCGTCTACGAGTTGGCTAAGGCTCTAGGTGTGAGCCATCTAGATTTGTTTCGAACGCCTTCGAGCCGCACCAGGCAGGATCGTTAGTTCTACGTAGCTAACTCTGCGTTGCCAAACCGGCCTCGATGCTCCGCCTAGCTGTGCCTATGCCGGAAGCGAACGCCTACGCCACCGCCGTTTGGGTCAATGAATTCCACGCCGGCTGTCTCAAATGCTCTTCGCACAACGTCCAGCGTTGCGCGCCGTGGTTGGCTCGTGCCGGCCTCGAACTGGTGAACAGCAACTGTGCCAATGCCAGCCGCTTCCGCAAGCTGCTGCTGGGTCCATCCAACAAGGCCTCTGGCAGCTCGGCACTGTGCAGCAGTGATGCTCATGCGCGCCTGCTTGCAGCATGCGAAGAAAATCTTCAATTGCCCTCTTGAATTACGTTACGATATATTTTATATGCTTTAATATAAATAATATCAAATGAGGGCAACATGAATACAGATAGGCGCACTTTCATCGGCGGATCCGACGCCCGGATCATCATGGGAGACGATCAGGACAAGCTGATCAGGCTGTGGCGCGAGAAGCGCGGCGAAGTCCTGCCCCAGGACTTGAGCGGCGACTTGATCGTCCAGCTCGGCAGCATCACCGAGGACCTGAACCGAACCTGGTACGAGCGCACGAGCGGCCACACGGTGGCGGACGTCCAGCGGAAAGTACGTCACCCGATCCATAAATGGATGGGCGCAACGCTGGACGGTCGCGTTCAAGAGACCGGCGCTGTGTATGAGGCCAAGTTCATGCTGCCTTGGAATTTTTCCGAAGAGGCAGCCGCCGACAAGCACATGGCCCAGCTTCAGCACAACATGTGGGTGGTCGCAGCTCGTTCCGCGGTCCTGTCGATCATCACAGGCGGTGGGAAGTGGGTGGAGATTCAGGTTCACGCCGACCCGCTTTACCAGCACCTTCTACTGACCGCCGAAAAGAAATTCTGGCGCTGCGTCCAGACCGGCGAGCCGCCAGCCCTGTTCGGCATCGAGACGCCACGGCCGCGGCTGGAGGCAATCAAGATTGTCGACATGGCCGCGTCCAATTCTTGGGCGGATCTCGCTGCTTCCTACCTCCGCACGCGCGACGCTTATGGAGAGCACGAACTCGCCAAGTCCGAGCTGAAGAAGCTCGTCCCTGAGGATGCCAAAGAAGCCGTCGGCCACGGAATCAAGGCCAAGCGTTCGAAGTCGGGCGCGATCAGCTTTGAGGCGATTTTGGAGGCGCCCCGTGCATCAGTCTAGCGAGCGCATTGGCGCAATTGCCGCGGCCCTGGCAAAAGCCCAGGCCGAACTCACAAATCCGGAAAAGACGCTCACCGCCACGATCCGGTCGCCCTTTCCACGTGAGGAAGACCGGACCTTTCGCTACGCCTCCCTCGCGAGCGGTCTCGATATCGTTCGCAAGAAGCTGAGCCAGCAGGAGATTGCAACAATACAGACTACCCGGTTTGAACAGGTCACGGGCCAGATCCATCTCACAACGTTGCTCGCCCATTCGTCCGGGGAATGGATTTCGTCCGATCTGCCTGTTTGCCACGGCAAAGAGGTCGACGCGCCGCACCGAATGGGAGCGGCGCTAACTTACGCCCGTCGCTATGCGCTATTTGCGCTCGTGGGAATTGCAGGAGAGGACGACCTGGATGCTCCCGATGTCGACACTGGACCCGTCGCACCTCCGGAGCCAAGAAGCCCGGGGCCGAAAATGAAGCCGCTGAGGCGTCGGGAACCGACCATCCGTTCTAAATGACCAAAGATCCGCCGACGTGAGAGATCAGCTCATTGCCCAACTTGCTTCTCTAGGAACAAGCGACGAACTGCTCGCCTGGGCGAAGACCAGTCTGCCTGTCAAGAACACACTTGTGGAAGCGGACGCTCGCATCGTCGAGAATGCGTACCAGAACAAGTTCACAGAAGCGGCTCCTGGCGATCTACCGCCGAGCGATGGTCAACCGCTCGGAGAGGAAGATGAGGCGCTTGCCTTCCCGAAGGAAATTCCAAGGAAGCGCAGCAAGGCGCATCTGCAGTTCGTACGCGCACAACCATGCCTGATCTGCAAACAAACGCCTTCGGATCCACACCACGTCAAATTTGCTCAACCAAGAGCGCTGGGTCGCAAAGTGAGTGATGAATTCACAGTGCCATTGTGTCGTGCGCACCACCAGCAACTGCACAGGCGCGGTAACGAAAAGGCGTGGTGGTCTGACATGCAGATCTCACCTCTTCCCATAGCAAGAGAGCTGTGGGTCGTAAGCCCGATCCATGATGCCTGTGCATCAGGTCAATCTAAGCCGCACGAGGTGACATTGGGATAGGTCGCGATATGCCATCACCCGCTGAGCGGTTGTTTACTGACGCTTAGGCCTCATCGCTCAGCAATTTGTTACGACCTTTGATAGTCGTCTTCAATCCGGATGATGTCGTCTTCCCCGAGATAGGACCCGGTCTGGACCTCGATCAGCTCCAGCACGATTTTACCGGGGTTCTCCATCCGGTGCACCGCGCCCATCGGGATGTAGATCGACTCGTTCTCATGCACCGTCTTCACGGTCTCGTTGACGGTGACGCGGGCGGCACCGCGGACCACGATCCAGTGCTCGGCACGATGATGGTGCTTTTGCAGCGACAGCCGCCCGCCGGGCTTCACCACGATGCGCTTGACCTGGTGGCGCTCGCCATTGTCGACGGACTGATAGCTGCCCCAGGGCCGATGCACCTTGAGATGCTCTTCGGTCACCTTTGGCGCGACCGTCTTGAGCTTGGTCACGAGGCGCTTCAACCCGTTGGCATCCTTCTGGCGCGAGACCAGCACCGCGTCCGCCGTTGCCACCACGACGAGATCGTCGA
>NZ_PPPT01000247.1 GCF_006483445.1 Bradyrhizobium guangdongense | reverse complement strand
GAGCCCGGAATCCATCGGGCAACAGAGCCCGCTGATGAATGGATTCCGGGTTCGCGCTAACGCACGCCCCGGAATGACGGCGGAGGCAGAAATTAGGACTTAAGTCTCCACCAGACCCTTGGTGGAGCCGCTGGCGGTGGAATCCTTGCGGCCGTGAGGCAGCGCCAGATAGGATTCCGAGCTCATTTCGATCAGGCGCGACGAGGTGCGCTTGAACTCGTTGGCCTCGTTGCCTTCGCTCGCCAGATACAGCGACACCGGATTGGCTTCGGCCGACGCCATCAGCTTGACAGCGTTATCATAGAGCGTGTCGATCAGCGTGATGAAGCGCTTTGCGGCGTTACGCTCGGACAAATCCATCACTGGAATATGGTCGACCAGGATGGTGTGATAGTCGTGCGCGAGCCTGAGGTAGTCGGATGCGGCGAGCGGCTTCTGGCAGAGATCCGCAAACGAAAACCGCGCCACACCATGCGCCGAGCACGGCACGTGCAGGATGCGGCCCTTGATCGAAATGTCGCGCGACTTGCACTTTGCGCTGCCGGTCATCTTCGCCCAGGCGCGATCGAGCGCGGCATTGGCCTCGCTGTCGGCCGGCGTCAGCCACATCGGCACGCCCTGAAGTTTTTCCAATCGGAAGTCGGTGCGCGCATCGAGCCGCAGCACATCCATGTGGTCGTTGATCTGCACGATGAAGGGCAGGAACAGCGCGCGGTTCAGGCCGCCCTTGTAGAGATCGTCCGGCGCGACGTTCGACGTCGCAACCACGACGGTGCCGAGCTCGAACAGTTTTGCGAACAGGCGCCCCAGGATCATCGCGTCCGCGATGTCGGTGACGTGGAATTCGTCGAAGCAGAGCAGCCAGCTCTCCTCGAAGATCGCATTCGCCGTGAGACCGATGACGTCGGCATCCGCAATCTCGCCGCGCGCGATGTTCTGGCGATAGCCGTAGATGCGCTCATGCACCTCGGCCATGAATTCGTGGAAATGCGCACGGCGCTTGTGCTCGACGGTCGAGTGCTGGAAGAACAGGTCCATCAGCATGGTCTTGCCGCGGCCGACCTCGCCATGGATGTAGAGCCCGCGCGGCGTCTCGCCCTTGTCGCCGTTGCCGAACAGGCGGCCGAGCAGGCCCTGCTTGCGGGTCGGCTTGTAGCCCATGAGCCGCTGCTCCAGCTCCGCATAGGCCTCCGCGACCTCGGCCTGGGCCGGGTCCGACTCAATGGCGCCGGAATCAACCTGCGCCTGATATTCCGCGCGGAACGAAGAGTTTTGGGTGGAGAGCATGGGGCTTCTTACCGCCAGAGACGGGAGCAAAATGCAACTATCTATTGGCGCAACGGCGTATGCGCTTGGTCCTACATACCCACGAATAAGGGGTATGCTTGGAATCTCAAGAAGTTAAGAAGAACATGCCGGGTTCTGCCCAAATGCGATTGAGGTAAACTAGGCGACGAGGAAACTGGAAACTGGCATGGCTCTTAGCATCGAGGATTCCGAGACCGAGCATTTGGCCCAGCGTCTAGCCGAAATCACCGGCGAGACCATCGCGATGGCGACGCAGCGAGCGATCGAGGAGCGTCTGCTCCGGATTGGCAGCCAATATCATAGAGCCGCCTTGTTGGACGATTTGGCCGAGATCCGCCGGCGCCGGAGCGAGCTCCCAGTGGTCGACTATCGAACGCAGGACGAAGTTGTCGGATATGACGAACGCGGACTGCCGCGCTGACCTCGCCTCACGCCTGTGAAAGCGTCACGCGCACAGCTCGTAGCTGTCCTCGACAACATACGGCCCGCCGCCAGTCGAGGCGCGTGACGAGAACAGCACGAAACGTTCCGCCATGAACGCCTTGCTCGGAAAGTAGCCGCGCAGCGAGAGATAGTCGGCGACGTCTTGGTCGGAGGCGTCGTGCAATCGCGCCAGCGTGACGTGCGGAATGTATTTGCGTCCTTCGGGATTGAGGCCGATGCGTTGCATCATGCGTTCGAGCTCGGCCTGCAATTCCATCAGCGGCTTGCTCGGCGCGATGGTGGCGACCACTGCGCGGGGCTTGCGGCCGCCAAAACTCTGCAGGCCCTGCACCTTCACCTCGAACGGCTTGCGGTCGACGCGAAACAGCATCGAGGCGATCTCGTTGGCGGTGACGCCGTCGATGTCGCCGACGAAGCGCAAGGTGACGTGATAATTTTCGGGATCGATCCAGCGGGCGCCGGGAAGGCCGCCCCTTAAGTTGGAAAGCGTTTGGCCGACTTCGGCCGGAATTTCCAGACCCGTGAACAAACGCGGCATCGTTGCGCACTCCCGATGCTTGGGTACGATCCCCGCAAGGGATCATATCCAAATTAGAGCCGGCGACGAATCACCGGTAACCTGATTCCTATCGCAGTTATGTGACTCTGCGAAGCTTAGGCCGCCCTCCTCCGGGAAAACCCTGGGAATTAGGGTTAGCGCTGCCTGCATTTCAACGCCGTTGCTCAGCGATCGTGCCGAGAAATGCCTCGACCGTGGGCATGATGTTGTTCACGATGATGTCGACGCCGGCAGCCGTCGGATGAATGCCGTCGGCCTGATTGAGCTTTGCATCGGCCGCGACGCCTTCGAGGAAGAACGGATAGAGCGGCACGCCGTATTGTTTGGCGATATCCGGATAAATCGAATTGAAGCGCGCCGCGTAGTCGGCGCCATAGTTCGGCGGCGCGACCATGCCGCAGAGCATCGCCGGGATGCCGCGCGCTTTCAGCTTCGCGAATATGTCAGACAGGGCCGCGCGCGTGACGTCAGGGTCGAGGCCGCGCAGGGCGTCATTGGCACCGAGCTCGACGATCACGCCGCCGGTTCCGTCGGGGACCGACCAGTCGAGCCGGTCGCGACCGCCGGAGGAGGTGTCGCCGGACACCCCGGCATTCGTCATCTCGATCGCCATGCCCTTGTCTTGCAAGGCCTTTTTGAGTTTGGCGGGGAACGCATCCTGGGCCGGGAGACCGAGCCCGGCGCTGAGGGAGTCGCCGAGCACGACCAGTTTGACCGGCTTTTCCTGCGCTCGCGCAGCGGGCACCAAAACCGGCATCAAAGCGAGTATCAACACGGCTATGTGCATGAAGAATCCGTAACGCCTCTCGACCGGGCTATCGGAGTTGCCATATGACCGGACCATGGACACTCGCATCGAATCCTCTTCACTGTCAGGCACGACGCCGGACACGATTTCCATCGCCAACGTCAATCTCTCACTGGGCACGGGCGCG
This sequence comes from Bradyrhizobium guangdongense, assembly GCF_006483445.1. Taxonomy (GTDB): domain Bacteria; phylum Pseudomonadota; class Alphaproteobacteria; order Rhizobiales; family Xanthobacteraceae; genus Bradyrhizobium; species Bradyrhizobium guangdongense_A. The sequence continues at coordinate 9,254 of NZ_PPPT01000247.1, read as the reverse complement.
GCACGCGTTCACATTCTCAAGGATATCAGCCTGCGCGTCGGCTCGGGTGAGGCGATCGGCCTGATCGGCCCGTCAGGCTCGGGCAAATCCACGCTGCTGATGGTGATGGCGGGGCTGGAGCGTCCTGATAGCGGAGAGGTGGTGGTCTCGGGCACGCCTTTCAATGCCCTCGACGAGGACGCGCTCGCGCGCTTCCGCGGCCGCCAGGTCGGCATCGTCTTCCAGTCGTTCCACCTGATCCCGACCATGACCGCGCTGGAGAACGTCGCAGTCCCCCTCGAGCTCGCCGGCAATCCGGATGCGGCAACGCGCGCCGCCGAAGAGTTGAAATCCGTCGGACTCGGCGATCGCCTGCATCACTATCCATCGCAGCTCTCGGGCGGCGAACAGCAGCGCGTTGCGCTGGCGCGCGCGCTCGCGCCGGATCCGGCGATCCTCGTCGCGGACGAGCCCACCGGCAATCTCGACGAGGCCACGGGAAAACAGATCGTCGACCTGCTTTTCACCAAGCATGCCGAGCGCGGCATGACGCTGGTGCTGGTGACGCATGATTCCTCGCTCGCGCATCGCTGCGACCGCGTGATTCGCCTGCGCTCCGGCCGCATCGACACGCAGACCGTCAGCTCATGAGCGTCGCCGCCGATCCGTTTACGCGCAATCGCGCGGCCGCTCTGTCGATCCGTTACGCCTTGCGTGAATTGCGCGGCGGCTTGCGCGGCTTCTACGTCTTCATCGCCTGCATCGCGCTCGGCGTCATGGCGATCGCCGGTGTCGGCTCGGTGTCGGCGAGCCTCAGCGACGGGCTCGCGCGCGAAGGCCGCACGCTACTCGGCGGCGATGCGTCCTTCGTGCTGTTCCAGCGCGAGGCAAAACCCGAAGAGGTCGCCTTCCTCCGCTCGCGCGGCACGGTCTCGATCGCGGCGACCTTGCGCGGCATGGCGCGTTCCGCCGAGGGCAAGCTCGCGCTGGTCGAGATGAAGGCGGTCGACGACGCCTATCCGATGCTCGGGCAGTTGACGTTGTCCCCGCCGATGCCGCTCGCCGACCTGCTCGCCGAGCGCGACGGTGCGTTCGGCGCGGCCGCCGATCCGACGCTGCTCGCGCGCCTCAGCCTCAGGAACGGCGATCGCGTTACGATCGGCAATGCCAGCTTCCAAATCCGCAGCACCGTCGAGGCCGAGCCCGACAAGCTCGCCGGCGGCATCGGCTTTGGCCCGCGCTTCCTGATCAGTGAGGCGGGCTTGCGCGCGACCGGGCTGCTGCAGCCGGGCAGCCTGGTGCGCTGGGTCTACCGGGTGAAGTTGCCTGATCTCGCCAACAGCGAGCGCGCGACCGAGACCTTCATCAGCGATGCGCGCAATGCCGCGCCGCAGGCCGGCTGGGAGATCCGCAGCCGCTCCAACGCCTCGCCGCAGCTCGAACGCAACATCAACCGTTTTACGCAGTTTTTGACGCTTGTCGGCCTCGCCGCGCTCCTGGTCGGCGGCGTCGGTGTTGCCAATGCGGTGAAGAGCCATATCGATCGCCGGCTCGAGGTGATCGCCGCCTTCAAGGCGGTCGGCGCCACCGGGCGCGACGTGTTCGGCATCTATCTCGCCCAGGTGTTGCTGCTCGCCGGCATCGGCTCGGTGATCGGGCTCGCGCTCGGGGCGGCGATGCCGTTTGCGATCGTCGGCATGTTCGGAAAGCTGCTGCCGCTGCCGGTGGTGCCGGCGCTGCATGCCGACGAGCTCGCGCTGTCCCTCGTCTACGGGCTGCTCACGGCGCTCGCATTCGGCCTGTGGCCGCTCGGCCGCGTCCATGACGTGCCGGTCGCAGCCCTGTTTCGTGACACGATCAGCACCGAATGGCACCGGCCGCGCTGGCGCTACCTCGCCTTCATGGCCGTGGTGGTCGCGCTCCTCATCGCTGTCGTGATCGGCTTGTCCTACGACAAACGCATCGCCGCGGTGTTCGTGGCCTCCTCGGTCGTCGTATTTGCTCTCCTGCGCGGCATCGCCGCGCTGTTGATGACGATCGCGCGAAAACTGCCGCGCACGCGGCTGCCGATGCTGCGGCTGGCGATCGCCAACATCCATCGGCCCGGCGCGCTGACGCCGTCGGTGGTGCTGTCGCTCGGGCTCGGGCTCACCGTGCTCGTCACCATCACCCAGATCGACGGCAATCTGCGTCGGCAGTTTCTGGCAGCACTGCCCGACCGGGCGCCGTCGTTCTACTTCATCGACATTCCGAGCGCGCAGGCCGGGCAATTCGACACCTATCTGCGCGGAATCGCGCCGGGCGCGAAGGTCGAGGACGTGCCGATGCTGCGCGGGCGCATCGTCGCCGCGCGCGGCGTCAAGGCCGAGGAGCTGAAGCCCGCGACCGATGCCGAATGGGTGCTGCAGAGCGACCGCGGCCTCACCTATACGAGCGAGTTGCCAAAGGGCTCGAAAGTGATCGAGGGCGAATGGTGGGGCGCCAACTATGCCGGCCCGCCGCTCGTCTCGATGGAGAAGAAGATCGCCGACGGGCTTGGTCTCGCCATCGGCGACGAGATCGTCGTCAACGTGCTCGGCCGCGACATTCCGGCGAAGATCAGCAACCTTCGCAACATCGACTGGCAGGGGCTCGGCATCAACTTCGTGCTGGTGTTCTCGCCGAACGCCTTCAAGGGCGCCCCGCACACCCATATCGCGACGCTCACCGAAGCCAATGGCGATGCAACCGGCGACGGCAAGATCATCAAGCAGGTGGCGGACGCCTATCCGATGGTGACCAGCGTCCGCGTCCGCGAGGTGATGGAAACGGTCGGCTCCGTCGTCACCAACCTCGCGCTCGCGATCCGCGGCGCCAGCGCCGTGACGCTGATCTCCGCGATCCTGGTGCTGGGTGGCGCGCTTGCCGCCGGCCATCGCCATCGGGTCTATGATGCCGTGATCCTGAAGACGCTGGGCGCAACGCGGCTGCGGCTGCTCGGCGCCTATGCGCTCGAATATCTCCTGATCGGTCTCGCCACCGCGGTGTTCGGCGTGTTCGCCGGCAGCATCGCGGCCTGGATGATCGTCACGCGGCTGATGACGCTGACCTTCGTCTGGCAGGTCGGAAGTGCTGCCGGCGTGGTCGCCTCCGCGCTCGTCGTCACCGTCGGCCTGGGGCTCGCCGGGACGCTCCTGGCATTGAACCAGAAGCCCGCCACGGTGTTGCGGAATTTGTGACAAATTGAAGCGGGTTGCGACGCGGCACCCGGGACGCGGCGAATCCGCGGTTTTCCGGGTTAACCACGACTGCTCGCTCGGATTGCACCCCCGAGGGCGACATTCAGCCGCGCGTGGACGCTTGCAGCGAATGTGTTAGTTTCCCACATATCGAGCGGGTGTCGGACCACCGAATGTTAGCCAAATTTAATGTCGGCTGGCATTGGTATCCGGGATAGAATTTGACGAACCGGGCGGCGCGGGGACCCTAGTGCCAGACCGGACAACCAACGGGAATTCGACCATGTCGGACCTAGACCGTAACTACGCTTCTCCTTTCGGCCGGGCCGCCGGGCGCGTTGACGCCGCGACGGTCGATGCCGGACTGCGCGCCTACATGCTGCGCATCTACAATTACATGAGCATCGGCCTGGCCATTACCGGCCTTGCCGCGCTCGGCGTCTATATGGCGGCCGTGACCAACGACCCGTCGGGCGCCGCCATGAAATTCGGCAACGCCTATCTGACGCAGTTCGGCTACGCGATGTATGTCGGCCCGCTGAAGTGGCTGTTCATGCTGGCGCCGCTCGCGATGGTGTTCGTGATCTCGGCGGGCATCAACCGCCTGGCGCCCTCGACCGCACAGATCCTGTTCTGGGTGTTCTCGGCACTCATGGGCATCTCGCTGTCGTCGATCTTCCTGGTGTTCACGCACACCTCGATCGTACGGGTGTTCTTCATCACCGCGGCCACCTTCGGCGCGCTGAGCCTGTACGGCTACACCACCAAGCGTGACATGACCGGAATGGGATCGTTCCTGTTCATGGGCATGATCGGCATCGCGCTCGCGCTGCTGGTCAACATCTTCATCGGCAGCTCGCTGGTCCAGTTCGTCGTGTCAATCATCGGCGTGCTCGTGTTCGCAGGCCTCACCGCCTACGACACCCAGCGCCTGAAGAACGACTACATCTACGGCTACGCATCGGCGGGCGGCGAAATCGCCGAACGCGCGGCAATCACCGGTGCGCTGTCGCTCTACCTGAACTTCATCAATATCTTCACCTTCCTGCTGCAGTTGCTCGGCCAACGAGACTAACCGCAGGAAGCGCGTGAGCGACACCAACCCCGGCCGCGAGGCCGGGGTTTTTGTTGGGGAATGCTCTTCCCGCTTGTCATTGCGAGCCAACGGGTCCGCGCGAAGCGCGACCCGATGACAGGCTCCGCGAAACAATCCAGAGTCCCTCCTCGAATGCATTTCTGGTTTGCTTCGCTGCGCTCGCAATGCCGGTGTGGAAGCGGCGCTGCCTCTTTCCGAGCCCGGAGGAAGCTTCTAATCTTCCCCCATGTCCGCACCTGAAATCAGGCCCACCACCGAGGCCGACCTTCCCGCCATCACCGCCATCTACGAGCACGCTGTCCGCCACGGCACCGCAACGTTCGAGCTCGAGCCGCCCGATCTCACCGAGATGACGCGGCGCTATCGGGCACTGATGGATGGCGGCTATCCTTATTTCGTGGCTCATCTCGACGGGCGCGTGGCGGGCTATGCCTATGCCGGCGCCTACCGGCCGCGGCCCGCCTATCGCTTCACGGTGGAGAACTCGATCTACCTCGACCCGTCATTCCATCGCCGCGGCATCGGCCTGATCCTGCTGCAAAAGCTGCTGGTCGCATGCGAGGCGCGCGGCTTTCGCCAGATGATCGCCGTGATCGGCGACTCCGCCAATGCCGGCTCGATCGGCGTGCACACCAGATGCGGCTTCAAGATGATCGGCACGCATCCCAATGTCGGCCTCAAATTCGGCCGCTGGCTGGACACGGTGATGATGCAGCGGGAGCTGGGCGAGGGCGGCAGCACGGTGCCAACGAAATAGGTAGCTCTCGTAGGGTGGGCAAAGCGAAGCGTGCCCACCGCTTAGTTTCCGCGGATGGATGGTGGGCACGGCGCGTTGCGCCTTTGCCCGGCGTCTGAGCGAGCTGCTACACCACCGCAAGCTTGCGGTCGATCACCAGCAACACGCGGTCGAGCTCGTGGCCGCGGCGCAGGATCAGGCCGGTCGCGGAGATCACGCTGTACATGCCCTGCTTGCGCGCGAGCCGCGGATCTTTCTCGATGCGATAGATCGGCACCTCGGAGGCGCGGCGAAAGACCGAGAACACGGCGCGGTCCTTGAGGAAGTCGATGGCGTAATCGCGCCACTCGCCGTCGGCGACCATGCGGCCGTAGAGATTGAGGATCCGGTTCAGTTCGAGGCGGTTGAACGTCACCCGATTGGGCGGGGAACTCGCAGCGGCGCTTCGCGCCACTGCGCGCTGCTCGCTCGGATCGGCATCCTCCGATATCAGACTCATGGAGCGCCTCCTGTCGCATCGCGCCATGAGCCCGCACAAAGTCCCCGTGCCCTGGATCATGACGTTTGCATGATTGCGCCAACCTGGAACGGCCGCAAGAGGCGGACTTGCCGCGCGCGTTCAATTCGCGTCTTGACCGCACCTTTGGGCTGTGGAACCGGCAAGCGACATACCGTCACGGGATCGTTAGCAGGAATCACAGTCTGGCCGCTTTTCCGCCTAGCGCCTGCCGCCCTGCACTGCGAAAAGATTCGTGTGCGTTGGCCCGGTCCTTTCGGTTCCGGATTCCTCAGCCCCCAGCCCCCCGGGGTCGTCAGGATCGGGCCTGTTCGCACGAGAGGGGCCAACGCGAGTTGGTCCTTTTTGTTTGTGTCGGGACGTTGCTCGACGACACGACCTTTTCTCCCCCTCATTGCGCGCGTGCATCGCCACATGCGGTGTCATCGCCCGGCTCGACCGGGCGATCCAGTATTCCAGAGACTTTGAAGCAATGCGGAGAAGCTGCGGCGTACTGGATGCCCCGCCTTCGCGGAGCATGACAGCGGAGCTTGAGGCCTAGAGTGCTGCGACTGATTCAGTGCAGCGACGTGTACGCCGCCCCCAGCATCGGGCCCGGCTTGTCGCGCGTGCCGTCCTGGACGTAGACCACCGCGCCGTCGACGCCGTCGCGCGTCAGGTTTTCCAGCGGCACGGTCCAGCTCTCGGGGTTGCCGGTCCAGTCGCCGACCTTGAGCAGGTTGCGCACGACGTTGTGATAGGTGACCTGCTGTCCGCGATTTTCGCCGCGCGAGATCGAGATCGGCACCGCCCTGGTGATGGAGCAGATCCAGACCTCGCCATGCGATCCCGCAGGCAGCTTGCCGGCGGCAACCGAGACGTTGAGCTGACGACCCGCCAGCGACATCGTCACCGGCACGCTCATCACGGAATCGCTCTTGGCTGTTTTGCCGATCGCGCTTTCGATGCCGGCGCGATCGCTGCCGATGACATGCGCGGAGCCGTTGACGACGACCTGCGGCGTGTAGACGTCGCGATCGCCGCGCATCCGCGAATAGGCACGCTGGCGCGCCGAGAAGCGCGAGTCCGCGAGCGTGTCCTTCCAGCCGAGATAGTCCCAGTAATCGATCGGCATGCTCAGCGCGATGATCGAAGGATCGGCGGAGAGTTCGCCGATGATCTTGTCGGCGGGCGGACAGGAGGAGCAGCCCTGCGAGGTGAAGAGCTCGACCACGGCGCGCGGATCGGCATCGGCGGGCCTGACGACGGCGATGATGGCACAGACGCCCAGTGCACCCGACCAAAGGGCCCCGGACCAACGCGAGAGACGAGTAGCCATCATTGTTGCCATGTTGAACGCCGCATACCGTAGCTCATGTAAGGATTTTATGCCGGATTGGTCACCGTAGTCTTACGGATTTGCCCTGCTGGCAGCGCGCGAACACAGCACAATCGACCGTCCGGCGCGGTACTTTCACCGCCCGGGCCCGTTCGGATCGCACCGCGAAACGCACGAAGGCGGCCCGTTGATAGGCCGCCTTCCCCGAAGTCGCCACTCACTTCGCAGTGAGCCATCGTTCACAAATCCGCGTTTACGCGGCCAATTTGCGCAGCACGTAGTGCAGGATGCCGCCGTTGCGGTAGTAGTCGAGTTCATCCAGCGTATCGATGCGGCAGAGCAGCGAAACGCGCTGCAGCGAGCCGTCGCCGGAGACGATTTCCGCGGTCAGCTTCTGGCGCGGCTTGAGATCGCCGACGAGACCACGCAGCGTGACCTTCTCATCGCCCTTGAGACCGAGCGACGACCACGACGTGCCTTCCTCGAAGGTCAGCGGCAGCACGCCCATGCCGACCAGGTTGGAGCGATGGATGCGCTCGAAGCTCTGGCAGATCACGGCGCGCACACCGAGCAGACGCGTGCCCTTGGCAGCCCAGTCGCGCGAGGAGCCGTTGCCGTATTCGGCGCCGGCGAACACGACCAGCGGCACCTGCTCCTGCTGGTACTTCATCGCGGCGTCGTAGATCGACATCTGCTCGCCGTCCGGCCAGTGCTTGGTGAGACCGCCCTCGGGGATATTTCCATCCGCGCCCTTAAGCATGAAATTCTTGATGCGGATGTTGGCGAAGGTGCCGCGCATCATGACTTCATGGTTGCCGCGGCGCGTGCCGTACTGGTTGAAGTCGGCCGGGCGCACCTGGTGCTCGCTGAGATACTTGCCAGCGGGCGAGGTCAGCTTGATCGAACCGGCCGGCGAGATGTGGTCGGTGGTGATCTTGTCGCCGAACATCGCGAGAATGCGCGCCTCGACGATATCGGTGACCGGCTCCGGCTCCTTCTTCATGCCGTCGAAGTAGGGCGGGTTCTGCACATAGGTCGACGACATGTTCCAGCGATAGGTCTCGCTCTCGACCGTCTTGATCTTGCGCCAGTTGGTGTCGCCCTTGAACACGTCGGCATACTTCTTCTTGAAGATCGACGCGGTCACGAACTTCTTCATGAAGGCGTTGATTTCCTTCGTCGTCGGCCAGATGTCCTTCAGGTACACCGGCTTGCCGTCCTTGCCTTCACCGAGCGGCTCGACGGCGAGGTTCTTGGTGACGCTGCCGGCGAGCGCATGCGCGACGACCAGCGGCGGCGAGGCGAGGTAGTTCGCCTGCACGTCCGGCGAGACGCGGCCCTCGAAGTTGCGGTTGCCCGAGAGCACGGCGGCAGCGACGATGCCGTTGTCGTTGATCGACTTCGATATCTCTTCCGGCAGCGGACCTGAGTTGCCGATACAGGTCGTGCAGCCGAAGCCGACCAGGTTGAAGCCGACCTTGTCGAGATCGGCCTGCAGGCCGGAATCCGAGAGATAGCCCGCGACCACCTGGCTGCCCGGGGCGAGCGATGTCTTGACCCACGGTTTTGCCTTCAGGCCCTTCGCAGCGGCATTACGCGCCAGCAGGCCCGCACCGATCAGCACGCTCGGGTTGGAGGTGTTGGTGCAGGAGGTGATGGCGGCGATCACGACGTCGCCATGGCCGAGGTCAAATTTCTTGCCTTCGACGGCAAAGCGCTTCGCCGGCTCCTGGGCCTTCTTGTACTCATTGCTGAGCGCGAGCGAAAAGCCTTCGGAGACCGCGGGCAGCGCGATGCGGCCCTCGGGACGCTTCGGACCGGCCATCGACGGCACGACGTCGGCGAGATCGAGCGTCAGCGTTTCCGTGAACACGGGATCAGCCGACTTGGCGGTGCGGAACAGCCCTTGCGCCTTAGCATAGGCCTGCACCAGCGCGACGCGCGGCGCAGCGCGGCCGGAGGTCTTGAGGTAATCGATCGCGGCGGCGTCGACAGGGAAGAAGCCGCAGGTCGCGCCATATTCCGGCGCCATGTTGGCGATCGTCGCCTTGTCGGCGACGGAGAGGTTGTCGAGGCCGGGGCCGAAGAACTCGACGAACTTGCCGACCACGCCGAGCTTGCGCAGCATCTGCGTCACGGTCAGCACGAGGTCGGTGGCAGTGACGCCTTCCTTCATCGCGCCCTTCAGCTTGAAGCCGACGACGTTGGGCAGCAGCATCGACAGCGGCTGGCCGAGCATGCAGGCTTCCGCCTCGATGCCGCCAACGCCCCAGCCGAGCACGGCGAGACCGTTGACCATGGTCGTGTGCGAGTCGGTGCCGACCAGCGAATCCGGATAGGCGACCTCGAACGTGCCGGTCTTCTTGCCGACCGTCATCTTCTCCTTCTTG
>NZ_PPPT01000246.1 GCF_006483445.1 Bradyrhizobium guangdongense | reverse complement strand
GGCCGAATAGACCGCAAAGCACAGGAAATTGGACAGTTTTCGGCCTTTGGGGTGTTCTTTGGCCTTCTCCTTGGCCTGCGGTGAACGGGTCACGGGAACCTCCGGATCTTGTGAACACGGACTCTATATATATCGTATCCGATTAAATCGGAAGAGCTTGACTTGATTGGGTGGGAGGTCTACTTCGAAACGTATCCGATTAGATCGGATGCGATATAAATGACCAACCAGAGGAGTTCGCCATGACCACGACCGCCAAGGTTCTCTACACCGGCAAGACCCACGTCACGTCAGGACCGAACGGTGCCGCCCGCTCCAGCGACGGCTTCGTCGACATCAAGCTGCCCGAGCCGCATCCGGCCGCCGAGCAGCTCTTCGCTGCCGCCTGGTCGGCCTGCTATCTCGGCGCGATCCAGCTCGCCGCGCAGCAGAAGAAGGTGAAGCTTGCGTCCCCGCCTTCTGTCGATACCGAGATCGATCTCAACAATTCGGCAGGCGCCTTTTTCCTGCGAGCCCGCCTCAACGTGACCGTTCCCGGTGTGGACCGTGAGGTCGCGCAGGCGCTGATCGAAGCCGCGCACGGCATCTGCCCCTACTCCAAGGCGGTCCACGGCAACATCGACGTGACCACGACCCTCGCGTGAACGGGATTGCAGGGCCTGCCGACAGGCGGGCCCGCCCCGACGCAGATTCATCTCTCGCCCCACAAGGAGGCTAACATGAGCAGCATTCTGACCAAGACGATCCGCACCATCGCAATCGCCGCACTCATCGCCGGCAGCGCTTTGACGCCCCAACTGGCGTTCGCGCAGCCGAGCGGCGTCACGCGAACCGACTTGCAACGGCACGACCTCAGCGTACCCGGGCGCGAGGCGATCCAGGTCCGCGTCGCGCTCGAACCGGGCGTCGCCTTTCCCAATCACTCCCATCCCGGCGAAGAGATCATCTATGTGCTCGAAGGCGCGCTCGAATACACGGTGGCCGGCAAGCCGCCGGTGACGCTGAAAGCCGGCGACGTGCTGTTCATCCCGGCCGGAACTGTGCATGCGGCACGCAATCCCGGCAGCGTCACGGCGAGCGAGCTTGCGACCTATTTCGTCGACAAGAGCAAACCGCTGCTGACGCTCGCCAAGTAACGCCATCAGGCTTTCCTCGTGACTGTTCGTGCGGACAGCGTGACCGCGGCCATGAGAACGGCGAGCATGGCGAATGCAGAGGTGAGTCCCGCAATCTTGGCAACGAAGCCGATGCCGGCGGGGCCCAGCAGAACGCCGGCATAACCGGCTGTCGTGATCGAGGCGACCGCAAGGCCGGTGGGCATCACGGTTTGCGCGCCGGCGCGGCGGAACAGCACCGGCACCAGGTTCGAGGCACCGAGGCCGATCAGGACGAAGCCGGCCATGGCGAGGATTGCGACCGGCGCCAGCAGCAGAAGCACGAACCCTGCGATCGCGAGCAAGCTGCCCCAAACCAGCGTCGCGTGATCGCCGACGCGCGCTGTGAAGGCGTCACCGCCGAGGCGGCCGACTGTCATCGCAATCGAGAACAGCATGTAGCCGATGCCGCCTTGCGCGTCCTTCACGAGTCCCGCGCCGACGATGAACAGCGCACCCCAGTCGAGCAAGGCGCCTTCGACAAGGAAAGTGATGGCCGCGAGAGCAGCGAGCAGCAGCACGATGCCGTGCGGCAGCACGAACAGCGGCCCCTCGTGCGCCTGCGCGGCGCGCAGCAGGCGCGGCCAGGCGATCAGCATCGCAATCACCATCAGCGCGGCGCAGATCAGACTGCTGGCGAGCGCGTCGACGTGCAGCGACAGCAGCGCGGTCATCGCGGCCGAGCCGATGAATCCGCCGATGCTGAAATGCGCATGGAAGCCCGACATCAGCGGCCGCGGCGCCGCGCGCTCGACCTCGACCGCATGGATGTTCATGGCGACGTCGATCGAGCCGAGGGCGGCGCCGAAAGCAAGCAGTGTCACGGCGAGCGTGACCGGCGTGCTTGCGATGGTGAGGAACGGCAGCATGGCGGCAAGACCCAGCCCGCCCGCGACGATGATCGGCTTGCTGCCATAGCGCGCGCTCAACACGCCCGTCAGCAGCATCGCCGCGACGGAGCCGATGCCGAGGCAGAGCAGCAAGAGGCCGAGCACACCGTCGTCGACCGCCAGCCGCTCCTTGGCGAAGGGCACCAGCGGCGCCCAGCAGGCCATGCCGAAGCCGGCGACGAGAAACGACAGACGCGTCGCGAGCCTTGTGGCCGGACGATCGACGGACGGCATTTCCAGGGGGAACTCCAACGGCGGGCATTGCGGGCAGAAAATCCTGTCTCGGACATTTCGCTTGTCACGTCGAGGCCGGAACGCCGCACCACCCGCTCACGATTGACAACGGATATTATCTGACTAAAGTCAGATAAATGCTCGATGCCATCGCCCGCGTCCGCCGCTTCAACCGTGCCGTCACTTCAGCAGTCGGTGCGCTCGATCATTCGTTCCTCGGCCGCGGCCGGCCGCTCGGTGCGGCGCGCGTCCTTAACGCCATCGGCCATGGGCGTTCCGATGTGGCCGAGATCCGCGACTATCTCGGCCTCGATTCCGGCTTGATGAGCCGCCTGCTGCGCAGCCTCGAAGACGAAGGCATGATCGAAACATCCGCGCATCCCGACGACGCCCGTCGCCGCGTCGCAAAGCTGACGCGCGCGGGCGCCGGCGAGTTCAGGGCGTATGAAGCGATCTCCAATGCGCAGGCCGACGCCCTGCTCGCCCGCCATGCCAAGCGCGAGGCGCTGCTGGCCGCGATGGACATGATCGCGTCTGCGCTCGGCGACGTCAGGACCGAGCTCACCGAAATGAGCCCGCGCGCGTCTGAGGCGCGCTACTGCCTCGGCGAATATTATGGCGAGCTCGCCCGCCGCTTCAAACAGGGCTTTGACGTCAAGCTGTCGCGCGATCCCGATGCCAAGGACATGGTCCGCCCGCGCGGAACCTTTATCGTCGCGATGTCGGATGGCTTGCCGCTCGGCTGCGTCGGGCTGAAGGGAACGGACTACGGCTTCGCCGAGATCAAGCGCCTCTGGGTCGCACCCTCCGCGCGCGGGCTCGGCCTCGGCAAGCGCCTGATGGACGCCGCCGAGACC
>NZ_PPPT01000245.1 GCF_006483445.1 Bradyrhizobium guangdongense | reverse complement strand
ATGGTTTGTAGACACGGCCCGAGCGGCCGCGGCCGCGCGCGGCCGTGTCTACAAACCATTTTCGCAACTGACGATCATTGTTCGTCAGGTCGAAGCCGAAGCGGCCGCGTAAGGGCGCAGGAGAATACGATGGGTCAAAAGATCAATCCGATCGGTCTGCGTCTCGGCATCAACCGGACCTGGGATTCCCGCTGGTTCGCGGGCAAGCAGGAATACGGCAAGCTGCTGCACGAGGACGTCAAGATCCGCGAGATCCTGCACAAGGAGCTCAAGCAGGCGGCCGTCGCCCGCATCGTGATCGAGCGTCCGCACAAGAAGTGCCGCGTCACCATCCACTCGGCCCGTCCGGGCGTGGTGATCGGCAAGAAGGGCGCCGACATCGACAAGCTGCGCAAGAAGGTCGCCGACATCACCTCGTCGGACGTCGTGATCAACATCGTCGAAATCCGCAAGCCGGAGCTCGACGCCACGCTGGTCGCCGAATCGATCGCGCAGCAGCTCGAGCGCCGCGTCGCGTTCCGCCGCGCCATGAAGCGCGCGGTGCAGTCGGCGATGCGTCTCGGCGCGGAAGGCATCCGCATCAACTGCTCGGGTCGTCTGGGCGGTGCGGAAATCGCGCGCATGGAGTGGTACCGCGAAGGTCGCGTGCCGCTGCACACGCTGCGCGCCGACATCGACTACGGCGTTGCGACCGCGTTCACGACCTTCGGCACCTGCGGCGTCAAGGTCTGGATCTTCAAGGGTGAGATCCTCGAGCACGATCCGATGGCCCAGGACAAGCGGATGGCTGAAGGCGAGACCGGTGGTGGCGGCAGTGGCCGGCCGCGTCGCGACGCAGCTTGAAGCCAGGACAGGAATTGAGGGCTTAAAGCCATGATGCAACCTAAGAAAACGAAGTTCCGGAAGGCGCATAAGGGCCGTATCCACGGCGTTGCGACTTCGGGCGCGACGTTGGCCTTCGGCCAGTTTGGCCTCAAGGCCACCGAGCCGGATCGCGTCACCGCGCGCCAGATCGAAGCCGCCCGTCGCGCGCTGACCCGTCACATGAAGCGTGCCGGCCGCGTCTGGATCCGAGTGTTCCCGGACGTGCCGGTGTCGAAGAAGCCGGCGGAAGTCCGCATGGGCTCCGGCAAGGGCTCGCCCGAATTGTGGGTCGTGCGTATCAAGCCGGGCCGGGTGCTGTTCGAGATCGACGGCGTCAACAACCAGACCGCACGCGAGGCGCTGACCTTGGCCGCTGCCAAGCTGCCGATCAAGACGCGCTTCGTCGAGCGCATTGCGGAGTAATGGCCATGGCCCAGATGAAGATCGAAGACATCCGCGCGATGAGCCCCGACCAGCAGGATGACGCCATCCTGAACCTGAAGAAGGAGCGCTTCAACCTGCGCTTCCAGCGCGCCACCGGGCAGCTCGAGAACACCTCGCGCCTGCGCGAGGCCCGCCGTGACATCGCCCGGATCAAGACCGTCGCCGCGCAGAAGCGCGCGAAGAAGAAGTAAGGGGCTTACGAATATGCCGAAACGTACTTTGCAAGGCGTGGTCGTCAGCGACAAGACTGCCAAGACCGTCGTGGTGCGGGTCGACCGCCGCTTCACGCATCCGATCTACAAGAAGACGATCCGCCGTTCGAAGAACTACCACGCGCACGACGAGAACAACCAGTTCAAGCCGGGCGACATGGTGTGGATCGAGGAAACCAAGCCGATTTCGAAGTTGAAGCGCTGGATCGTGATCCGGGGCGAACACAAGAAAAGCGCCTGATCTGTCGGCTCTCACCGACTGACTTCAGGGAAATGTTGAGCGCCGGCTGGGCTGGCGCAAATAGGAAGAGGACGAGGTGCATCAATGATTCAGATGCAGACCAACCTCGACGTGGCCGACAATTCTGGCGCACGCCGTGTCATGTGTATCAAGGTGCTTGGAGGCTCCAAGCGCCGTTACGCCACCGTGGGCGACATCATCGTCGTGTCGATCAAGGAAGCGATTCCGCGCGGTAAGGTGAAGAAGGGCGACGTGATGAAGGCCGTGGTGGTGCGGGTCCGCAAGGACATCCGCCGTGCCGACGGTTCGGTCATCCGCTTCGACCGCAACGCCGCCGTCCTGATCAACAACCAGGCCGAGCCGGTCGGCACCCGTATCTTTGGGCCCGTGCCGCGCGAGCTGCGCGCCAAGAACCACATGAAGATCATTTCGCTCGCGCCGGAGGTGCTGTGATGGCTGCGAAGATCCGCAAGGGCGACAAGGTCATCGTTCTGACCGGTCGCGACAAGGGCCGCACCGGCGAGGTGTTCGAGGTCCGCCCGGACGCCGGCACCGCTCTGGTGCGCGGCATCAACATGGTCAAGCGTCACCAGAAGCAGACGCAGGCCCAGGAGGGCGGCATCATCTCGAAAGAGGCGCCGGTCCAACTGTCCAACATCGCGTATCTCGGCAAGGACGGAAAGCCGACGCGCATCGGATTCAAGATTCATGCGGACGGCAAGAAGGTCCGCGTTGCCAAGAGCTCGGGAGCTGAGATCGATGGCTGAGGCCGCTTACACCCCGCGCCTGCGCGCGGAATACGACAGCAAGATTCGCACGGTCATGACCGAGAAGTTCGGTTATGAAAACGTCATGCAGGTGCCGCGACTGGACAAGGTCGTGCTCAACATGGGCGTGGGCGACAGCGTCAACGACCGCAAGAAGGCCGAGACCGCGGCTGCCGAATTGACGCAGATCGCCGGCCAGAAGGCGATCGTGACCTATTCGCGCATCGCGATCGCGACCTTCAAGCTGCGTGAGAACCAGCCGATCGGCTGCAAGGTCACGCTGCGCAAGGCCCGCATGTACGAGTTCATCGACCGCCTGGTGAACGTCGCGCTGCCGCGCGTCCGCGACTTCCGCGGCCTGAACCCGAAGAGCTTCGACGGCCGCGGCAACTATTCGCTCGGCATCAAGGAACACATCATTTTCCCCGAGATCGACTTCGACAAGGTCACGGAGGCCCGCGGTATGGACATCACCGTCTGCACCACGGCCAAGACCGACGAAGAGGCGAGGGCCTTGTTGACCGCTTTCAATTTCCCGTTCCGGCAGTGAGTCGCTGACAAGCAGCCTCTCAAACGCGGATACCCAGGAGCCAAGCATGGCAAAGAAGAGTTCAATCGAGAAGAACAACCGGCGCAAGCGGATGGTGAAGAACGCCGCCGCCAAGCGCGAGCGGTTGAAGGCGATCATCGCCGACAAGAAGCTGCCGATGGAGGAGCGCTTCGCTGCGACGTTGAAGCTGGCGGAAATGCCGCGCAACTCGTCGGCGACCCGCATCCGCCTGCGTTGCGAGCTGTCGGGCCGTCCGCGCTCGAACTACCGCAAGAACAAGCTGTCGCGCATCGCGCTGCGCGACCTGGGCTCCAAGGGCATGGTCCCTGGCCTCGTGAAGTCGAGCTGGTAAGGAGGGTCGGTTAGATGTCTACGCACGATCCAATCAGCGATCTGATCACCCGCATCCGCAACGCGCAGATGCGTGCCAAGACCAAGGTCTCCACGCCTGGCTCCAAGATGCGCCAGAACGTGCTCGATGTGCTGAAGAACGAGGGCTACATCCGCGGCTACGCCACGGTCGAGCACACCTCCGGCCGCAGCGAGATCGAGATCGAGCTGAAGTATTTCGACGGCGAGCCCGTCATCCGCGAGATCGAGCGGGTCTCCAAGCCCGGGCGTCGTGTTTACGCCTCGGTGAAGAACCTGCCGCGGGTCAATAACGGACTCGGCATTTCGGTGTTGTCGACGCCGAAGGGGATCATGGCCGACCACGACGCGCGTGACGCGAATGTGGGCGGCGAAGTCCTCTTCACGGTGTTCTGAGAAGGATTTTTGATCCATGTCACGTGTTGGCAAAAGGCCGGTGGCGGTTCCGTCGGGCGTTACCGCGACCGTTGACGGGCAGACCGTCAAGATGAAGGGGCCGAAGGGCCAGCTTCAGTTCGTCGTCCATGACGACGTCGAAGTGAAGCTCGAGAGCGGCCAGGTCAAGGTCCAGCCGCGGGTCGAGACCAATCGTGCGCGTGCCCTGTACGGCACCGCTCGCGCCCAGGTCGCGAACCTCGTCGAGGGCGTCACCAAGGGCTTCGAGAAGAAGCTCGAGATCACCGGCGTCGGTTACCGCGCCGCGATGCAGGGCAAGAACCTGCAGCTCGCGCTCGGCTACAGCCACGACGTGGTCTACACGATCCCGGAAGGGATCACGATCACCGTGCCGAAGCCGACCGAGATCAACATCTCGGGCAGCGATATCCAGCGCGTCGGCCAGGTTGCCGCGGAGATCCGCAGCTACCGTCCGCCGGAGCCCTACAAGGGCAAGGGCGTGAAGTACGCCAACGAATTTATCTTCCGCAAGGAAGGCAAGAAGAAGTAACGGAGCCGGTCATGTCGAAAGCCAAGGTTACGAATGCCCGGCGCAAGCGGAGTGTGCGGCTGAAGCTGCGCCGCTCCGCCGGCGGCCGTCCGCGCCTGTCCGTATTCCGCTCGTCCAAGCACATCTACGCCCAGGTCATCGACGACCTGAAGGGCGAGACGCTGGCGTCGGCCTCCTCGCTCGAGAAGTCGATGCGCGACGGCGGCAAGACCGGCGCCGACATCGATGCGGCGAAGGCGGTCGGCAAGCTGCTGGCCGAGCGCGCTGCGGAGAAGGGCGTCAAGGAAGTCGTGTTCGATCGCGGCAGCTACCTCTATCACGGGCGCGTCAAGGCACTGGCCGACGCGGCGCGTGAGAGCGGGCTGAGCTTCTAACAGAATTTGAGGATTGAGGCGTAAGCCTCTGAAGGATTGGAAAAATGGCAGAACGCGAACAACGTGGTGGACGCGATCAACGCGGCGGCGGACGTGACCGCAAGGAGCGCGAGGAGCGCGACAGCGAGTTCGTCGACAAGCTCGTCCACATCAACCGCGTGGCCAAGGTCGTCAAGGGCGGCAAGCGCTTCGGTTTCGCAGCGCTGGTCGTGATCGGCGACCAGAAGGGCCGCGCCGGCTTCGGTCACGGCAAGGCGCGCGAAGTGCCCGAGGCGATCCGCAAGGCCACCGAGTCGGCCAAGCGCAACCTGACCCGCGTGTCGCTGCGCGACGGCCGCACGCTGCATCACGACATCGCCGGCCGTCATGGCGCGGGCCGTGTCTACCTGCGTGCAGCTCCCGCCGGTACCGGCATCATCGCCGGCGGCCCGATGCGCGCCGTGTTCGAGACGCTCGGCGTCCAGGACGTGGTGGCGAAGTCGATCGGCTCGTCGAACCCGTACAACATGGTTCGCGCGACCTTCGACGCGCTGAAGCATCAGGATTCGCCGCGGTCGGTCGCAGCGCGCCGCAACATCAAGGTGTCCACTCTGCAGTCCCGCCGCGTCGGCGGCGATGCCGAGGCGGCTGCTGACTAACGGAATCTTTTCGGAGTAGACCACAATGGCCAAGGCCGCAAAGACCATCAAGGTCGAGCAGATCGGCAGCGCGATCCGCCGCCATCACTCGCAGCGCTCGACCCTGATTGGGCTCAAGCTCAACAAGATCGGCCGCGTCGCCGAACTGCCGGACACGCCGGCGGTCCGCGGCATGATCGAAAAAGTTCACCATCTCGTTCGTATCGTCGACGGGAAGTAATAAGGAGAAGGGCGATGAAGCTCAGCGAGATCGCCGACAATCCCGGTTCGCGCAAGAAGCGCATGCGGGTCGGCCGGGGCATCGGTTCGGGCAAGGGCAAGCAGTCCGGCCGCGGCGGCAAGGGCCAGACCGCGCGTTCGGGCGTGCGCATCAAAGGTTTTGAAGGCGGCCAGATGCCGATGCATCGCCGTCTGCCCAAGCGCGGCTTCAACAACATCTTCCGCGTCGAGTTCGCCGAGATCAATCTCGACCGGCTCCAGGATGCGGTCGATGCCAAGAAGCTCGAGGCCGGCAGCGTCGTGAACGCCGAGGCCCTGGTGAAGGCCGGCGTGCTGCGCCGTTCCAAGGCCGGCGTGCGGCTGCTTGGCCGCGGCGAGCTCAAGGCCAAGCTGACAATCGAGGTGCACGGCGCCACGAAGTCGGCGATCGCGGCGGTCGAGAAGGCCGGCGGTTCGGTGAAGATCCTCGCTGCCCCCAAGGACGAAGGCGAGGCGGCGTAACAACTGCGTCATTGGCCCGCACCCTGCGGGCCTTTTCGCGTGCTTGACGATGGACTTATCGCTGCCGAGCACCAGATAATGTCCGGCGTCTGCCGGGTGTCCAGATCGTCGCGGGCATGACGGCGCAAAAGGCGGCGGGAGAAAGCCCAATATGGTCTCTGCAGCGGAACAACTTGCAGCCAACCTCAATTTCGGTGCGCTGGCCAAGGCCGACGAACTGAAGAAGCGCATCTGGTTCACGCTGGGTGCGCTGCTCGTTTATCGGCTCGGCACCTACATCCCGCTGCCCGGCATCGATCCCAACATCTGGGAGCAGGTGTTCCGTTCGCAGGCGGGCGGCATCCTCGGCATGTTCAACATGTTCGCCGGCGGCGGCATCCACCGCATGGCGATCTTCGCGCTGAACATCATGCCGTACATCTCGGCGTCGATCATCATCCAGCTCCTGACCACCGTCTCGCCACAGCTTGAGGCGCTGAAGAAGGAAGGCGAGGCGGGCCGCAAGCTGCTGAACCAGTACACGCGTTACCTGACCGTGATCCTGGCCGCGTTCCAGTCCTACGGCATTGCCGTCGGCCTCGAGGGCGCCGGCAACGTCGTCAGCGACCCCGGCCTGTTCTTCCGCCTGTCCACCACGATCACGCTGACCGGCGGCACCATGTTCCTGATGTGGCTGGGCGAGCAGGTCACCTCGCGCGGCATCGGCAACGGCATCTCGCTGATCATCCTGTCCGGCATCGTCGCCGAGCTGCCCTCGGCGCTCGCCAACATGCTCGAGCTCGGCCGTCAGGGCGCGATGTCGACCGGCCTGATCCTGGTCGTCATCATCATGGCGGTTGCCGTGATCGCCTTCATCGTGTTCGTCGAGCGCGCCCAGCGCCGGCTCTTGATCCAGTATCCGAAGCGCCAGGTCGGCAACAAGATGTTCGAGGGCCAGTCCTCGCATCTGCCGCTCAAGCTCAACACCTCGGGCGTGATCCCGCCGATCTTCGCGTCTTCGCTGCTGCTGCTGCCGACCACCGTTGCGAACTTCAACGCGGGCAAGGGGCCGGAATGGTTCCAGTGGATCACGACGCAGCTCGGCCACGGCCGTCCGCTGTTCCTGATCATGTATCTCGCGCTGATCGTGTTCTTCGCCTTCTTCTACACCGCGATCGTTTTCAACCCGACCGAGACCGCGGACAATCTGAAGAAGCATGGCGGCTTCATCCCGGGCATCCGTCCCGGCGAGCGCACTGCCGAATACATCGACTACGTGCTGTCGCGTATCACCGTGGTTGGCGCGATCTACCTTGCGATCGTCTGCTTGATCCCGGAAATCCTGATTTCCTACGCCTCGGTGCCGTTCTATTTTGGCGGCACGTCGCTGCTCATCGTGGTCAGCGTGACCATGGACACGGTGGCGCAGGTTCAGGGCTACCTGCTCGCCCATCAGTATGAAGGGCTGATCAGGAAGTCGAAGCTGAGGGGCCGCCGTAGATGACGAGGGAGCTCGCGCGCCGGATCGCTTTCACGATTGGCGCGCTGCTTCTTTTCAGGTTTGGCACTCATGTCCTGCTCCCGGGGCTTCGCCCGGGCGACTGGCTGACGGGCGGCCCGGCGGCGATCGGTGCGATAACCCGCCTATCGATCATCTGCCTCAACCTCATTCCCTATCTGAGCGCCGCGATTCTCGTCCAATTGGTCGCGATGGCGTGGGGCAGGCTGAATTCGCTCGCGCGATCGGGCGAGCGTGGCCGACGCAGGATCGCCCGTTACACGCTGATCCTGACGCTGCTGATCGCGTCCTTCCAGGCCTACGGCATCGCGACCGCGCTTCGCGATATCCCGAACGTCGTCCCAAATCCCGACGGCGGCTTCGTGCTGACCGCGACCGTCTCGATGGTCGGCGGCGTATTCTTCCTGGTCTGGCTGAGCGAGCTGATCACCCGCCACGGCATCGGCAACGGCATCGCGCTGATCCTCAGCGTCAACATCATCGTTTCGCTTCCATCCGACATCGCCGGCATCGCGAGCCTGTTGCAGAGCGGCGCGATCTCGTCTGGCCTCGTGCTCGGGCACATCGCGTTCTGGATCGCGACCGTCACCATCATGGTCGTCGTGGAGAGCGCGCGGCGAAATGTCCGCGTCGACTTTGCCGGACGCAAGATCGGGGATCGCGTGCTGCCGGCGCGGTCGGCGGTGCTTCCGATCAAGATCAACAGCGCCGGCTATCTGGTGCCGACCACGGTAGCGCCCTGGCTCTGGTTTCTGCCGCTGGCCGTTCTGACCTACGTCTATGGTGCCGATGCGCCTTTGATCGAGAGCGCCTACAAGCAGCTCAAGTTTGGCGCGCCCCTGCACATGATCCTCGGATCCGCCGCGGTCTTCGTGCTCGCCTTCATCTACACGGCCTATGTCGTCGATCCCGAGCACACGGCCAAATCGCTTATCCGGTATGGCGGTGCAGTTCCGGGTGTCGTGCCGGGCGAGGCGACGGCCGATCAAATCGATCGCGTGGCGTCATTGACGACCGTCGTCGGAGCCGTCTACCTGACGTCGGTGCTGTTGATTCCGGAGGTCTTCGAGCTTTACGGGATCGGGCTGCCTTATAGTATGATCATCAATGGTGGTGCGGCACTGATCGTGGTCTGCACTGTTCTTGATCTACGAAAACAGGTGCGCGACCTGTCGCTCACCAATGCGGGGGACGAACGCCGATGAGAATTATACTTCTGGGACCGCCGGGGTCGGGCAAGGGGACCCAGGCGCAACTTCTGGTGCAGCGCTACGGCATCGTCCAGCTCTCGACCGGCGAGATGCTGCGCGCGGCGGTGGCGGCCGGAACGCCGGTCGGGCTGAAGGCCAAGGAGATCATGGCCGGCGGCGGGCTGGTGCCCGACGACGTCGTGGTCGGAATCATCTCCGACCGGATCGACCAGCCGGACGCGAAGAAGGGGTTTATCCTCGACGGTTTCCCGCGCACCGTGCCGCAGGCCGAGGCGCTCGACGATCTCTTGAAGCAGAAGCACCTCAAGCTCGACGGCGTCATCGAGCTCCGCGTCAACGAGAGCGCGCTGCTGAGCCGCGTTGAGACCCGCGTCGCCCAGATGCGCGAGCGCGGCGAGGAGGTGCGGCTGGATGACACGCCGGAGGTGCTCACCAAGCGCCTCGCCAGCTACCGCAGCCAGACGGAACCGCTGATTCACTACTATTCCGAGCGCCGCAAGCTCTCGACCGTCGACGGCATGATGGCCATTGACGAGGTGACGAGGGCCATCCACAGGCTGCTTCTGGCGCTGGGCGCGGTCGAACCCAAGACCAACGCCAGGAGTGCGGCGAAGGCCGCTCCCGTCAAGAAGGGGGCCAAAAAGGCCGCCAAGGCGGCGAAAACGGCAAAAAAGCCCGCCAAAAAGGCCAAAAAAGCGGCCAAGAAGCCAGCCAAGGCCGCCAAGAAGGCCGCCAAGAAGGCCGTGAAAAAGGCCGCCAAAAAGACCGTCAAGAAGGCCGCGAAAAAGGGTGCCAAAAAGGCCCCAAAAAAGGTCACGAAAAGGCGAGCTAAGCGCTAGCAGCGGTTGACGAAACCCCCGGGAATCCCTTAATAAGCCCCGCATCCAAGTCGGATAGTTTCAGACGATGCCGGGCCCCAGGAAGACCGGGGGTGGGCGTCGTGTTCGCGTTTGTGAACACCTGCCCGAGAACACAAGCACTTAAAGCCCGGTCCTGACGAGGATCGGCAACAGGAGAGAAGGCCGTGGCCCGTATTGCCGGCGTAAATATTCCGACCAACAAGCGCACCCTGATCGCGCTCCAGTACATCCATGGCATCGGTCCGAAGATCGCCGCCGAGATCATCGAGAAGGTGAAGATCCCCGAGGATCGCCGCGTCAGCCAGCTGACCGACGCCGAAGTGCTTCAGATCCGCGAAGTGATCGACCGCGACTATCTCGTCGAGGGCGACCTGCGTCGTGAAGTCGGCATCAACATCAAGCGTCTGATGGACCTCGGCTGCTATCGCGGCCTGCGTCATCGTCGCGGTCTGCCGGTGCGCGGTCAGCGTACCCACACCAATGCGCGCACGCGCAAGGGTCCGGCCAAGGCGATCGCCGGCAAGAAGAAGTAAGTTTTCGCAATTCAGTTGTGGCGTGTGGCGACAGAGGGATCCTCGGTTCGCCACGCGCCTTTCGTTCCACAGGTGTAGCCGCTGGCATTACGGCGGCGTTTGAGATCACAGGAAAGGTCATCAATGGGCAAGGAAGCCACCCGCGTTCGCCGTCGTGAGCGCAAGAACATCGCCTCCGGCGTCGCGCACGTGAACTCGTCGTTCAACAACACGACCATCACCATCACCGATGCGCAGGGCAACACGATCGCCTGGTCGTCGGCGGGCACCATGGGTTTCAAGGGATCGCGCAAGTCGACCCCGTATGCAGCGCAGGTCGCTGCGGAGGACGTTTCCAAGAAGGCGCAAGAGCATGGCATGCGCACGCTGGAAGTCGAAGTCGCCGGTCCCGGTTCGGGCCGCGAGTCGGCGCTCCGCGCGCTGCAGGCTGCGGGCTTCACCGTCACCTCGATCCGCGACGTGACCACGATCCCGCACAATGGTTGCCGGCCGCGCAAGCGCCGCCGCGTTTGATACCAAGTTGCGGGCGCATCGTCGCCCGCGATGACTTTTGCAAGAAGCCGCGCGAATGATCCGCGGCCTTTCTCCAACGCCAGTGTTTGATGCCTCAAACTGACTGGCCTGTATGGGTGAAACAGTGACGATCCAGAAAAATTGGCAAGAACTGATTCGACCGAACAAGCTCCAGGTCTCGCCTGGCAGCGATCCGACGCGCTTTGCGACCATCGTCGCCGAGCCGCTCGAGCGCGGTTTCGGCCAGACCCTCGGCAACGCGCTGCGCCGCATCCTGCTGTCCTCGCTCCAGGGCGCGGCCGTGCAGTCGGTGCACATCGACGGCGTGCTGCACGAGTTCTCCTCGATCGCTGGCGTCCGTGAGGACGTCACCGACATCGTGCTCAACATCAAGGACATCTCGATCAAGATGCAGGGCGAAGGCCCCAAGCGCATGGTCGTGAAGAAGTCCGGCCCGGGCGTGGTCACCGCCGGCGACATCCAGACCGTGGGTGACGTCGTGGTGCTCAACCCTGACCTCCAGATCTGCACGCTCGACGAGGGCGCCGAGATCCGCATGGAGTTCACGGTCGCAACCGGCAAGGGCTACGTGCCCGCCGAGCGCAACCGGCCCGAGGACGCGCCGATCGGTCTGATCCCGGTCGACAGCCTGTACTCGCCGGTCCGCAAGGTCTCCTACAAGGTCGAGAACACCCGCGAGGGCCAGATCCTCGACTACGACAAGCTGACCATGACGATCGAGACCAACGGCGCGCTGACGCCGGATGATTCGGTGGCTTACGCCGCCCGCATCCTGCAGGACCAGCTCAACGTGTTCGTCAACTTCGAAGAGCCGCGCAAGGAAGTCACGCAGGAGATCATTCCGGATCTCGCCTTCAACCCGGCCTTCCTCAAGAAGGTGGACGAGCTCGAGCTGTCGGTGCGTTCGGCCAACTGCTTGAAGAACGACAACATCGTCTATATCGGCGACCTCGTGCAGAAGTCGGAGGCGGAAATGCTCCGCACCCCGAACTTCGGCCGCAAGTCGCTGAACGAGATCAAGGAAGTGCTGGCCCAGATGGGTCTGCATCTCGGCATGGAAGTGCCGGGCTGGCCGCCGGAGAACATCGACGAGCTCGCCAAGCGCTTCGAGGATCACTACTGATCTTTTCCACCGTCGTGGCCGGAGACATCCGGCCACGATTTTTTATTGGGCGAACGCAGGCAGCCCACCTGAGCAACATGTCCGACGAACCGTCGCGGCAGTACAGAAGTAAGGACTTAAGAAAATGCGTCACGGCAAGGTTCATCGGAAGCTCAATCGCACCGCCGAGCACCGCAAGGCGATGTTCGCCAACATGGCGGCTGCGCTGATCAAGCACGAGCAGATCGTCACCACGCTGCCCAAGGCCAAGGAGCTTCGTCCGATCGTCGAGAAGCTCGTCACCCTCGGCAAGAAGGGCGGGCTGGCCATGCGCCGCCAGGCCATCTCCGAGATGCGCGACAAGGACCAGGTCAAGAAGCTGTTCGACGTGCTGGCGGCGCGCTACAAGGACCGCCAGGGCGGCTACACCCGCATCATCAAGGCCGGCTTCCGCTACGGCGACAACGCCGCGATGGCCGTGATCGAGTTCGTCGATCGCGACGTCGACGCCAAGGGCCAGGACTCCGGTCCGGTGCAGGCCAAGGAAGCCGAAGCGGCGTAAGCCCGACGGCAGGGAAGTTTTGAGAAAGCGGCGCCCTCGGGCGCCGTTTTTTTTGACGACCGGTAGGGTGGGTTAGCCGTGCGGCTGCGCGAAGCGCAGTCCGCGCGGCGTAACCCACCACGTCTCTCGATGCGGAAAGAAAAGAGGTGGGTTACGCCAGCGAATTGCGCTTCGCGCAATCGCAAGGCTAACCCACCCTACGAGACACCAAAACGCCGCCGCGCTACTCCTCCTTGATCCCGGCCGTCTGCGCGATCTGCTTCATCTCCGCCGTCTCCTTGGTCACCGCGCCGGCCCAGTCGCCGAAGCGGGCAAAGCCCGGCTCGAAGCCGACCTTGGTGAAGCGCTCAATGACGGCGGGGCTGTTGATGATCTCCTCCAGCGTCGCCGTCAGCTTGTCGCGCACGGCCGGCGGCAGGCCTTTTGGCGCGACCACCGCGCCCCAGGAGGAGAAGTCGATGCTGCCATAGCCGAGCTCGGCGAGCGTCGGCACGTCCGGCAGGAACGGCGTGCGCTTGCCCGAGAACACCGCGAGCACCTTCACCGTGCCGGCCTCGATCTGCGGCTTCACGGCGATCACGGTGTCGACGTGATACTGGATGTGCTTGCCGATCAGATCGTTCATTGCCGGCGCGCTGCCCTTGTAGGGCAGGTGCACCATCTTGATCCCGGCGCTCGACTTGAACAGCTCGCCGGCGAAATGCGACACGGTCGCGACGCCGAACGACGCCAGCGACAGCTTGTCGGGGTTGGCCTTGGCCTCCGCGACGAGCGCGGCCACATCCTTGACCGGGTTGTCCTGGTAAGTGACCAGCGCCAGCGTGATCTTGCCGACCTGGCCGAGCGGCTCAAAGTCCTTCGCGGCGTCGTAAGGTACGCTCTCCTTGACCGCGGCCGGCAGGGTGAAGGTCGAGTTCGAGCTGAAGAACAGCGTGTAGCCGTCGGGTGCCGCGCGCGCGACCTCCTTGGCCGCGATCGTGGTGCCGCCGCCGGGGCGGTTCATGATGATGACGGGCTTGCCGAGCCGGGTCTCGAGCTCGCTGCCGATGATGCGGGCCACCACGTCGGAGGCGCCACCCGGCGGGAACGGGCAGATCAGTTGCAGGGGGCGTTCGGGATAGCCGTCCGCATGGGCGAGGGTGCCCGTCAGCACGGCTGCCGCGAACGCCGCGGCCGTTGCAAGTTTCGTCGTCCAGATGCTCATTCAGCTCGTCTCCGCGGTCGGATCGACCGATCGCGGATCGTAACATCGTAGGGTGGGCAAAGCGACCGCCGCAGCTCGCAGAGCGAAGGCGGAAGCGTGCCCACCACGTCTGTCAGACCTGTGGACAAGATGGTGGGCACGGCGCAAGCGCGCCTTTGCCCACCCTACGCAGCTGGTGGTCTACGCCGCGTCCAAGGAAGCGTCGGCCACCAATGGTGCAGCGCTCCGCGCCGAGGACGGCATCGTCAACACGATCGCGTAGGACGCACAACGACCCGTCGTCATGCCCGGGCT